>PLSK01000095.1 GCA_003165155.1 Mycobacterium sp. | reverse complement strand
GCACGGATGCGCATCCTGGAAGGCCGCCGCCGTCAGGTCGAAGAGCGCCGGGAGGGTCTGCGCGAAGCGGTGGCGCGGGCCAGCAACTCGTTCGACAGGTACACCCGACAGCTGCACCAACTCGGGCTCGAGTCCAGCGAGCGCGAAGTCAAGTGGCTCAACGAGCTCATCGCCGCAGAGCGGGCAGCCCCCGGCCTCTCTGAACAAACGTAAAGCCCCCGCACCAAACGAACGCCCGAGAAGCACGCGAGAACACCCGAAACAAATATGTATGAGGTTAGGAGAACGTCCTATGAGTGAGCACAATGTGGCGCCCCAGGCGTCGACGGAGGTTCGGGTCGCCATTGTCGGCGTCGGCAACTGCGCGTCCTCGCTGGTTCAGGGCGTGCAGTACTACTACGACGCCGACGCCAACAGCACCGTTCCCGGCCTGATGCACGTCACGTTCGGCCAGTATCACGTCCGCGACGTGAAGTTCGTGGCCGCGTTCGACGTGGACGCCAAGAAGGTCGGCTTCGACCTGTCCGAGGCGATCTTCGCGTCGGAGAACAACACGATCAAGATCGCCGACGTACCGCCGACCAACGTGACCGTCCAGCGCGGCCCGACGATGGACGGAATCGGCAAGTATTACGCGGAGACCATCGAGATCTCCGACACCGAGCCTGTCGACGTGGTGAAGGCGCTCAAGGACGCGAACGTCGACGTCATGGTGTCCTACCTGCCGGTGGGTTCGGAGCAGGCCGACAAGTTCTACGCGCAGTGCGCCATCGACGCCGGGGTGGCCTTCGTCAACGCGCTGCCCGTGTTCATCGCTTCCGACCCGGTGTGGGCCAAGAAGTTCGCCGACGCGGGTGTGCCGATCGTCGGTGACGACATCAAGAGCCAGGTCGGTGCCACCATCACCCACCGGGTGATGGCCAAGCTGTTCGAGGACCGCGGCGTCCAACTGGACCGCACCATGCAACTCAACGTGGGTGGCAATATGGACTTCCTGAACATGCTCGAGCGCGAGCGGCTGGAGTCCAAGAAGATCTCCAAGACTCAGGCCGTGACGAGCAACCTGCAGCGCGAGTTCAAGACCAAAGACGTGCACATCGGCCCGTCCGATCACGTCGGCTGGCTCGACGACCGCAAGTGGGCCTACGTCCGGCTCGAGGGCCGCGCGTTCGGCGACGTGCCGCTGAACCTGGAGTACAAGCTCGAGGTATGGGATTCGCCGAACTCGGCTGGCGTCATCATCGACGCGGTGCGCGCGGCGAAAATCGCCCAAGACCGCGGCATCGGCGGACCCGTCGTCGCGGCGTCGGCCTACCTGATGAAGAGCCCGCCGAAGCAGCTCGCCGACGATATCGCCCGTACCCAGCTCGAAGAGTTCATCATCGGCGCCGACTAACGATTCGGCCTTATCTGCACCGAGTGCGGACTTTGGGGCCCGCTCAACCCTGTGCTGTGCAGTTGCTTAGCATTGTGCGCAAAGCACGAGAGCGGGAGCACACATGCCATCAGCGGAACTGCAGCCCGCAGCGTTCCTCCGAACGACACTTCCGCTCGACCTGTCCCGCCTCAAAGAGCTGGACAGCGGCCGTTACCACTCGATCTGGCTCCCCGATCACATGGTCAGCTTCTGGCCGGACGCCCTCTGGACTCCCGAATTCACCGACCTGGCGAGCGCCTCGCCCTCCCCGCACCGCCACCTCGATGGGTTGGCGATAGCCGCAGCGGCCGCGGTGCTGACCGAGAACGTTCCGCTTGTCACCGCCGTCGTCGACACCGTGCGCCGCCATCCAAGCCTGCTTGCGCAGACGGCGCTGACCATCGACCACCTCGCCAAGGGACGTTTCATCCTCGGTCTCGGCAGCGGCGAGAGCGAGAACACCATGCCGTACGGCTTCGACTTCTCGCGCCCGGTCGCCCGCTTCGAGGAAGCCCTGACGGTGATCCGGCTGCTGTGGGAAAGCCACGGCCCCATCGACTTCGACGGGCAGTTCTATACGCTGCGACACGCGCGATTGGACACCGAACCATACGAGGGTCGGTTACCCCAGATCTGGATCGGTGCCAGCGGCCCACGGATGCTCGACATCGCCGGCCGGCACGCCGACGGATGGTGGCCGGCGGGGGCCTGGACTCCCGAGCATTACGCCGAGATGCTCTGCGCGGTAAGGGCGTCCGCGGACCGCGCCGGCCGCGATCCGCTGGCGATCACACCGTGTTTCATCCAGGTGTGCTTGATCGGCGAGGACGAGAAGGCGCTTGCCGACATCCTGCGGGCTCCCCTGGTCAAGGCGTTTCTGCTGCAAGTCTCAGCGGAGACATTGCGCGGCTTCGGGTTCGAGCACCCGATGGGCACCGGCTGGCGTGGATTCCAGGACATCGATCCCGCGGTACTCACCCGGGAGCGAATCATCCGGTTCCTGGACGGCGTGCAGCCGGAGATGCTCCTCGCCGCCGTGCCGCACGGGACACCGAAGGAGGTCGCGAAGATCATCAGAAATTTTGTGGATGCGGGTTTGCGGGTGCCCAAGATCCTCGATTACGGCGCGATGGCCGGCCTGAAGTACGCGGCATCTTCGGCGGCGAACGTTCGCGCGGCCGAGGACGAACTGGTGCGGTTGTGCGGTGCGCTAACGTGACCGCGCGCTTGGACGCCACCGAATTGCTGCGCTCCGCTCAGTCCGAAACCGGACTACACGACTACGGCGACCCCACGTTGCCCGAGCGGTTCGCAGTCGCTGTCGACCACCTGAACGGCCTCAGTATGGATGCCGATGGCAGATCCCAAGCCGCGCAGGTATGCCGATGGCTGCTCACATCACGACTGGAATTCATCGAAGACCGCAACCGATACCCGATCGGCGATGAAGTGGTCGCGGCGCCGATGTTCGTCACTGGCGAACCGCGTTCGGGGACAACGCTCATGCACGCGCTGATGTCCGTCGATCCGGACGCGCGGGCACTGCGGTTCTGGGAAGTGATGTATCCGTCCCCGCCGCCCGGCCTCGCCGGTCCAGATGACGGCCGACGCGCACAGGCCGACGGGGACTGGCGCGAGATCAACGCCAAGATGCCCAAATGGCTGCACAGCCATCCCTATAACGACATGCTGGGCGACGGCCTACCCGAAGACGAACGGACCTGGGCATTCGATTTCCGGGTGATGACACCGACCGCATGGTGGCGGGTGCCGATGCAGTCGCTGGTCGGCGGCCTGGCAACCGACGCCGCGGCGCAGTACCGGCTGCACAAGGCGATGCTGCGGCAGCTGCAATATAACCGGTCACCAAAATACTGGGTGCTGAAAGGCTTTCACGGATTCCGGCTCAAGGAGATGTTCGAGACGTACCCTGATGCCCGGATGGTCTGGTTGCATCGGGACCCGGTGCAGGTTGCCGCGTCGCGCACCATGATGATGGCCGACATCATGGATGGCATCGTCGGTCCCGTCGACCTGCACGCCGAAGCCAAGAAGCACCTCGAGATGACCCGCGCCAGTGTCGCCAACACGATGACTAATCCCCTGGTTGACGATCCGCGCATTCTGCACATTCGCTACACCGACTTCGTCGCCGATCACGTCGCCACAGTCGCGCGCTACTACGCGTTCTGTGGTCGTGAGCTCACGGATGCGGCCGGATCGGCGATGCGCGCTTATCTGGCCGACAATCGCGGTGATCGGTACGGCAAGTTCAGGTATTCCACCCAACTGCTTGTCGACATCGGCGAAGACCTCGATGCACTGCACGCCGAATTCCGGCCGTTCCGTGAGCGGTTCGGCGTAGCGATCGAGAACCGAGGCTGACGTGACTCGAGCCCCCAAACAAGCGCATGAACGTTTGTCAGTTCATAACGTCACCTTTTACGGCGAGTCGTTGGCCGACCTGGAGGCACGCTGGGCGGCACTCGGCGTCTCACGGTTGAGCATCCTGGATAGTCAGCTCCTCGATCCAGAGTTCCCAATGCTGTTGCAGCGTAACGACTACACCGTGGAGGCGGTTACGCACGTTTTCGCCGGGGGTCGGCTGAGCAGCGATCCCCAAGCCGCGCGGGAAGCTCTGTCCACCGTGATCGAAGCCGCCGCCCAGGTGGGTGCGCGCACAATCTATATGCTCACCGGCGGCCGCGGCGCCCTCACTTGGGAACTGGCTGCCGAGCAGTTCTGCGCCCTGGTCGCCCCTGGCGTGGAGCACGCTCGGCAGTCGGGTGTAGGGCTGGCAATCGAGACGGCCTCCAATCTGTACGCCGACATACACCTGGCCCATACGCTGCGCGACGCCATCACGCTGGCCGAGATGGGTGGCCTGGGCATCTGCATCGACGTGTTTCACTGCTGGACCGAAGCCGATTTCGAAGCGCTGGCGCGGCGCGCCCTGCCACGAACGGAGCTCATCCAGTTGAGTGATTACGTGTTAGGTGACCGGGCGCTGCCGGCCAGGGCGGTTCCCGGGGACGGCACGATTCCGCTCGAAGCCTTCCTGGCCCAAACCCTCGCCGGCGGCTACCCGCACGGCTTCGACCTGGAGTTGATCGGTCCCCGCATCGACGCAGAGGGCCGCTTCGAATCCGCCCGGCGCGCATGCGATGTCGTCGGCGAAATGCTGAACAGATTGGGTGCGTGAATGGCTCACTATGGCTTTTGATGACGGTCCCGACGACGCGGCGCTGCAATCGGCGTGGGCCGCATTCTGCGGGCGGCTGCAGCGTGCGGGCGAGCAGGTGTTCAAAGACGCCAACGCTGCCTCGGGTGCACAGCGCACCGATGCGTTCCGCTTTCTCACCCAGAACCTCGGCCAGGCATTCGATCTGGCGCTCGAGACCCGCGACACGCGCTACCCCGCGCTGCACGAATTCTGCGGCCCGACGCGCAAGCTCGGCGGTGACTGCGCTGACTTCACCTACCAGCAGGCGTGGATCGACGGGCAGTCGACCTATCGGCTCACCGGCACCCGCGGCACCTCGCGGTTCTTCAACGTCACGGTTCAGGGTCCGCGCACACCCGGGCCGGGCGTGCTGCACGAACCCTTCGGTGACACCCCGGAGGCCAACATATTCGGCCAACAACTCAGCATCGCCGGCGACGGAGAATTCGAGCTCTACATAGGCGGCCCCGAACGCGGGCCTAACTGGCTGCCCACCACCTCGGGATCGCGGAAGCTGTTCATCCGCCAGGGGTTTGACCGGTGGGATGAGCTTCCCGCGCAGCTGCGGATCGAGCGGATCGACATGGTCTCCCCCAAATCGTTGCCGACCCCCGCGGACATGGTCGAGGCGATGGACTGGGCCGGCGATTTCGTCACCGGTCTGATGTCTGACTGGCCGGAGTTCCCGTTCAGCTACGGAGGCGTCGATGCCGACCGCCCGAACACCTTCCCGACTATTCCGAGGGTGGACTCACCTGGCGCCGACAACAAACGCGGCCGCGCCGCGGCCAACATGTACTGGGAGTTGGATGCCGACGAAGCGCTGATCGTCGAGTTCGACGCCCACGAAGGGCTGTGGATGTTCACCAACATGGGTGTGTTCTTCAACAGCATGGACTACCTGTACCGTCCGGTCAGCTACACGCCGAGCCGCACCGTAGCCGACGGCGACGGCCGCATTCGCCTCGTTATCGCTCACCATGATCCGGGCGTGCACAACTGGCTGGACACCCAGGGCTTCGAACGTGGCAACCTGACCTACCGTCACATGCTCGAGGGCGAACCCGCCGTTTTCCACACCCGGGTGGTCAAGTGCGACGAGCTGATGCGCGCGCTCCCGGCGGATACCACCATGGTGAGCGAGGCCGAACGCACCGCCGCGATGTGGGAGCGGTTCCGCGGCATTCGGCGCAGGTACGTCCTCTAGTGTCAAAGATCGTGACCGAGATATCTGAGGACGGCCTAGCGGAATTGTCTGAGTTCTCGCTGCTGTCCGAGAACGCCGAGCAGGCCGGCGCCGCGGGCCCACTACCCGAGGTAGCGCGGATCGACGTGGACACGCCGGATGGCGGCATCAGTGCGCTGCGCTGGGGCCGCACTCCCCCACGGATCGTCTTTCTGCACGGCGGCGGCCAGAACGCACACACGTGGGACACCATCATCGTCGGCCTGGGTGAACCGGCGCTGGCAGTCGACCTTCCCGGCCACGGCCATTCCGGCCGGCGCGAGGACGGCGACTACTCCCCGCAGCACAACGCCGACGCCGTGCTACCCGTACTGCGGGAGCACGCGCCGAGTGCCGAACTCGTTGTGGGCATGTCGCTGGGCGGGCTGACGGCGATACGGCTGGGCGCGCTGGCGCCCGACCTGGTGCGTGAGCTCGTCCTCGTCGACGTCACCCCATCGGCGCTGCAGCGGCACGCTGAGCTCACCGTCGACCAACGCGGCACCGTCGCGCTGATGCAAGGCGAACGGGAGTTCCCCAGCTTCCAGGCCATGCTGGACCTGACCATTGCCGCGGCACCGCATCGCGAGGTGAAGGCCCTGCGCCGCGGCGTGTTCCACAACTCCCGGCGGCTCGACAACGGCAACTGGACGTGGCGCTACGACGCCATCCGCGCAGTCCCCGACTTCCCGAGTCTATGGAACGACGTCGACGCCCTGTCCGCGCCCATCACCCTGGTGCGCGGGGGCTTGTCGGGCTTCGTCACCGACGAGGACGCGGCCGAACTAAGCAGCCGCGCAACGCATTTTCGTAAGACGCACGTCGTGGACAATTCGGGACACTCCGTACAAAGCGACCAGCCGCTGGTACTGATCGACCTACTGCGCGGGGTGCTCAAGGCAGGCTGAAGCCTGCCAACTCACGGAGCATACGGTGGTCGTATGAGCCCCGATCGCCCTGTTCGCATCGGCGTGCAACTTCAGCCGCAGCACGCCCCGCATTACCGAAACATCCGCGACGCCGTTCGGCGCTGCGAAGACATCGGTGTCGACATCGCCTTCAACTGGGACCACTTCTTCCCGCTCTACGGCGATCCCGACGGTCCACACTTCGAATGCTGGACCATGCTNNGTCGACCACATCTCCGACGGTCGGCTGATCCTGGGGATCGGCTCGGGCTGGAAAGACAAGGATTACGACGAGTACGGCTACGAGTTCGGCACCGCCGGCAGCCGCCTCGACGACTTGGCCGCCGCGCTGCCCCGGATCAAGGCGCGACTGGCGAAACTGAACCCGGCACCCACCCGTGACATCCCGGTGCTGATCGGCGGCAAAGGCCCACGAAAGACGCTTCGGCTGGTCGCCGAATATGGCGACGTCTGGCACGGCTTCACCACCGTCGACAGCTACCCGGCCGCCGCCGCCGCACTGGGCGACCACTGCGTCGCCGTCGGGAGGGACCCGGCCGCCATCGAACGGTCCGCCGGGGTAGAGAACAACAGCGGTGTGCGCCGCGGCGAAGGTGTCGACGGGCTGATCGCCAACGCCAAGGGCCTGGCGGCCCTCGGCGTGACGCTGCTGACCCTCGGCTGCACCGGTCCCGACTACGACCTGACCGCCGCCGAGGCGCTGTGCAAGTGGCGCGATAGTCGTTAGACCGGCTGCCTACCCAATCGATGCCCGGTCATGAGAAACTTGCCAGCGCTGGGGGCCACAGCGGTGCCGAAAGAGTTCGATGCCAAAGAAATACGGGGTCAAGGAAAAAGACCAGGTTGTGTCGCACATCCTCAACCTGGTGCTGACCGGGAAGCTACGCAGCGGCGACCGCGTCGACCGCAATGAGATCGCGCAAGCGCTGCAAGTCAGTCGCGTCCCCATTCAAGAGGCGCTCGTGCAACTCGAACACGACGGCATCGTGGCGACTCGCTATCACCGGGGCGCATTCGTCGAGCGGTTCGACGAAGACACTGTGCTCGAGCATCACGAGCTCGACGGAATGCTCAACGGCATTGCCTCGGCACGCGCGGCCACCAACCCCACGCCGCGGATCTTGGGGCAACTCGACGTGCTCATGCGGTCGCTGCGCACCGCAAAGGAATCCCGGGCCTTTGCTGAAATTGCTGAGCAGTACCGGCGCACCGTGAACGACGAGTACGCGGGACCGCGGTTGCACGCCACAATCCGAGCCTCGCAAAACCTCATCCCCCGCACCTTCTGGATGACCTACCAAACCGGCGGCGGCGGGATGCTGTCGTGCTACGAAGACGAGACGGCCGCGATCCACCGGCGTGACCCCGAAGCCGCACGCGCAGCATGCGTCGGCCGCTCCAGCCTGATGGCCCAGACCATGCTGGCCGAACTGATTCGGCGCAGAGTATTCGCCGCGCCCGACTCTGCCGGTCACGCTGATCCCGGCCCCCTGCGGCAGGCATTCTCTCTCTGAAGCGCTCTGAAGAAGCCAAATCGGCGCCCGGCCGATACGGTGGCCGTGATGAGCTTGTGCGACGGCCGGCGCGCGAAGCGCGGCGAGAAGCTGCTCGGACTGGCCGCGACAATCCTGATGGTGTGCGGTCTGACGCTGGCGGCACCCGCGGCAGCGGACCGAAACCAATGCGCACCGCCCGGGTTGGACAGCGCGACGACGCTGCCCGCAGACCTGACCGAGACGGGAGCCTTCGGCCAGGACAACGACCACACGACTCCCGACGTCGAACCGTTGAGTTCGGTGAATAAGGAAGCGCTGGGACTCGGCAAGCCCGGCGTCCTGACAGTCGGCACCCTGTCGGACGCGCCGCCAAACATCTGCGTCACCCCCACCGGGCAATTCAGCGGCTTCGACAACCAGCTGCTTCTTGCCATCGCCGCCAAGCTGGGCCTGGAAGTCCGCTTCATGGGCACGGACTTCTCCGGGCTACTCGCCCAGGTAGCGACGCGGCGTTTCGACGTCGGATCCTCGGCGATCAAAACCATCGAAACGCGGCGCCACACCGTCGCATTCACCAACGGCTACGACTTCGGCTACTACTCGCTGGTGGTACCCCCGGGCTCAGCGATCAAGAGGTTCAGCGATCTCGCAGCCGGACAGCGGATCGGTGTGGTCCAGGGCACCGTTGAGGAGTCGTACGTCGTCAACACCCTGCATCTGCAACCAGTGAAGTATCCCGGCTTCGCGATGGTGTACGCCAGCCTGAAGAACCGTCAGCTCGACGCTTGGGTGGCGCCGGCAATGCTGGCGGCAACCACGATGCGCCCGGGTGACCAGGCGGTGGTGGTCGCGAACACCTATACCCCGGGCGATTTCGTGGCCTACGCGGTCGCCAGAGACAACCAGCCGTTGATGAACGCACTCAACTCCGGACTCGACGCCGTGATCGCCGATGGCACTTGGGCAGACCTCTACTCCCAGTGGGTGCCAAGGAATCTGCCGCCGGGCTGGAAACCGGGATCCCGGGCCGTCGCCGCACCGACACTGCCGGACTTCGCCGCGATCGCCGCGAGTCATCCCCACGCGCCGGTGGGACCGGCCGAGCCGAAGTCGACCCTGGCCCAGTTACGGGATTCATTTTTCGACTGGGATATGTACCGCCAGGCCATTCCGGCCCTGTTGTTCACCGGGCTGCCCAACACGATTTTCTTGACCAACAGTGCCGCCGTCATCGGAATGATTCTGGGCATGGCGCTGGCGGTCGCTGGAATGTCCCGCTCCCGCTGGCTGCGCTGGCCCGCGCGGGTATACACCGATATCTTCCGCGGCCTCCCGGAAGTCGTGATCATCCTGTTGATCGGCTTGGGCGTCGGGCCCCTGGTGAGCGGGCTGACCCATAACAATCCCTATCCGCTCGGCATTGCGGCGTTGGGGTTGACGGCCGCCGCCTACATCGGCGAGATTCTGCGTTCGGGAATCCAGAGCGTGGACCCCGGCCAGCTCGAGGCCGCCCGCGCGCTTGGCTTCAGCTATTCGACCGCGCTGCGATTGTTTGTCGTGCCGCAGGGGATACGGCGGGTGCTGCCAGCACTGGTCAATCAGCTCATCGCCCTGTTGAAGGCCTCCGCACTGGTGTATTTCCTGGGCCTGATCGCTCAACAGCGAGAGCTGTTTCAAGTTGGCCGCGACCTCAACGCGCAGACCGGCAACTTGTCACCACTGGTGGCCGCCGGTGCCTTCTACCTGATATTGACCGTCCCATTAACGCATCTGGTGAACTACATCGACACCCGGCTTCGCCGGGGGCNNAGGCGTGAGCCAGTATCGCTGGCGGCCAACGCTATTCACCAGACCCTCGGCGGCAACAAGGTGCTGTGCGGCGTGGATATCGAGGTGCCCGCGGGTAGCACCGTCGCCATCGTCGGACCGTCCGGCTCCGGTAAGTCAACGCTGCTACGCACCCTGAACCGGTTGCATGAGCCCGATAGCGGCGACATCCTGCTGGACGGCCGATCGGTCTTGCGCGACGATCCCAACGAACTCCACCAACGCATCGGCATGGTGTTCCAGCAGTTCAATCTGTTCCCCCAGCTTAGCGTCCTGAAGAACGTGGCGTTGGCACCGCGCAAACTGCGACACCTCTCAGCCGACGCGGCCCGCGACCTGGCGCTGGCCCAGCTGGACCGAGTTGGCCTGAAGCACAAGGCCGGTGCCCGCCCCGCAATGCTTTCGGGTGGCCAACAGCAGCGGGTCGCGATCGCCCGCGCGCTGGCAATGGGCCCGCAGGTGATGTTCTTCGACGAGGCGACCTCCGCGCTGGATCCGGAGATGGTCAAAGGAATTCTGAAACTCATTGCCGATCTCGGCGCGGACGGTATGACGATGATCGTCGTCACCCACGAGATGGGCTTCGCCCGATCCGCGTCCGACACGGTCGTTTTCATGGATCACGGCAAGGTCTTGGAAAGCGGGACTCCCGAGCAGATATTCGAGGCGCCCCGGACCGAGCGGCTGCAGCGTTTTCTGTCCCAGGTGCTTTGACACTGTTTGCCGAGCCGGGATAGGTAGCTTGTAGACCGCCCATGTCGGGTTAGACTGCCGACTTATGGCGGACAGCGAATCCACCGCAGTCGAGGTGACAGAGCTTGCTGAAGGTTTGCACCGCACGCTGTCCAAACTCTTTTCCATGCTGCGTCGTGGTGACCCCAGCGGGGGCGTCGCCGGTGATTTGACGCTGGCTCAGCTATCCATCCTGGTCACTTTGCTCGATAAGGGCCCCATCCGCATGACCGACCTGGCCGCGCACGAGCGGGTGCGAACGCCCACCACCACCGTGGCGATCCGCCGGTTGGAAAAGGTCGGGTTGGTCAGACGCTCGCGCGACCCATCTGACCTGCGCGCCGTGCTGGTTGACATCACCCCACGGGGCCGCGCGGTTCACGGCGAGTCGCTGGCTAACAGGCGTGCTGCCCTGGCCGCGATGCTCAGTCAACTTTCCGGGTCCGATCTGAACTCTCTGATGACGGCGCTGGCCCCACTCGAGCGCCTGGCCTCCGGTGACCCGACATCTGGCCCGGCAGGAGCACCCGCGCGGAAGCGGGCATGAAAATGGCTGATCCTTAACGGGATTAACCGCACCCGTAAGCTGCGTTGCATGCCAACTGCACTGATCACCGGCGCCGGGGGCGGAATCGGTTCGGCGATCGCCACGGCACTGGCCCCGACACACACCCTGTTGCTCGCCGGCCGGCCTTCCGACCGGCTCGACGCCGTCGCCGAGCGGCTCGGCGCCACAACCTTTCCGCTGGACTTGACCGACACCGACGAGATCGAGGCCAGCTGCGAAATCGTCGACGAACTCGACGTCCTGGTGCACAACGCCGGGGTCTCCATCCCCGGCCGCGTCGCTGAGTCCAGCGTCGAAGAATGGCGCGCCACGTTCGACGTCAATGTCTTTGGGGCAGTCGCTCTTACGCTCGCCCTGTTGCCGGCGCTGCGCAGCGTTCGCGGTCAGGTGGTGTTCGTCAACTCCGGTGCCGGACGCACACCTTCGCCAAACATGGCCTCTTACACGGCCAGCAAGTTCGCCTTGCGCGCGTTTGCCGACTCCTTGCGCGAAGACGAGCCGCAACTTCGAGTGACTTCCGTATTTCCAGGCCGCACCGACACCGATATGCAACGTGAACTGGTCGCGTTCGAGGGCGGCGAGTACCAACCCGCCAACTTCTTGCGGCCCGAAACCGTCGCGGCGGCGGTCGCCAACGCCGTGGCTACGCCGCGCGACGGCCACCTCCACGAGGTCGTGCTGCGGCCCGGCCGGCGATAGCTGGGCTACCTCCGAGTTCAGACGACCAAGTTGACCAGTCGGCCGGCGACAACGATCACCTTGCGCGGGCTGGCACCGGCCAAGAACGCCCGGACCTTTTCATCACCCAGCGCCGCGGCTTTGAGGGTGTCCTCGTCGGCGTCGGCGGCCACCACCACCCGGCCACGGACCTTTCCGTTCACCTGCACCGGGTATTCAACCGTGTCTTCGACCAGGTAAGAGGGGTCGACCTTCGGGAACGGCCCATGCGCCAGCGAGGCGGTGTGGCCCAGGCGCAGCCATAGCTCCTCGGCCAGGTGCGGAGCCAGCGGAGCCAACATCAGTACCAGTGGCTCTACCGCCGCTCGTGGCGTCGAGCCGCGATGCTCCTTGGTGAGGTGGTTGGTGTACTCGATCATCTTGGCCGCAGCGGTGTTATTGCGCAGTGCAGCATAGTCTTCGGACACTCCGGCGATGGTTCGATGTAACAACCGCAGCGTGTTGGTGTCCAGGTCTTCGGCGTCGTCGACCACGCGGGTATCACCGGTGTTCTCGTCGATCACCAGCCGCCAGACCCGCTGTAAAAAGCGTTGCGCGCCAACGACGTCCTTGGTGGCCCACGGCCGAGACTCCGCCAATGGGCCCATCGACATCTCGTACACCCGCAGCGTGTCCGCGCCGTACTCGTCACAAATCGCATCCGGCGATATCGAATTCTTCAGGCTCTTACCGATCTTCCCGAATTCCTGGAAGACTTCGATGTCACCGTCTGGATCCGGATAGACAAAGCCGCCGTCGCGTTCAATCACGTTGTCGGCCGACACATACGACCCACGTGCATCGGCGTAGGCGAAGGCCTGAATGTAGCCCTGATTGACCAGTCTGCGGTAAGGCTCGCGGGAGCTGACGTGAGCCAGGTCGTACAAGACCTTGTGCCAGAACCTGGAATACAGCAGGTGCAGCACCGCGTGTTCGGCGCCTCCTACGTACAAGTCGACTCCTCCCGGATCGTCCGGGCCATGCTCGGCCGGTCGCGGGCCCATCCAGTAGATCTCATTCTCCCTGCCGCAGAACCGCTCTGAGTTGTGCGGATCGGTGTAGCGCAGCTCATACCAGGAGCTGCCGGCCCATTGCGGCATCACGTTGGTGTCCCGGCTGTAGGGTCGCAAGCCTTCGCCCAGGTCCAGCTCGACATGCACCCAATCGGTTGCCTTGGCGAGCGGCGGAGAGGGCACACTGTCGGCGTCGTCGGGGTCGAACGACACCGGCGAGTAGTCCGGCACGTCGGGCAGCTCGACGGGCAGTGCGGCCTCGTCGAGCGCGTGTGCGCGTCCGTCGCTGTCGTAGACGATCGGGAAGGGCTCGCCCCAATAGCGCTGGCGCGCGAAAAGCCAGTCGCGGAGCTTGAATTCGACGCGCGCCTGGCCTCGGCCTTCGGACTCCAGGTGGGCGGTGATGGCCGCCTTGGCCGCCGTCACATCCATGCCGTCGAGGTAATCGGAGTTCACCAACACACCGTCGCCCGTGTGCGCGGACTCGGAAATATTACCTCCGGCAATGACTTCCACGATCGGCAGGTGGAATTCCGTGGCGAAGTCCCAGTCGCGCTGGTCGTGGCCCGGAACCGCCATGATGGCCCCGGTACCGTAACCGGCCAACACGTAGTCGGCGATAAAAACCGGCACCGGCTTACCGTTGGCCGGGTTCCTCGCGTAGCTGCCCAAGAAGGCGCCGGTCTTCTCCTTGCTCTCCTGACGCTCGAGGTCTGACTTGGCGCCTATCGCGCGACGGTAGGCGGCGACGGCCTCACCCGGTGTGGTGGCGCCGAATGTCCAGCTGGGGTCGGTCGCGTCGGGCCACGCTTGGGCGACGAGATCGTCGACCAGGTCATGCTCGGGCGCGAGTACCAGATACGTGGCGCCGAACATGGTGTCGGGCCTGGTGGTAAATACCTTGATCTCGACTTCTGTGGCGGAGTCGGCGCGGCCTGTCGTAGCCGAGAACAGCGCGTTCACACCGGTGGAGCGGCCGATCCAGTTGCGTTGCATGCTTTTGATCTGGTCCGGCCAGTCCAGCAGGTCGAGGTCGTCGAGCAGCCGGTCGGAATAGGCGGTTATCCGCATCATCCACTGCCGCAGCCGTTTCCGGAATACCGGGAAGTTGCCGCGGTCGCTGCGGCCGTCTGCGGTGACCTCTTCGTTGGCCAGCACCGTACCCAAACCCGGACACCAGTTCACCATCGAATCCGCCCGGTACACCAGCCGGCGGCTGTCGATCACGTCGGCCCGCTCCCCCGCCGATAGCGTCGCCCAGTCCCGCCCGTCCTCCAGCCGGCGCGCACCGGAATCTAATTCGGCGATCAGCTCGGCGATGGGGCGGGCCTTGTTTTCTGCGGTGTCGAACCAGGCGTTGTAGATCTGCAGGAAGATCCACTGGGTCCACTTGTAGAACTCGACATCGGTGGTGGAGAAGCTCCGTCGGGTGTCGTGGCCGAGGCCCAGCCTGCCCAGTTGTCGCCGGAAGTTGACGACGTTGGCCTCGGTCCTGGCGCGCGGGTGGGTACCGGTCTGGGCTGCGTACTGCTCGGCGGGCAGCCCGAACGCGTCGAACCCTAATGCGTGGAGCACATTACGGCCGTTCATCCGGAAGTAGCGGGCGTAGACATCGGTGGCGATGTAACCCAGCGGGTGTCCGACGTGCAGTCCGTCACCCGATGGATAAGGGAACATGTCCTGCACGAACAACTTTTCGCCGGGCGCCGGCAAGGTATGCGCCCCATCCGTCGCGGCCAGCGAGCCGACCGGGTTGGGAGCGTTGAACGTCCCGCGGCTCGCCCAGTTGTCCTGCCAGGTGCCTTCGATACGGGCCGCCAGTTCGGCGGTGTAGCGGTAGCGCGGCGCATCGGAGCTACTAGGCGCGTCGGTCGGGGATTCGGTCACTTGCACAGGGTATAAGGACCGCCGCGTCAGGTACTCCGGCCACAGGATGATCTCGGTTGCGTTGCGCGCCGGTCAGGGCTTCATCCCAGCTGTATGTCGAGCCTGTTCCCCACGTTTGAACCGTGGTTACAGTCAGGCTCTAAATCACGGGTGCTCACGCCCGGGCCGTTGGGAAGGATCGACGCGGATGGTTCACATCGCACCCAGTTACCGGGCATTCGCGGTGGGCATGGTCGCCGGCGTGCTCGGTGTCGCGTTTTTCGCGGGCACCAAGGCCTCGGCTGATCCTCTGCCTCCGGCACCGCAACCCGTCCCCGCCGTCGCCGCGCAGGCCCCACCCGCGCAGAGCGTCACCGCTCCCGGGGGGGCCAGCAGATTCGTCGCCACCCCGCCGGTGCCGAACGGATTTGCGCCATCGACTGCCGCCGCCGTGCCGGTGGTTCCGGGACCCGCGGCCGTGGTGGCGACGCCCCCCGCGCCGGCTCCCGCCGTCACCGGGACGCTCCATGATTATCTGCAGGCCAAGGGCGTGAAGCTGGAGGCGCAAAAGGCTCAGGGCTTCAAGGCCCTCGACATCACGCTCCCGGTGCCCGGTCGCTGGACTCAAGTTCCCGATCCCAACGTGCCCGATGCCTTCGCGGTAATCGCCGACCGCCTCGGCGCCAGCCTCTACACATCGAACGCGCAGGTGGTGGTGTACAAGTTGGTCGGTAAATTCGATCCCAAGGATGCCATCACGCACGGCTTCGTCGACAGCCAGCAGCTGCAGGCTTGGCAGACCACGAACGCCTCGCGGGCTGACTTCGGTGGCTTCCCGTCGTCCGTCATCGAAGGCACGTACCGCCAAAACGACATGACGCTCAACACCTCGCGGCGCCATGTCATCGCCACCTCCGGGTCGGAGAAATACCTGGTTTCTTTGTCCGTGACCACGGCCTTCTCGCAGGCGGTTTCCGATGGGCCGGCGACAGACGCCATCATCAACGGATTCCGGGTCGCCGTCCCAGGGGCTCCGGCCCCGCTGCCCGCGCAGGCACCGAGTGCGGCGCCGGTCGGGATCCCCGCCCAAGCACCCACGGCGGCCCCGGTCCGTGTTCCCGGGCAAGCGGCCCTGTCCAGCCAGACGTCGCCCCAGCAATCCGTGCCGAACCTGTTGACGCTGGTACCAGGACTGCCGCCACTGCCGAACTTCAACTTCGGGCCCCAGCACTAACCGAGCACTAACTAGATATTAACAATCGCACCGGTAACCCGGCAGGCGGCTTCACGGCCGAACTCGTATTGTGAGGCCATGTTGATCGCGGGGGTGCTCTGCATGTGTGCGGCGGTCGCGTCCGCCGGGTTCGGAAGCTGGTCACTTGCGCAGAGCCAGACCATTAATTCCACCCAAGTAGCGCTGCGCGCCATGGCGCCGACGCAGCTGGCGGCCGCGGTCATGCTGACCGCCGGCGGTGTGGTGGCGCTGGCTGCCGTCCCGCGCACCGCTGTTGTCGTGATGATCGTGTGTGTTGTCGGCGCCCTGGGCACGCTGGCTGCCGGGTCCTGGCAGAGCGCGCGCTTCGCGCTACGCGGCGAAACTTCAAACCTCAAGCCGGCCAGTTGCGCCGGCAGTTGCGTGGCGTGCACCCAGTCTTGCCACTGATCAGGCTGCTGCGCGTGCCGTCACGGTGACGCGGCGGCCCTGGCTCACGAAGATTCCGATCGACGCCTTTCTGCTGAGCCTGGCGGCGACGGTGGCGCTTGCCGCTCTGCTCCCAGCCCATGGTGCCGCCGCTCAGGCGGTGTCCACAGCCGCCAAAGCGGCCATCGCGTTGTTGTTTTTTCTATACGGCACCCGGCTGTCGCCGCAGCAGGCCTGGCACGGCGTCCGGCAATGGCGGCTGCACGTGCTGGTGCTGGCCACCACGTTCGTGATTTTCCCGGTCCTCGGGCTGGCCGCCCGGGCGTTGGTCCCCTCGGTGTTGAGCATGGACCTGTACAACGGGCTGCTGTTTCTATGCCTCGTCCCGTCAACGGTGCAGTCCTCCATCGCGTTTACCTCGATCGCGCGGGGCCACGTCTCGGCGGCCATCGTCAGTGCATCGTTGTCCAACATCCTCGGTGTGGTGCTGACCCCACTGCTGGTCGTGCTGCTGATGAACACCAGTGGCGCGCCCCGCGTCGACGCCGCCGCCGTTCGCGACATTGTGCTGCAGTTGCTGCTGCCGTTCGGCGCGGGCCAGCTGGCGCGGCCATGGATTACCGCGGTGACCGCACGGCATGCGGCATTACTCAAGGTCGTCGATCGCGGGTCCATTCTGCTAGTCGTCTACACCGCTTTCTCGATGGGCGTTGTCCAAGGCATTTGGGTACGCGTCGACGCGTGGCGGTTGGTCTTGGTGGCCGTTGTCGCCGCGTTGCTGCTGGCGGTGGTGCTGATCTGGACCACGGTGATCGGCCGGTTGGCCCGACTTGACCGCGGCGACGCGATCGTCCTGCTCTTCTGCGGTTCCAAAAAGAGCCTGGCGTCGGGCCTGCCGATGGCGTTGGTGCTCTTCCCCGCCGCTACGGTCGGGCTGACCATGCTGCCGCTGATGATCTTTCACCAGATCCAATTGGTCGTCTGCGCGGTGCTCGCGAGCAGACTCGCGCGAGACGGTGGCGGGAACGCCTCGGCGCCCACGGGGGTCGGGGAGGAGCCCTAGTTTCGGCTGACGTCGATCGGGTGGGTAGCAAGCAGCGACAGCGGCAGCGGCTGCCGGCGCAGCACTTGGCCCCACAAGTCCGCTCTCGGCCCGGCCAGAACATCAGAAGGCAACGCCGACAACACGATCCAGTCGTCGCGTTCAATCTCGCCTTCGAGCTGACCAACGGTCCAGCCGGAGTACCCCGCGAAGATTCGCACCCCTTCCACCAGCGGTGCGATCAGTTCGGGCTCAGCGTCCAAATCGACCATCACCATCCGGCCGGCCACATGCCGCAGACCCGGCACGCCGTTCGGGTCGGCGCCGACCCTTAGCGCCGCCAGGCACAAGGCCGCATCGCGCTTCACCGGTCCACCGACGAACATCGTCTTTGGCTTAGCCACCAGTTTGGCCCACTGCGGCAACACGTTGTAGACAGCGGTCTCGCTGGATCGGTTGAGGACCACGCCCAGCGTGCCCCCGTCGTTGTGCTCGACGATGTAGATCACGCTGCGGCGAAACGTCGGTTCGAGAAGATCGGTGTTAGCCAGCAACAAGGTCCCCGCCCGCACCCGCTGCGCGGCGGGTGCGACGGAGTCTTCGGGATCTTCGGACTGCGCCACCGAACCATCATCGCACCCTTGGCAGAATCACCCGGGGCAAATGAGCGCGGGCCACGGATATTTGTACTGTTGGTGGGGCGCCAGTTTTTTACCGTGGGGGCGGCGCCCGCCTCGCTTACCCCTAATCCTGAAAGTCGGTTCTGTGATTCAAACCCGGACGCAGTCGCGCGCAGCCGGTGAGATGTGGCGGTCGGTGCGCGATTTGCCCGATTTCTGGCGACTGCTGCAGGTGCGGATGGCGAGTCAGTTCGGTGACGGGCTTTTCCAGGCGACGCTTGCCGGAGCACTGCTGTTCAACCCGGACCGCGCCGCGGATCCCATGGCGATCGCGCGCGCGTTCACGGTGCTGTTCTTGCCCTACTCGCTGCTGGGCCCGTTCGCCGGGGCACTGATGGATCGCTGGGACCGGAAGTGGGTGCTGGTCGGCGCGAACCTAACCCGCCTCGCGCTGATCGCCGGGATCGGCACGATCCTGGCGCTCCGCGCGGGGGAGATGCCGCTGCTGCTTGGCGCGCTATTCGCCAACGGTTTTTCACGATTCGTGTCGTCCGGCCTGTCGGCGTCGCTGCCCCATGTGGTGCCGCGCGAAGAGGTAGTGACGATGAACTCGGTGGCCACCGCGGCGGGCGCGGTAGCGGCCTTCGTCGGCGCCAATTTCATGCTGCTACCCCGCTGGTTCGTCGGCCCCGGCGATCAGGGCGCCTCCGTAATTGTTTTCTTGACCGTGATCCCGATACTGATTGCGTTGCTGCTGTCGTTACGGTTCGGCCCCCGCGTACTCGGCCCCGACGACACCCAGCGCGCGATCCACGGCTCCGTTGTTTACGCGGTGATCAGCGGCTGGCTGCACGGCGCGCGTACGGTCGTGCGCTACCCGACGGTCGCGGCCACGCTGTCCGCATTGGCCGCGCACCGGATGGTGGTGGGCATCAACTCACTGCTGATGTTGGTGCTCGCGCATCACACGAAAAACACTGCCGTCGGCGGCTTGGGTGTCGCGCTGCTGTTCTTCGGCGCGTCCGGACTCGGGTCCTTCCTGGCCACCGTGCTGACCCCGCCCACGGTGCGGCGCTGGGGACGCTACGCCGCAGCGAACGGTGCATTGGCGGCCGCCGCGCTCATCCAGGTCGCCGCGGCCGGGCTGCTGCTACCGGTCATGGTGGCGTGCAGCTTCTTCCTGGGCGTGACCGGGCAGATGATCAAGCTGTGCGCCGATTCCGCGATGCAGATTGACGTCGACGACGCTCTACGCGGACACGTGTTCGCGGTACAGGACGCACTTTTCTGGGTGGCATTTATCGTCTCGATCACGATCACCGCGACGTTGATTCCCGAGGACGGGCACGCACCCACGTTCGTGCTGGTGGGGTCACTGTTATATCTACTCGGGCTCGTCGTGCACAGCGTCATCGGCCGTCGCGGTCAGCCAGCGAAAAGTCGCTAGAGTACAACGGGTGATTTCCCCTCGGAGGCAATGATGGCTGGTCCCGGGCCGATCGTCGCCGACTTGCGTGCCGAAAGCGACGACCTCGACGCGCTCGTCGCGGCGCTATCCGCGGACGGCTGGGCCGATCCGACGCCCGCGCCGGGCTGGACTATCGCACACCAGATCGCCCACCTGTTGTGGACAGACCGGGTTGCGCTGACCGCGGTGACCGACGAAGCGGCGTTCGCTGAAGTGCTTTCCGGCGCGGCAGCCGATCCGGCCGGCTTCGTCGACGCCGGTGCCGAGGAATTGGCGACCACGCCACCGGCCGCCATGCTTGCCGACTGGCGGGCCACCCGCGGACGGTTGCATGAGGCGCTGCTGACCGTCGCCGATGGCCGGAAATTACCGTGGTTCGGGCCGGCAATGAGCGCGCCATCGATGGCTACCGCGCGGTTGATGGAGACCTGGGCGCACGGCCTTGATGTCGCCGACGCCCTCGGTGTCAAACGGCCCGTCACGGACCGACTGCGGTCGATCGCACACATCGGGGTACGCACCCGCGATTACGCGTTCGTCATCAACGATCTGACTCCTCCGAGCGAGCCGTTCCTGATCGAGTTGCGCGGACCAGGCGGCGATACCTGGTCCTGGGGTCCGCCGGATGCCGCCCAGCGCGTGACTGGTTCCGCCGAGGACTTCTGCTTTCTGGTGACTCAGCGGCGCGCGCGCAGCACCCTGGACATCACCGCGGTCGGCGCCGACGCGCGGCGCTGGTTGGCGATCGCGCAAGCCTTCGCGGGGCCGGCCGGTCCCGGGCGATGAGCGCGCGTAGCGCGCGAAGAGAGCCGGGGCCCATCCGCTGGAGTCGCGGGTCGATGAGTCGTTAGTCCGAGTCCGTGCGGTCGCCGCCAACGACGACACGCACGCGCGTCACGGCCTTATCGGATTCGCTACCGGTGCCCCGGGCGAGCATGCCCGCCGGCGACATCGGCATCGGGCTGCCGCCCATTCCCGTGGACGCTGTGGGACCACGTACTTCGGCGGCGTTGAGCACGCCGGCGCGCAGGCTACCTGGTCTGCCACCGGCCTCTGGCTCGAAACTGCTGGTGGGGCGGGTGTAGCTGGTAAGTCCGGCGCCCGGGAAACCACCGAGCCCACCGGCGCCACCCGCCGACGCGGCGCCGAGGCCTCCCGCTGCGCCCCCGCCGGCCAGCACGGGTTCGGCGACGGCCCCAGCCTCAGCAGCGGCATTCGAAGCCCCGCCCGACTGAAGTAGGCCGCTCATCGAGGACATCAGCCCCTGCGGCATGCTCGTCAAACCCTGAATCCCTTGCATCGGCGCCGAGACCAGCTGTTGCAGGGGTTGCGTCAAGCCTGAAATCAGCTGCATCGGTTGCTGTAGTAGCGAACTGGCCTGGCCCGCGGCGTCTGCCGGCGCAGCAGCGGTCTGCCCCGCCGCCTGGCCGGTCTGACCCGTCAATTGCGCGACGTCGTTCATCCCACTCTGTCCCGCGGCTTGCGCCAAGGCCTCGCCGGCTGCTGCCGGTGCCGCCGGTGAGGCGCCCATCGGGGCCGCGGGTGGCGGCAGGGCCAACGCCGCGCTCAGCGTGCTCAGCACACTGGCGTACGCCCAGCCCGCACTCGAATTGTGCGGCCAGTGTTCGCCGTAGTATTCGACGTCACGTTCGATGATCGCCGGCGTATGGATGCCCATGAAGTTGGTGGCGTTCAGCACCTGCGCTTCGGCGCGATTGGTGATGGACACCAACGAGGGAATTACCGCCGAAGCAGCCAGGGTAAAGGCCTCCACGGCGGCCTGCGTCACCGCGATCTTGTGCGCCGTCCAACCCACCAGCGTCTGCAATCCGAGGTTGAGTCCGTTGCTGGCCACCATCGAGGCAAGCGCGCCGAAACCCTGCCACTGGGCTGCGGTGGCAAACGCATTGACCGTGGACAGGCCTATTGAAAGTTCCTTGTTCGCGGTCTCGGTGACCCATACGACGGTGTTGGCGATCACCGATGCTGGGTTGCCCGCCTCGAAAATCAGGGCGACCCCCTCGGGGGGCCCGGTCCACCTAGGGTCCGGCACGCCGCAGCCTCAAGACGGAATCGCGGAGAGGGCCGCGCTGATCATTTCGGAGGCTGTGCTGGTGGTAGAGGCCAGGCTCTGGGCACCCGAAAAGGCGGTCCGCTCTCCCACGTGCTGGTTCGCCATGGCGATGTAGGCAGCTCCGGCGGCGTTCAGCGCGGCCGCAAACTGCGCGGAGTCCTCGTCCGGCGCCATCGGTATCACCCCGGTGAGCGCGGCAGCTCCGGCCCCGGTGGTGGCCGCCATCTCCTGGCTGATCCCAGCCTCAGCCGCCGCCGACATGTCGACCGCATCCGGAGCCATACTGAATAGCCCGGCCATATTTTTGCCCTCCCACTTTTTGACTACCCTACGCGGCAGAATTCCCCTCGCACCGGTCTCCGGACAAGTTGTGTAATAACTCCACGGAGGCGTCCGATTCTAAATTGGGCAGCGCCCGCTGTCGACTCACCCCCCTGCTCGACTGAGATCAAGTTAGTTACCGCCGACACGCGCGGGGCGTGTCTGGGCATACCGAATACGGTATGCGGGTGTCCCGTGGAGGGTGGGTACTGCAGGGCGGTACCGCGTCGTTGCTCGCCGAAGCGTATCAACGCACCCCAGGCGGTTACGTTGCTTTCCTGGACGAGAGCTTCGAGCTGGAGGGTGATCGCAAGACCTTCTATCTGATGTCTGCGGTGGTCACCCACCGCGACCAAATCGAGCCGCTCCGCGACGGTCTCAGAAGCCTCGTCGGAGGCACCTTTTGGCACACAACACAGAGCTTGCTCACCGACGACGGGCGGCAGCGGGCCATAGAGATCGCGGAGTACCTCGGCGACGAGAATGGCAACGAGGTCTGCATCGTGTCATGCAAGATGCCGATCGGGAACGAGGGAGGGGATGCGGCTCGCCAGGGCTGCTTTCGGCAGGTAGCCGAGAATCTCTGCAGCGGGACTCACCCATTGGAAGGCCCGGTGCACCTGATGGTATTGGAGCAGCGGGAGACACAGCACGAGCGCAGCTACGACACCAAAATCGTTAGGGATCTCCGGTCCGCAGAAGTGATCTGCCGCCAGTGCCAACTCAAGCAGGCGTCTCCGCGTGACGAGCACCTGCTTTGGCTCCCCGACCTGGTATCTTCCGCTGTCCGGCGGAGCATTACTCACAAGGAGAGGGATATCCTGGACCCGATCGCGCACATTGTGCAGCTGCTGGAATGCCCCTAATGGGAGTCGATCAGCGT
>PLSK01000322.1 GCA_003165155.1 Mycobacterium sp. | reverse complement strand
GAGGCGTTCCATCGGCCCGCAGCCGTCACAGCGGTTTGAGCAGGAAGTCTTGCCATGAAGCTGCCGGTTATCATCGACCCGCGCTACCACGACGCGGTGATCTTCGACCTCGACGGTGTGCTCACCGACACGGCCTGCAGTGACGCCGCGGCGTGCGCACCACTGTTGGAACCGGCGGTGGCGCTGGCGCGAAAGTTGCAGGGCATCGACGTCGCAACGGCGGCCTGCTCATCGAACAATCACTGTCAGCAAGTGTTGAAAGCTGCCGGGGTTGATGACCTGTTCGATGTCTGCATCGACGGCACGGTCGCGCGCGGGCTCGGGCTTGCGGGCAGCGGCGACCCCGCTGTCCGTTTGGAGGCCACCCGCCGACTCGGTGTGCGCCCGCAACGCGCGGTCGTCGTCCAGGACGCCGATGCCGGTGTGATTGCGGGTCGCGACGGCGGATTCGCACTTGTCATCGGTGTCGACCGCTCCGGGAATCCCGACCGACTACTGGGGTGCGGTGCCGACGTCGTGGTCGCCGACCTAGCCGACGTCGCGGTTCGCACAGGTGACAAGCGCATCTCGGAAATCCCGAATGCGCTGGAGTCCTACGGTCAGTTGATCGGCATCACCAGTGCCCGAGAGTCGGTGTTGTTCCTCGACTACGACGGAACGCTGTCTCCCATCGTTTCCGATCCCGGTGCGGCGACGCTCGCCGATGGCGCGGCCAAGGCGCTGGAAAGCCTGGCGGCGCAATGCTCCGTCGCCATACTGAGCGGTCGCGACCTTGCCGATATCCGCACCCGGGTAGGCATACCCGGGCTCTGGTACGCCGGCAGCCACGGGTTTGAGCTGACGGGACCGGACGGCACCTATCACCAGAATGAGGCCGCCGCCGCCTTTGTGCCTGTCCTCGAGCGCGCGGCCGCCGAGTTGCGCGAGAGCCTGGCGCAGATTCCCGGAGTGCGGGTGGAGCACAAACGCTTCGCCGTCGCGGTTCACTACCGCGAGGTCGCACCGGAGCACATCGGCGAAGTCGTCTCTGCCACACACAAGCTCGGACAGCGAGATGGCTTACGCGTGACGAGCGGGCGCATGCTGGTCGAGCTGCGACCTGACATCGACTGGGACAAAGGGACCACGCTGGCCTGGATCCGTGATCGCATCGACCCTACGAGCTCCCTGCTGCCCATCTACATCGGCGACGACCTCACCGACGAAGACGCTTTCGACGCAGTCCAATTCGACGGCATCGGGATCGTGGTGCGCCACGACGAGGATGGCGACCGCAAGACGGCCGCCCGTTTCGCTCTGCAGCGTCCCGATCAGGTGCGGGAGTTCATCCAGCGCGGGTCGAATTGGCTTGCGAACAAACATCAGAAGTCCTCCACGGCATGGGATTTCACCTATGAGGGGTATGACCCGCACAGCGAGAAGCTTCGTGAGTCGTTGTGCACGGTGGGAAATGGCTATTTCGCCACCCGGGGCGCCGCGCCCGAATCGAAGGCCGGCCAGGTGCACTACCCGGGCACCTATGCCGCCGGGGTTTACAACCGTCTCGTCGACGACGTATCGGGCACCGCAATCGACAACGAGAGTCTGGTCAACCTGCCTAACTGGCTTGCCCTGACCTTCCGGGTCGACGGCGGCAGCTGGTTCGACATCGACGCGGTCCGGGTGCTGTCCTACCGACAGACCCTCGACCTTCGCGGCGCGATACTGACGAGGGAGGTGCGCTTCTGCGACGACGCCGGACGCACCAGTTCGCTGACCCAGCAACGATTCGCCGCGATGCACATGCCCCACGTCGGTGCCCTGAAGACGACGATCGTCGCCGAGGACTGGTCAGGGACAATCGAGATTCGCTCGACGCTGGACGGCAACGTCACGAACTCGCTCGTCGAGCGGTATCGGGACTTGGCCAACGATCATCTCGGGTTGGTGGAAAAGCGGGAGATCAATGACCACTCTGTGCTGCTGACAGTTCAGACGACCCAGTCGCGCATTCCCATTGCCATGGCGGCGCGAAGCATCGTGTGGCGTGACGGGACTCCCGTCCCGGCTACCTACCACCTTGTCGACCAGGCGGCCGAAATCGGTCACATCATCGCCGTCAAGGTGTCGGTCGGTGACGAATTGACCGTGGAGAAGGTCGTGACCCTGTTCACCGGGCGCGATGCCGCGACGTCCGAACCTGCTGTCGATGCCCAGCGCTTGCTGAGCCAACTCGGCCGGTTCGCCGAGTTGCGCGACGGGCACCTGAATGACTGGGTACATCTGTGGGAGCGCCTGTCCATCGAGTTCGAAGACTTCACCGACGAATCGCGCATCCTGCGACTGCATCTCTTGCATCTGCTGCAGACGGTTTCACCCAACAGTTCCGACCTTGATGTCGGGGTACCGGCGCGCGGACTCCATGGTGAGGCCTATCGCGGGCACATCTTCTGGGACGAGCTGTTCATCTTCCCAGTACTCAACTTACGGCTGCCTATGATCACCCGGTCGCTGCTGGGATACCGCTACCGGCGCCTGCCCGAGGCACGTCAGGCCGCCACGGCGGCGGGATACTGCGGTGCGATGTTCCCGTGGCAATCCGGCAGCGATGGACGCGAGGAAAGCCAACAGCTCCACCTCAATCCGCGCAGCGGCCGGTGGAATCCCGACTCGAGCGCTCGTGCGCACCACATCGGCATCGCCGTCGCCAATGGCACGTGGGCGTTTTATCAGGTCACCGGGGATCTCGCCTATCTGATCGACTATGGCGCGGAGATGCTGGCCGAGATCGCACGCTTCTGGGTGAGTAGGGCCACCTACGACCAAGAACGCGATCGCTACAGCATCCGCGGCGTCATCGGGCCCGATGAATTCCACTCGGGCTACCCCGACGCGCCCTACGACGGTATCGACAACAACGCCTACACCAACGTGATGGCGGTCTGGGTGATCATGCGGGCCCTCGACGCACTGAAACTCCTACCGCTGCCGAACCGACTCGATCTACTGGAGACACTCGAACTGAACACTCACGAACTGGCGCACTGGGACGAGGTAAGCCGACGGATGTACGTCCCCTTCCACGACGGCGTCATCAGCCAATTCGAGGGATACGGCGAATTGGAAGAACTGGACTGGGACCGTTACCGGCGGCAGTACGGCAACATCCAACGCCTCGACCGCATCCTCGATGTGGAGAACGACGACGTGAACCGGTACAAGGCTTCCAAGCAGGCCGACGTCCTCATGCTGCTCTACCTAATGTCGGCAACCGAGTTGTGTGAGCTACTCGACCGGCTCGGCTACCGCTTCATACCCGACCAAGTCCCAAAAATGGTTGACTACTACCTGGCCCGCACGTCGCACGGGTCGACACTCAGCGGTGTGGTGCATACCTGGGTGCTCGCCCGGGCCAACCGCCATCGTGCAATGGAGTTCTTCCAACAGGCGCTAAAGTCTGACGTCTCAGACATACAGGGCGGCACCACGTCCGAAGGCATTCACCTGGCGGCCATGGCCGGCAGCGTCGACCTCATGCAGCGATGCTTCACCGGGATGGAAACCCGGTCTGACCGCATCATCCTCTCCCCGCACTGGCCAGAAGCCCTTGGCGTACTGGCATTCCCGATCCACTACCGCGGTCTGCACCTACACCTGCGGGTCAGCGGAAAGGGCGTGATCATCAGCGTGGATCCACGCGACGCCGCCGGAATCGAAGTGGAATGCCGCGGTCGAGTCGTTCAACTGATGCCCGGGACCACAGTCCGATTTCCCGGCTGATCCCGGCGCTTTTGCTTTCATGTTTGGCGCCAAGGCTCGTCCATGCTGTCGTAGTTCAGGCGCGTAAAGCGTGTCAAAGGCGGCCCCGAAGCCGCGCAGGGTGATCGGCAACCAAAGCCCCGCTAGGCCATCGCATCCGGCGGCGGTGCGCTGAGGCTGCGCCAGTCGGCCGAGTTCGTCGGCAGCCGCGATCAGCGCGGACGTAACACCGTCAGTGTTGCCGGCGGGCGAGTTGCGCGCTTGCGCCCGTTCATCGCACCGGCCTCAGGACGGTAAGCAGAGCTGCCACCTCACACGGGGCGGTCGAATCGGCTGCGTCGGCGTCGCCTGAAAACTGACCCCGTGTCGACCGAATTTTGAACCCCTTCGTCTGAGTCTCGGTTCCAAGTTACTGCTGCCCGGCTCACGTTGTTCACCGCGTGCCACCGCTGCCGTTACCCAGGCGGCGTAGCGTAACAACCCTAGAATGCGGTATCGGTTTGAGCGTCGGTCGGGCACAGGGTGTCGTTCCGGCAAAGTCCGTGCTGGAGCCCGCCGAGCGGAAGGGGAACCCAGCGATGAACGACGAGCCGCAAGTCGGTCGGTCGGTAGTCGATGCCGCGAGCGAGCCGCGGCTGCAGCTCAAACCCGACCCGCCTGCCTCGGCGTATCTCGATGGGGTGTGGTGGCCGCGTTCAACGCAGCTAGCTGTCGAGCTACCTGGATTGGTTGCGCGGTTGTCGGAACGGTTGGGCCAGGTCACCATGGTGGGCTACCACCTCGATGCGTGGCCGGAGGCGCCGCCACAGGTCGAGATCGCCGGCCTCACAGTCCAGTTGCAGGGCTTCACTTCCAATGAGCCGGCCAGCGTCATCGTGTTCGGTCGCGACGGTCGTTACCTCACACTGCTCGTCATCCCACCCGACGTAAGTGACGAGATTGCACGACAACAACTGGACGCGGGATCACAACGCGCCGACGCTGGCATAGCGGTAAACAACGAGTCCGAGCGGGCCGCTGCCAAATCCTTGATCGAGGTGGCAGCCCAGTTGGCCCGGCACGAGGGGCGCGGCGACGTCCAGCGCGCCGCCGAGATCACGCGGTGGTGCGAGGAGGCCGCCCAACAGTTGATCAGTGCACCGATCCAGGCATTCGTCCCGATCCTGGTTGAACACATCGTCCGCAACCGTATGGACGCACCCCGCCCAGCGACCACATCGTAGGTACCGCGGGCATCGTCAAGTTGTTGGTCTGGTGTGGTGCTGCCAGGATTGGTCGCTGTGGCGATTGCGGCAAGATACAAGGGCTATCGGTACCCGATCGAAATCATCGGGCAGGCGTGTGGCTGTATCACCGTTTTGCGCTGAGCCTGCGCGACGTCGAGGAGTTGATGGTTGCCCGCGGTGTGGTGGTCACCTACGAGACGATCCGGTCCTGGTGTGCCGCGTTCGGTCCGGACTACGCCAACCAGCTGCGTCGGCGCCGACCCGGCCCCGGCGACAAATGGCACCTTGACGAGGTTTTCGTGAAGATCAACGGCACTACCCATTACCTGTGGCGCGCGGTCG
>PLSK01000197.1 GCA_003165155.1 Mycobacterium sp. | reverse complement strand
CCGATGGTCAGCGCGCCGTTGATCATGAACTTCATGTTCCCGGTTCCCGAGGCTTCCTTGCCCGCTGTGGAGATCTGCTCCGACAGGTTCGCGGCCGGGTAGATCAGATGCGCGTTCTGAACGTTGAAGTTGGGTACGAAAACGACTTTCATGAACCGGTTTACGTCCGGGTCGATGTTGACGGTGTCGCCGACGGCGGTAATCATTTTGATGATCCGCTTGGCCATGAAGTATCCGGGTGCGGCCTTACCGCCGAAGATGAATGCCCGCGGCGCGATTACCAGGCCGGGATTCTTCTTGAGCCGGTTGTAGAGGGTGATGATGTGCAGCACGTTGAGGTGCTGGCGCTTGTACTCGTGGATCCGCTTGACCTGAACGTCGAACATCCAGGTCGGATCCAGCTCGACACCCGTCGACACGTGTAGGTATTCAGCGAGCCGTGCCTTGTTGGCGCGTTTGACTTTTCGCCATTGCTTGCGGAACTTGGGATCGTCGACGTAGGCCTCCAGCCCCCGTAGCCGGTCCAGCTCCACCAGCCAGCCATCACCGATCGTCTCATTGAGCAGCTTGCGCAGCCCCGGGTTGGCCAACGCCAGAAACCGCCGTGGAGTCACGCCGTTGGTGACGTTGCCGAATCGCTGCGGCCACATCTCGTAGAAATCCTTGAGCACACTGGCTTTCAGCAGCTCCGAATGCAGCGCCGCGACACCGTTGACCGCGTGACTGCCCACGGTGGCCAGGTGCGCCATCCGCACGCACTTGCCGCCGTCCTCACTGATCAGCGACATTCGGCGCACGCGATCCTCGTCGTCGGGGAAGCGCGCACGCACCTCGTCGAGGAAAGCTTCGTTGATATGCAGAATGATCTGCAGGTGTCGCGGCAGAGCCTCACCGAATATCGACAGCGGCCAGGTTTCCAGCGCCTCGGGCAGCAGGGTGTGGTTGGTGTAGCCGAAGGTGGCCACCGTGATTTCCCACGCCTGGTCCCACGCCATGCTGTGCTCGTCGATCAGGAGTCGCATCAGTTCGGCGACGGCGATCGACGGGTGGGTGTCGTTGAGCTGGATTGCCCATTTCTGCGGCAACGCACTCAGCGGCTGTCTAACCCGCTCTTGGTGGATGCGCAGGATGTCCTGCAGCGAGCAACTGACGAAGAAGTATTGCTGCAGCAATCGCAGGCGTTTGCCGGCGTCGGGCTCGTCGTTTGGATAGAGCACCTTGGAGACGGTCTCCGAGATCACCTCTTCGTCGACCGCCTTGTAGAAATCACCGGTGTTGAAGACTTCCACCGCAAACGATTCGACCGCCCGTGCACTCCATAAAGTCAGGGTGTTGCAGGTGTTGACGCCATAGCCCTGGATCGGGGTGTCGTAGGAGACGCCCTTGAGTACCCGCTGGGGAACCCAACGCACACGGGGCCGGTCCGCGCCGTCCTGATATTCCTCGGTATGGCCACCCCAGTTGACGATGTAACTGGCGTCGGGCTTGTCGATCTCCCACGGGTTCCCATAAACCAGCCAGTTGTCCGTCTTTTCGACCTGCCAACCGTCGCGTATCTCCTGCTCGAAGATGCCGAACTCGTAGCGGATGCCGTAGCCGATAGACGGGCGCTCGAGCGTAGCCAGCGAGTCGAGATAGCAGGCGGCAAGTCGACCGAGGCCACCATTGCCCAGGCCAGGCTCTTTTTCGCACGAGATGATGGTGTCGAGGTCCTGACCCAGCTCCGCCAGCGCTTGCCGCGCCGCGTCCTCGATGCCCAAGTTGAGCAGGTTGTTGCCCAATTGCGGCCCCATCAGGAACTCCGCGGACAGGTAGCACGTCACCTTGTCGGGCCCTTGCAGCCAGTTCTGAGTGGTGGCCATCCAGCGCTGCTGCATGCGATCGCGCACAGCAAGCGACAGCGCGCGGTAGTAATGCTCCGGCGTGAGCGCTGCCGGCGGCCTGGCGATCGAGTACACCAGATGGTCGCTGACGGCCTGGCGCAGCGCGTCAGCCGACGTTCCGGTGCGTGCGACGGTCGGGTTGCCGGGACCGGCCGCGGCGGCGTCGGTGCTACGTACGAGATCGGTCATTCGATTCTTCATGCTCCCTGGTGGTTGATCGCAAGTGCGCCGAAAGTTTGACATGGCCGTGTTTCCGCAGAGAGAGAACCTTGGGTCATTACGGTGAATTAGCCGGCATCGGCGTGCGGTGTGGTGAACCCCAGGATCTCGAGCAGTTCCCGGTGATCGGTGACGCGGTAGTCAGGTGTGCAGTCCTCGTATTCTTTCGTGCCCTGGTCGGAGTCGAACATGATGGTGCGCATTCCGGTCTGACGCGCGCCGTAGATGTCGCGGAACATGTCGTTTCCGACATAGACGGTCTGGGCCGCCGACACGCCCATCCGCTCGAGGGCGAACTCGAACAGCCTCGGGTCCGGCTTACGGAAACCGTGATCACCGGAGACGACGATCGGGTCGAAATACTGCGCCAACCCGACCTTGTGCAGTTCGCCGTGGGCATAGGCGCTTTGGGCATCGGTGACGACCGCCAGTGGGAACCGCTCGCGCAGCCGGTCAAGCATCGTGCGCACGTGCGGATACAGTTTCAGCTTCTTGCGAGAAACGCCGCGGTAAATCTCGGCGAGAGTCAGCGGAAGCTGCGCGAGACGTTCGGGCGGCAACGCTCGGGTGTAACAGCCGCCGAAGTCGTCGATGATCGACCGCCAGATGGCCACCGCATCGAATTCCGGATACCTTTCCGGGCTTTCCCGCTGTTGGCGCTTCAGGCGATCGAAGTATTCGTCACGGACCTGCTGCCGGCGCATGTCGATGCCCTGGTAGGTCAGGAAGTGCCCGATGGTCCGGAAAATATCCTCGCGGTGCTCATCGGTACGGATGTGCACCAACGTGCCATTGACATCGAACGCGACGGCAGCGACATCGGTAAGGGCAGTCGCCACGTCAGGACGCCTGCAGCAGGCGCTTGGACTGCCGGATCAGCTTCTCCCCGTAGTCGTTGCAGATATAGTCGTTGCGGGCCACCCGCAACAGGTTCATCGCCATGTAGTACGGCAATCGTGCGGTAATCGATCCGAACGCGGCGTCACGGTCGGGAAAATGGCAGCAATACTCCCACAGGAAGTGACCGATGAATGGCTCCGCACGATCGGCGTGACCGGTCGCCGCCATGAACGCATGCTGAATCTCGCCCGCGACCCGACCCACGTCGAACATCCTGTCTCCCCGTTTCGCCCGCTCGAGGTCGATCGCGGCAACGTCTAACCCGTGGCCGAACAGAAAGTTGGCCGGTGTCGCGTCGCCGTGCAACCAGACCTGCCGATCGACCCACATCGACGTCTTGTCCCGCCACAACCCCTGTAGCCACAGCAGTTCGTCAGTGTCCCACGCGCCGATGCGGTTGCGCTCCTTCAGCTTGTACACCAATTCGCTAAAATAGCGACAGTCGGCATCGAAGTCGACCTGGTCGGCGCTAGCGGTCCGATTATGTTGAGTCGCAAGGAAATACGCCAGTGCCTTGAGGCGCCAATACAAGTGGGGATCGTAGCGGTGGCGGATCGAGCGTTTGATGGCTTGGCTGAACTGCTCACCGGCATAGAACTCCATGGCGAGCACACCGTTGAGCTCCCGGTCCACACCAAGCGGCCGCACCACATGATGCGGCGAACCCACCAGGTTGTAGCCGCGCAGCCCATGCAGCGTGTCGAACTCCCGGTGGGCCGCCCGTGCCGCGCGATCTCGGTCCCAGCCGAACCTGGGTCCGTAAAACTTGCAAATTACGCGCGCATGGCTGTGCTTCTCCTNNAGAAATCCATACATCGCGTCGTCGGCCGATACGTAGCCGACGTATTTGCCAAAGACGACGCCTCCCGGCCAACACGGCGCCCAGGGCCCACTGTTCGCCTGACGGACATCTAGCGTTCAAATAGTAAGCCCCGCGGGTTAAACGTGCATGTCGGCGACAAAACTGCCGACAGAATATGGGGTCCTACGCGCCGAATTAGGAAGCGGTGACGGCTGCTTCAGTCAGGCGCTCGGCCTTGGCGGCCTCGCGGGCAAGCATGCGGTCGCGCTGCTCCTCGAACTTAACGACCTGTTTCTCCACGTCCGCCAGGTAGATAGCCAGCTGTTCGCGGCGCTTCTCGCCGCGAGCCGTCACGTCGTTGCGCTCGAAGATCCGCCACTTCTTCACGTTGGGCATCACGACTACTTCGAGGTGCTGACGAAGGTCGTAGATGCCGTGTTTGGCCATGATCACGCTGTTGCGCCGCCAGTTCGGCATACCACGACCGGGCATACGGAATCCCTCGATGATCGCGCAGACCGCCTCCATCGCCTGGTCCGGAGAGAGGTCGAAACCGGCTGCGAACAGGTTGCGGTAGAAGACCATGTGCAAGTTCTCGTCGGTTGCGACGCGCGCCAGCATCGACTCAGCGATGGGGTCATCACAGATCTTGCCGGTGTTGCGGTGGCTGATCCTGGTCGCGAGCTCCTGCAGGGTGGCGTACGCCGCGATCATCAACGGACCGGGCTCGTGGATCTCGCGCTCCTCCTCGGACGGGTCATAGCCGTTGCTCATGTGCTCCATGCGGGCCCGTTCGAGGGCAACCGGATCCACCCCTCGGGTGACAACCAGGTAGTCCCGGATGGCGATACCGTGGCGGTTCTCCTCGGCGGTCCACCGGTTGACCCAGTGGCCCCACGCTCCGTCCAGCGAGAAGTGATTCGCGGCGCCACGGTGGTAGGACGGCAGGTTGTCCTCGGTGAGCAAATTCGTGATCATCGCGACCTTGGCGACTTCGGACAGGCGCGACTGCTCGGGTGCCCAATCCTCGCCGCCGAGGGCCGCGAAGTTGCGGCCGCGGTCCCACGGCACATAGTCATGCGGATGCCACTCCGTGGTGACTGTCAAATGGTGGTTGAGACCCTCTTCGGCAACCGGCTCGAGTTCCTTGAGTACCTCGGTATCGGTCAGATCTCTCTGCATCAGCGTCCCCTAAGTATTAGCTTGACCGTTAATTGTTCGCGCTATTTGTCGAGCTAAGCCCTGTGCAGCGATTTCCCACCAGGCACGTATCGTACCGAACTTCCAACTCAATCCATTCCAGCCGATGCTTGAATGTACACACGTCGGATACGTGGTCAAAGCCGACAAGCACGTCCTGGCCGCGTCATGCACCGGCGCGGGCCCGGTAACGCGAGCCTCGGGAAGATAGACCGCTACGACCCCGGATCACCTAGGCCCAGGTAATTGGCATTTTCTGGAGTGCGCCCGAAGAGATTCGAACTCCCAACCTTCTGATCCGTAGTCAGATGCTCTATCCGTTGAGCTACGGGCGCCTGTGTTCAGTTTTTCCCCTTGGCGGAGGCGAGAGGATTTGAACCTCCGGTCCCCTTTAAGGGGGACAACTCATTAGCAGTGAGTCCCATTCGGCCACTCTGGCACGCCTCCATTGGACTTCCTGAGGGTACCCGACCCCGTTCCGCTGTCCCGGAACCGCCGGAGGCATAGCGTACACAGCGGCGACATATGCTGTCGAAGTGACTGCCCGCCTGCGGCCCGAGCTGGCCGGGCTGCCTGTTTACGTACCTGGCAAGACCGTGCCGGGCGCCATCAAACTGGCCAGCAACGAGACCGTGTTCGGACCGCTTCCCGGCGTCCGGGAAGCCATCGAACGAGCGACCGACGCCGTCAACCGATACCCGGACAGCGGCTGCATGGAACTCAAGGCGGCACTGGCTAAACACCTGGGTTCGGATTTCGCTCCCGAACATGTCGCCGTCGGTTGCGGCTCGGTCAGCCTGTGCCAGCAGCTGGTGCAGATCACCGCCTCGGTGGGCGACGAGGTGATCTTCGGCTGGCGCAGCTTCGAGCTGTATCCGCCGCAAGTCCAGGTCGCCGGCGCGACCGCCATCCAAGTGCCGTTGACCAACCACACGTTCGACCTCGACGCGATGCTGGCGTCGGTCACCGGCCGCACCCGGCTGATCTTCGTCTGCAACCCCAACAACCCGACGTCTACGGTGGTCGCCCCGGATGCCTTGACCCGCTTCATCGACGCGGTTCCTCCGCACATCCTGATCGCCATCGACGAGGCCTATATCGAGTACGTCCGTGAGCCAATGTTGCCCGACAGCCTGGAGCTGGTCCGCGCCCACAGCAACGTCGTTGTGTTGCGGACTTTTTCGAAGGCCTACGGGCTGGCGGGCTTGCGCGTCGGCTACGCGGTGGGCCACCCCGAGCTGATCACCGCCCTGAACCAGGTCTACGTGCCGTTCACCGTGACCGCCATCTCCCAGGCCGCCGCCATTGCCTCGCTGGACGCCGCCGACGAGCTACTGGCCCGCACCGACGCCGTCGTCGCCGAACGCGCTCGAGTCAGCGCCGCGCTGCGTGCTGCCGGGTTCACGTCGCCGCCGCCGCAGGCCAATTTCGTCTGGCTGCCCTTAGGGCCCCGGACACCGGACTTCGTAACGCAGGCCGCGAACGCGCGCATTGTGGTCCGCCCATACGGCACCGAAGGTGTCCGCGTCAGCGTCGGCGCGCCGGAGGAAAACGACGCACTGCTGCGGTTTGCCCGCGACTGGATTACCCGCACCGAAGCGTAAGGAGTGACCGATGAGCCTGGCCCGCAAGAAGTTCACCGCGTTCAAGGAACGTGCCGACGCTATTTCCGATACCGAGCTCGATGATTTCTGGGCAACCCTTGCGCCCGCGACCATCGACGGCATGATCGGCGAGTGGAAGGGCGGCGAGTTCCGCACCAGCCACAAGATGAATGGCCAGTTGGAGCAGGCCGGCTGGTTCGGCAAGACCTTCAAGTCGGCCGACGACGTACAGCCGCTGGTGTGTATCGACGCCGACGGGAAGAAGTTCTCCAACAAGGCGATGGGCAAGGGCGAGGCAAGCCTGTGGCTGGAAGGCTTCCGCGGCGAAGTCACGGCGACGATGGTCTACGACGGGCAGCCGGTGCACGACCACTTCAAGAAGATCGACGACGGCGCGGTGATGGGCATCATGAACGGCAAGGGCGTGCTGGATAACGGCCGCTACTACTACTTCTATCTAGAGCGGATCTCATCACCGAACAGCGTCTAGCTTGACGCGCTACGGTCTCGATATGGGTGAAGCATACGAATCCGTCACCGTCGAAACCAAAGACCAGGTGGCTCAGGTAACACTGATCGGACCCGGCAAGGGCAACGCGATGGGGCCCGCCTTCTGGTCGGAGATGCCGGACGTGTTCGCCGCACTGGACGCCGACCGCGACGTGCGCGCCATCGTCATCACCGGATCGGGCAAGAACTTCAGCTATGGCCTGGACGTGCCCGCGATGGGCGGGACATTCGCGCCACTGATGGCCGACGGCGCCCTGGCTCGGGCGCGTACCGACTTTCACGCCGAAATACTGCGGATGCAGAAGGCGATCAACGCCGTCGCCGACTGCCGCACGCCCACCATCGCGTCGGTGCACGGCTGGTGTATCGGCGGCGCGGTCGATCTGATTTCCGCGGTCGACATCCGCTACGCCAGCTCCGACGCCAAGTTCTCGGTGCGGGAAGTCAAACTCGCGATCGTCGCTGACATGGGCAGCCTCGCCCGGTTGCCGCTGATCTTGAGCGACGGTCATCTGCGGGAACTCGCGCTTACGGGCCACGACATCAGCGCCGCCCGAGCCGAGAAGATCGGCCTGGTTAACGACGTGTACGAGGACGCCGATCAGACATTGGCCGCCGCCCATGCGACCGCGGCCGAGATCGCCGCCAATCCGCCGCTCGCCGTCTACGGCGTCAAGGACGTCCTCGACCAGCAACGCGCTTCCGCCGTCTCGGAGAACCTGCGCTACGTCGCCGCCTGGAATGCGGCCTTCCTGCCGTCCAAGGACCTGACCGAGGGCATCTCGGCGACGTTCGCCAAGCGCCCGCCGCAGTTCACCGGCGAATAATTCGCCGCCACGTACGCTCGAAGACTGTGGGGGACCCTACGCAAGACGGCAAGATCCGGGTGCCGATAGACCTGGACTCCGTGACGGTAATCGGTGAAGAAGACCACTCCGAAATCGACTCGCCAATAGACAAAGCCGCCGTCGAGCGGATCTGGCAGGCGGCACGGCACTGGTACCGGGCCGGCATGCATCCGGCGATCCAGTTGTGCATCCGGCAGCACGGGCGCGTCGTCCTCAACCGCGCCATCGGCCACGGCTGGGGCAACGCCCCGACCGATGCCCCCGACGCCGAAAAGATCCCCGTCACGACGGACACACCCTTCTGCGTGTATTCGGCCGCCAAGGGCATTACCGCGACCGTGGTCTACATGCTGGTTGATCAGGGAGTGTTCGCCCTCGACGACCGAGTGTGCGAATACCTGCCCAGCTACACCAGCCACGGCAAGGACCGCACCACGATCCGGCACGTCCTGACCCACAGCGCAGGCGTGCCGTTTCCCACCGGGCCCAAGCCCGATCTCAAGCGCACCGACGATCACGAGTACACACAGGAGATGCTCGCCCAATTGCGGCCGCTCTACCGGCCCGGCCGGGTGCACATTTACCATGCGCTGACGTGGGGTCCGCTGATGCGCGAGATCATCTACGCGGCTGCGGGCAAGGATATTCGCGAGATCTTGGCCAGCGAGATTCTCGATCCGCTCGGCTTCCGCTGGACCAACTTCGGTGTCGACAAAGAAGACGTGCCGCTGGTGGCGCCGAGTCACGCCACCGGCCAACCCCTGCCGCCGGTTATCGCCGCGATCTTCCGAAAGGCGATCGGCGGCACCGTGCACGAGATGATCCCGTACACGAACACCGCGGAATTCCTGACCACCGTGGTTCCCTCGTCCAATACCGTCTCGACCGCAGACGAAATGTCGCGCTTCGCCGAAATTTGGCGTCGCGGTGGCGAACTCGACGGCGTGCGCGTGATAGCTGCGGAGACCATGTACGGCGCCGTACAGGAATCGCGCAGGTTGCGGCCGGATTTCGCGGTAGGGCTGATGCCCGCCCGCTGGGGAACCGGGTTCAACCTCGGAACCAAGAGATTCGGGCCGTTCGGGCGCAACGCGCCGACCGCGTTCGGCAATCTCGGCCTGTCCAACGTCGCCATCTGGGCCGACCCCGCGCGCGGGATTTCCGCCGGATTGATCAGCAGCGGCAAGCCCGGCCGGGATCCCGAAGCAGGTCGTCACACCGCGCTCATGGACACCATCGCCGCCGCGATCCCGACCGGTTAGCGGCGGGATTTTTTTGGCGGTGGCGGAGGGATTTGAACCCCCGGACGGTTTTAGCCGTCTCTCGCTTTCAAGGCGAGTGCGTTAGGCCGCTCTGCCACGCCACCGCTCACAAGGATAACGTGGCCCGCATGCGCGCCATCGTCGCCGAATCTTCCGAACAACTTTCCTGGCAAGAAGTGCCCGATGTTTCCCCCGGGCCCGGTGAGGTGGTGATCAAGGTCGCCGCGGCCGGCGTCAACCGGGCCGACGTGCTGCAAGCCGCGGGTAATTATCCACCGCCGCCGGGAGCCAGCGAGATCCTCGGCATGGAGGTATCGGGCGTCGTCGCCGAATTGGGCTCAGATGTCACTGAATGGTCTGTTGGACAACAGGTTTGCGCCCTGCTGTCCGGCGGCGGATACGCCGAGCACGTCGCGGTTCCCACAAGCCAGGTCATGCCGATTCCAGCCGGGGTCGACCTGGTCGACGCCGCCGGGCTGCCCGAGGTGGCCTGCACGGTGTGGTCGAACCTGGCGCTGACCGCTCACCTGGGCAAGGGACAGCTGCTGCTGATGCACGGCGGGGCCAGCGGTATCGGAACCCACGCGATTCAGGTCGCGCGCGCGTTGGGCGCCCGGGTGGCGGTCACGGCCGGGTCGGCGGAGAAGCTGCAAACCTGTCGTGACCTGGGGGCCCAGATCACCATCAACTATCGCGACGAGGACTTCGTCGCGCGGCTAAGGGAGACCGGGGGCGCCGATGTGATCTTCGACATCATGGGTGCCTCTTATCTGGACCGGAATATCGATGCCCTGGCCACCGATGGGCAGCTGATTTGTATCGGCATGCAGGGCGGGGTGAAGGGTGAACTCAACATCGGCAAACTGATGGTCAAACGGGCGCGGGTGATCGGCACCACGCTGCGCGGCCGGCCCGCGAACGGCCCGCACAGCAAGGGTGAGATCGTGGCGGCGGTGACCGCCTCGGTCTGGCCGATGCTCGCCGACGGGCGCGTCAAGCCGTTCATCGGCGCGCGCCTACCCATCCAACGAGCGGCCGAGGCGCACAAACAGTTGGTCGCCGGAACGGTGCACGGAAAGATCGTGCTGACCGTATAACAGGCCGCGAGCGTCAGCCCAGCGACGCCAGTGCGCGCACTAACTGGTCGACTTCGGCCGTCGTCGAGTAGTGCGCCAGACCGACCGTAACGGCGCCGCCAATGTCGTTTGCGCCCAGCACATCCAGCACGCGCGAACTCTGGTCGGCAATCGCCAGAATTCCGTTGTCCGCCAGGCGCTGCACCACCCGTTCGGCGGGCACCTGATGCAGAGCGAAACTGACCACGGGTATTTGCACCTCAGGACGACCGATAATCATCACCAACGGCAAGGATCGCAACGACACCATCAGGTAGTCGAAGATCCGGTTCAAGTAGAGCGCCGCGGACTGCATCGACGGCGAGAGGCGTTCACGGCGGCTCCCGCGAGCAGTCTCGTCGAGTGCCGCGAGGTACTCGATGCTGGCGACCACGCCGGCCAGCAGACCGAACTGATGCAAGCCGACCTCGAGGCGTGCCGGACCGGCGGCATGCGGATTCGTCGAAACCGAGCTGAAGGTGTTGATCAGCGAAGGATCGCGAAACACCATCGCGCCGATCGGCGGACCGCCCCACCCGACGGCGTTGACGGCCACCACGTCGGCGTCGCTTTCTTTCACGTCGAGCAAGCGGTAGGGCGCGGCGGCGGAGTGGTCGACCACCACCAGGCCGCCGACGTCGTGAACCAGCTTGGTCATCGCCCGCAGATCGGTGACCGTGCCCAGCGTCCCCGACGCGGCGGTGACGGCAACCAGCCTGGTCGACTTGCCGATCAGGCCCTCCCACTGCCAGGTGGGCAATTCGCCGGTCTCGATGTCGACCTCGGCCCACTTCACCTTCGCGCCGTAGCGGTGCGCGGCGCGCAGCCAAGGGGCGATGTTCGCTTCGTTGTCGAGACGGCTGACGATGACCTCGTACCCCAGGCCGGCGCGCGAGGACGAGGCTTCGGCGAGCGAGGACAACAGGATTGCACGATCGGCGCCCAGCACGACGCCCGCCGGGTCGGCGTTGAACAGATCGGCCACCGCAGCGCGCGCCGCCTCCAGCACGGCAGCGCTGCGCTGGGCCGACGGGTGGGTACCCGCAGTGCTGGCACTGGACCTGCGAAATGCCGTCGACACCGTGGTCGCCACGGAATCCGGAATGAGCATCCCGGCCGGCGCATCGAAGTGCACCCACCCATCACCCAGCGACGGGTGTAGTCCGCGCACCCGGGCGACGTCGTAAGCCATAGCAGCCACCTTAGAGCTTCCGCGAAGCGGAGGAATTGTGACGGTGACGGGTGCCTGGAAACGCTCAAGCCGTGCCAACAAATCGGGGCTTCGCGAGCCAGGACTCCCGGCCAGCCATACTAGTCGAGTGGGCCTCTGGTTCGGAACGCTGATCGCATTGCTCGTGCTGATCGCGCCGGGAGCAATCGTCGCACGTATCGCTCAGTTACCTTGGCCGATCGCCGTCACGGTTGGCCCGGCACTGACGTACGGCGTCGTCGCGCTGGCGATCATTCCTTTCGGCGCGCTTGGAATCCCTTGGAACGGCTGGACTGCACTCGCCGCGCTGGCCGCGGTATGCGTGCTGACGACGGGTTTGCAGCTGCTACTGGCTCGCTACCGCAACACCGAAGCTGAGGCTCGTGCAGTCGGTCGCGGGCCGGCGGTGTTGGTAGCGGCCGGCGTGCTGCTGGGCGCTCTGCTGATCATGTGGGCGGCCTATCGCGGGCTCACGCATTGGCAGTCCATACCCAGCACCTGGGACGCGGTCTGGCACGCCAACGAGGTGCGCTTCATCCTCGATACCGGCCAGGCCTCGTCGACCCACATGGGCGAGCTTCGCAATGTCGAGACACATCAAGCGCTGTACTACCCGTCGGTGTTCCACGCCTTGACGGCGGTGTTCTGTCAACTCACCGGGGCGGCACCCACCACCGGCTACACCTTGTGCTCGGTGGCAGCATCGGTCTGGCTGTTCCCGGTCAGCGCCGCCGTACTCACCTGGCATCTGCTCAGGCCGCGCACCACACAATGGCGCGCCGCGAGCGTAGCGGCCACTGCGGGCGCGCTGTCAGCGTCGTTCACCTCGGTGCCCTTCGTCGAGTTCGGCGTCGCCGCGATGCCTAACCTGGCGGCATACGGGGTGGCGGTGCCGACGTTCCTCCTGATCACTTCGACCCTGCGGCACCGTGACCGCATCCCGGCGGCGGTGCTGGCGCTCGTCGGCGTCCTGTCGGTACATCTCACCGGCGGGTTCATCGTCATCCTGTTCCTGTCGGCGTGGTGGCTTTTGGACGCATGTTGGCATCCGGTGCGCGGGCGGCTCGCCGACGTGCTGACCCTGGCCGCGGTGGCCGGACCGGCGGCGCTCATTCTGGCGCCACAGTTCATCGGGGTGCTCAAGCAGGCCGACGTCATCGCCGGGCACGCATTCCCCAGCTTCAAGAGCGCCAAGCAGGCCGTCATCGACACGCTGCTCCTGCACACTCGCCACCTCAACGACTTCCCGACGCAATACGGCCTGGTCGTGCTGATGTACATCGGCATGGCGATCCTGCTTTACAAGAGGGTCTGGTGGCCGCCGGCGGTGTGGCTGGTCCTCAGCGTGGCAACCATCTACGCGAGCGCGCCGTTTCACAACCTCTTCGGCTCCGCCATCGAGAAGTTCAGCGAGTTCTTCTACAACGATCCACGCCGGCTCACGTCAGTGATAACCATGCTGGTGACACCGATGGCGGCCATCGCGTTGTTCGCGATCGTCTCCGTCGCAGTGGCACTCGCCAAGCGAGTCATCGAGAGGTTCGACAGGTTCAAGCCCCTGCCGGCGCCGGTCTGGGTCGCGGCCACGGCAGTGCTGCTGGTGGGAGCCACCGTGCTCACTGGCCGGCATTACCTCTACCGGCACATCGTCCTGTTGGGCGACAAATACGACTCGGTGATGATCGACCAGCGAGACCTCATGGCCATGGCCTATCTGGCCAAACTGCCGGGGGCACACCACACCCTGATCGGCAATGCCAACACCGACGGCACCGCCTGGATGTATGCGGTGGCCGACTTGCACCCGTTATGGACCCACTACGACTACCCGCAGCAGACCGGCCCGGGCCCCGAACGTTTCATCATCTGGGCCTATGCCCGCAAGGGCGATTCGGATCCTCGGGTTGTCGAGGCGGTCAAAGACCTCAATATCCGATACATCTACACCAGCTCGCCGACGGTGCGGGGGTTTGCCGTTCCCGACGGACTAATGTCACTGGAGAAATCGAAGTCGTGGGAGATGATCTACGACAACGGTGGGGCCCGAATTTACGAATGGCGCGGAAATGCCTCAGCGCCACACCCTTAAGTCCAAGGATGGTGACGGGATTGAGTACCGGCAACAATGACCCGGATCTCGAAGGCATCGAGGTCATAGGGGGCGGCGATCCGGGCTTCATGGCGATGCCCGACGACGACTCGGATGAGCGCTCCTTGACCGACCTGGTCGAGCAGCCCGCCAAGGTCATGCGCATCGGCACCATGATCAAGCAGCTACTCGAGGAAGTGCGCGCGGCACCGCTCGACGAAGCCAGCCGCAACCGGTTGCGCGACATCCACGCCATCAGCATCCGCGAGCTCGAGGAAGGTCTGGCTCCGGAACTGCGCGAGGAACTCGATCGCCTCACCCTGCCGTTCACCGAGGGTTCCGTGCCGTCGGACGCCGAGTTGCGCATCGCCCAGGCGCAGCTGGTGGGCTGGCTGGAAGGGCTGTTCCACGGCATCCAGACCGCGTTGTTCGCCCAGCAGATGGCCGCCCGCTCGCAACTGGAGCAGATGCGCCAGGGCGCGCTGCCACCCGGAACGGGCAAGCCGGGCCACGGCCACGGCCACGGCTCGGGCACCGGGCAATACCTGTAAGCCGTGTCGACCGGTCCGCATATCGAGACGCGCGACGCGTGGGTGGAATTTCCCATCTTCGACGCCAAGTCGCGCTCGTTGAAAAAGGCCGTCCTGGGCAAGGCCGGCGGCACCATTGGACGCAACAACTCCAACGTGGTCGTCATCGAGGCGTTGCGGGACATCACCATGTCGCTCAACCTCGGCGACCGAGTCGGTCTGGTCGGTCACAACGGGGCCGGGAAATCGACACTGCTGCGCCTACTTTCGGGTATCTACGAACCTACCCGCGGATCAGCCACGGTCACTGGACGGGTCGCGCCGGTGTTTGACCTCGGGGTCGGCATGGACCCCGAGATCTCCGGCTACGAGAACATCATCATCCGCGGCCTGTTCCTGGGGCAGACCCGAAAGCAGATGCTGGCCAAGGTGGATGAGATCGCCGAGTTCACCGAACTGGGTGAATACCTGTCGATGCCGTTACGGACGTATTCCACCGGCATGCGGGTCCGGCTGGCGATGGGCGTGGTCACCAGCATCGACCCCGAGATCCTATTGCTCGACGAAGGCATCGGCGCCGTGGANNGATTTTCTGAAGAAGGCTCAATCCCGGCTGCAGAGCCTGGTCGAGCGCTCCGGAATCCTGGTCTTCGCAAGCCATTCCAACGAGTTCCTGGCCCGGCTGTGCAAGACGGCGATGTGGATCGACCACGGTGTCATCAGGCTCACCGGCGGCATCGAAGACGTGGTGCGCGCCTACGAGGGCGAGGACGCCGCCCGGCACGTTCGCGAAGTGCTGGCCGAGAACCAGGGAGAGATCCCAGCCAACAGAGACCCCCGGGGATGAGTGAAACCGTTTTCGCCGTCGTGGTCACCCACCGGCGCCCCGACGAGCTGGCCAAGTCGCTGAGCGTGCTGAGCACCCAGACCCGGTTGCCGGATCACCTGATCGTGGTCGACAATGACGGTCCCGCAGATGGCCGGATTCGCGATCTCGTTGCCGGACAACCAATCTCCAGCACTTACCTGGGATCGCGCCGAAACCTGGGCGGCGCAGGTGGTTTCGCGCTCGGCATATTGCACGCGCTGGCTCAGGGCGCCGATTGGGTGTGGTTGGCCGACGACGACGGCCGCCCGCAGGACACCCGGGTGCTGGCCACCCTACTGGCGTGCGCCGAGAAGTACGGCCTGGCCGAGGTATCGCCGATGGTCTGCAATCTCGACGATCCGCAGCGGCTGGCGTTTCCGTTGCGGCGTGGCCTGGTATGGCGCAGGCGCACCAGCGAACTGCGCACCGAAGAAGGCCAGGATCTGTTGCGCGGGATCGCGTCACTGTTCAACGGTGCGCTGTTTCGGGCTTCAACCCTGGATGCCGTCGGTGTCCCGGACCTGCGGCTGTTCATCCGCGGCGACGAAGTCGAATTGCACCGCAGGCTGGTGCGATCGGGGCTGCCATTCGGAACCTGCCTGGACACGATCTACCTGCATCCCAGCGGATCCGACGAATTCCGGCCGATTCTGGGCGGCCGGATGCACACCCAGTATCCCGACGACCCCACCAAACGGTTCTTCACTTATCGCAACCGCGGCTACCTGATGGCGCAACCGGGCCTCCGTAAGCTTCTGCCCCAGGAGTGGCTGCGGTTCGGCTGGTTCTTCCTGGTGTCCCGCCGCGACCCCAAGGGAATGCGGGACTGGATTCGGTTGCACCGCCTAGGGCGTCGCGAGCGATTCGGCAAACCAGAAGCTGGAGGATCCTGATGACGTTCATCGACGCGGCGGCCCAATCCCGGACGTTCACCCGGGCAAGGCGTGATCTGACCGACGGCTTCCAACGGCGCGAGCTGTGGCTGCACCTGGGCTGGCAAGACATCAAACAGCGCTACCGCCGCTCGGTGCTGGGACCGTTCTGGATCACCATTGCGACCGGAACCACCGCGGTGGCGATGGGCGGCTTGTACTCCAAGCTGTTTCACCTCGAGCTGTCTGTGCACCTGCCCTACGTGACGCTCGGGCTGATCATCTGGAACCTGATCAACGCCGCCATCCTGGAGGGCGCCGACGTGTTCGTCGCCAATGAGGGACTGATCAAACAACTGCCGACACCGCTATCCGTGCACGTCTACCGGCTGGTGTGGCGACAGATCATTTTGTTCGCGCACAACATCGTCATCTACCTCGTCGTCGCGATCATCTTTCCCAAACCGTGGTCGTGGGCCGACCTCTCGGTCATCCCGGCGCTGGGCCTGATCGTCCTGAATTGCATCTGGGTATCACTATGTTTCGGCATCCTGGCAACCCGGTACCGGGACATCGGTCCTTTGTTGTTTTCCGTCGTGCAGTTGCTGTTCTTCATGACGCCGATCATCTGGAACGACGACACGCTGCGGCAGCAAGGCGCGGGAAGCTGGGCAAGCATCGTCGAACTCAATCCGCTGCTGCACTATCTGGATATTGTGCGGGCGCCTTTGCTGGGTGCGCACCAGGAGCTGCGGCACTGGGCGGTGGTGGTGGCGCTAACAGTCATCGGCTGGCTACTGGCGGCGTTCGCGATGCGGCAATTCCGCGCCCGAGTTCCGTATTGGGTGTAGCCGGACCGTTACGCACAGCCCGCCGAGGGAGGATCATCCGATTGTGAGCACCGCCTCGGTAATCGGTCGCGTAGGCACGCTGATCGTGGCGACCCGCGGCGACCGTGGNNACAGTAGTCGTCGAGCCATGGAAGGACCTCGCCGGATTTGAGTTGACGGCCGAAAATTCCTGATACACAACAACAAACCCCAAGGAGTCCGACGATGCTCGGTTACAAGGTGCCCGCTCCCGACGAGGCGATGCTGATCTCTGGAGGAAGAGCCAAAAGCAACGCGCCGTTCCGCGTCGTGACCGGCCACGGCGCCTTCATCCTCCCAGTCTTCCGCAAGGCCCGATTCCTGACGCTGGCGATGTGCGAGGCCGAGGTCGCCGAAAAGTGCGTGACCCAGCAAGGCATCACCCTCAACGTCCGGTCGGTGATCGCCTTCAAGGTCGGCAACGACACCGGGAGCATCATCAGCGCCGCGCAACGATTCCTGTCAGACCAGGACCAGATGGCCGTTCTCACCGGCCGGATCTTCGCCGGTCACTTGCGGTCGATCATCGGCTCGATGACCGTGGAACAGATCATCCGGGAACGTCAGAAGCTCGCCACCGAGGTGCTCGACGGCTCCAAGGAGGAAATGGCCCGGATCGGCCTCACCGTCGACGCCCTACAGATCCAGTCCATCGACGACGACGGGCTCGGCTACATCAACGCGATGTCCGCGCCGCACAACGCGGCTATCCAGCAGCAGGCGCAGATCGCTCAGGCTCGGGCGAACCAGGCGGCCGCGGAAGCCGAGCAGGAGTCCCAGCGCAAGCAAGCCGAATTCGCCCGCGAGACCGCGATCGTCAGGGCCCAATACAAGGCCGAAGTCGACAAGGCCCAGGCCCAAGCGGCCCAGTCCGGCCCATTGGCCGAAGCGCAAGCGCAACGCGAGGTGCTGGAGATGCGAACAGAGCTGGCCGAGCGCGCCGCCGAACTGCGCCAGCAGGAACTGGTCGCCGAGGTGGTTAAACCGGCGGAGGCGGAAGCCGAACGCGTGCGGATCATGGCTGTGGCCGACGCGGAGAAGATGAAAATACAGGCCGAGGCGGCAGCGTCGCACAATCGGGTTGCGTTGGACAAGATGCTCATCGACCAGCTGCCGCAAATCGTCGAGAAGGCCGCGCTTGGGCTCGCAAGCTCCAATCTCACGGTGCTCAACGGCGCCGAAGGCCTCGGCCAGGTGGCCGCGGGGCTGGTCTCGCAGGGCGTGGCCATCTTCGAAGCGCTGCGTGGCGGGATAATTTACGACGACGAAGACAGCGCTCCGCCGGTCGCCGGGAATCCCCGCGGTTAGACTCCCCCGGTGGTTTCCCCGCCGCCCAGCGCCGTGCCGCAGCGCGTCCAGCTGAGCCTCACGACGCAGGTTTGGCGGTTCGTCGTCACCGGCGGCCT
>PLSK01000025.1 GCA_003165155.1 Mycobacterium sp. | reverse complement strand
TCGTCGACGCCATGACCGAGACGGTTACCGCCGCCGACCCGATGGTCATCATGTTCACCTCGGGCAGCAGCGGAGCGCCCAAGGGCGTCGAGCATTCCCACGGCAACGCGTTGGGCGCCGTTGCATCCGGCCTTGCGGCGCGCTGCATCACGTCCGATACCCGGCTTTATCTGCCGATGCCGTTCTTCTGGGTGGGCGGCTTTGGCAGCGGGATATTGTCGGCGCTGCTGGCGGGCGCCACGCTGGTGACCGAGGAAGTGCCTCGACCCGAAACCACTCTGCGGCTGCTGGAAAGCGAGCGGGTGACGCTGTTCCGCGGCTGGCCCGACCAGGCCGACGCACTGGCGCGGCACGCGGATGCAGCCAGTGTGGACCTCTCGGCGCTGCGCCCAGGCAGTCTGGAAGCCTTGTTACCGCCAGAGCTGCGGGCTCAGCCCGGTGCCCGGGCCACGCTGTTCGGCATGACCGAGGCGTTCGGGCCTTACTGCGGCTACCCGGCCGACACCGACATGCCGCACACGGCGTGGGGCAGTTGCGGAAAGCCGTTCCCCGGGATGGAGGTGCGCATCGTCGACCCCGAAAACGGCGAGCCAGTTACCGCGGGAACCGTTGGCATGATCCAGATNNCGACGGCTTCTACCCCACCGGCGATCTGGGTCACCTCGACGCGGACGGCTTCATGTTCTACCGCGGCAGATCCGACGACATGTTCAAAGTCAGCGGGGCCACCGTGTACCCCAGCGAGGTCGAGCGGGCACTGCGCGCCATCGACGGCGTCGAGAACGCGTTCGTCAGTAACGTGCCCGGCGTCGCCGGGGAACGGGTAGGTGCGGCGGTGGTGTGCGGCGACCACTCACTCACCGCCGACGAGTTGCGCAAATCGGCGCGCAAGCTGCTGAGTGCCTTCAAGGTGCCGACGGTGTGGCTGTTGCTGCAATCCGACAACGACATCCCGCGCGGCGCCACCGGCAAGGTCGACGTCCGTCGGCTGCGCGACATGTTGGTGCTATCGGCGACTGCCGGACACCTCTGAGCGTGGCAACCGGCCGGCTCGAGAATGTCCACTCATCACATCGCCGTCGACCACGACGTCGAACGCGAGATTCAGCCGGATTGGCTTGGTCACCGATTGCCGCCACGTCAACCGAATCCCGTCCGCGCCAGCTTCGGTCGTAAAGTCCCGCAATTGAACTGTTTCACCTTTGTAAGTTGCCGTGCCGGAAAGCCCGTCCGGCCCTTCTTGTGCCTGGGTGAACACGTACAGCACCGCAAGCGTGCCAATCGGGGTTTTGATTTTCACGTCCCATTCGCCCGCAGTACCCACCTATGCCTCCATTGGTTCTCGCCCGGCGCGGCGCCAGACCGTCCCGCGGCGCTCGTACTCGAAAAGCCTCTCGACGGCGTGCGCGACACGTGGTCCGTACCACCGGTCCAACAGGTGAATTGCCAAGTCCAGCCCCGAAGTCACTCCACCGGAGGTGACAAGGTCCCCGTCGTCAACGACGCGGGCCGCCACCGAGTGAACGCCGGCAGCCTCAAGCAGCTCCATGCCCAGGTGGTGGGTCGCCGCATCGCGGCCCTCAATCAGGCCCGACATCGCCATCACCAGGGATCCACCACATACCGCCGCAACGGTCACGTCTGGATTGCCGAACGCCTCGCGCAACAGCGGTGTTAGCCCCGTTTCAGCCGCTCGGGCCAAAAGCACAGGAATGGTCTCGACACCGTTGTCGGGGTCACCGGCAACCGGACCGCTGGCACCGGGCACGATCACACACCCGCGGATTGACGGGTCAAGCGCAGCGGTGGCAGTCAGCGCCAGACCGCGAGTGCCCCCGGTCACGCTGCGCGCCCCTTCCGCCGATACAAGCGTGACGGTCAGGTCGCCGCCGACGCTGTCGCTGCCGGCGGCCAGCACCTCGAACGGTGCGATGACGTCGAGTGGGTCGAACCCGTCGTACAGCACGATTTGCGCATGCATCCCGTCATGTTCACCGATCGCGCCCCATAGAACCAGTGGCTGAATTGACACGATGCGCCGGTATATTGCCAAGCCATGCACGCAGTCGCGGTTCTGGCCGAGCCGGATGCCATCGCGTTCGATCTGGCTATCGCGATCGAGGTTTTCGGCCGTGTCCGAATCGGGGCTGGTGCACCCGGCTACCGAGTCCGAGTGTGCGGCTGTGAGGCTGTCGTCGCGGCCGGACCTATCCGGATTGCCACCGACTTCGGGCTGAGCGAACTCACCAACGCCGATACCATCATCGTGCCCGGGCGCAATGACGTCACGACGGCGGTTCGCGACGACGTCATCGTCGCACTGAAGACGGCGCACAGCAATGGAATCCGAATCGCTTCGATCTGTACCGGAGCCTTCACCCTTGCCGCAGCGGGAATCCTGGACGGTAAGCGTGCAACCACCCACTGGTTAGCGGCCGAATTATTTTCTGTCGCGTATCCCAACGTCCGGCTCGATGCTGACGCGCTCTACGTCGACGAGGGTCAGATTCTCACGTCGGCCGGCGCATCCGCGGGTCTGGATCTATGCCTTCAGATGGTAGCCAACGACTACGGTTCCGCCGCGGCCGCTGATGCCGCCCGCTTGGCCGTGACCCCACTGCACCGTACCGGCGATCAAGCCCAATTCATCGTCCGCAATCGTCGCGAGTCCAATACCGAACTCGACGGTCTGCTGGTCTGGATTGAGAAGAACGCGCACCTCCCGCTGACCCTCCGCGATATCGCGCGCCGAGCATCCACCAGCGAACGGACTCTAAATCGGCACTTCAAGCGCGAGACGGGCCAGACACCGATGCAATGGGTCAACAGTGTCCGGATCAGGCATGCGCAGGAGCTGCTCGAGACGACCTCCGACAGCATCGAAAACGTCTCACGCCGGGTTGGTTTCGCGTCGGTAACGAATTTCCGTGACCAGTTTCGTCGCCTGGCCGGTGTCGCGCCGCTCGGTTACCGCAACGCATTTCGCGATACGCCTTAAGGGATCCGTTCCCAGGGTTGACAGTTCTGCGACTCGAAGGCCTTGACCGTCGTTGAATTAATACTCGCGAACATCGGACCGACGGAGGTGTTCGCCTGGACTACATGCTCCTTGTTCGCATCGGGCGTGCTGTACGTGAACCACGAGCACATCGAGGCCTGGGTCGGCACGTTGTTGATCCAAACCCCAAAGGTCGACGCCGACCCGGCCGTGCGATAGAGGCCGGGCACAATGTCGGGCCCGACGATAAAGACACCGTTGCCCGGGATCGGGTCCATCGGATCGGCAACCGCCGGCGGCGCCAACGCGACGACGACCACGCAGGCACCGAATACGGCCAGTGCGCGAGACACAAGCGCTTGCGGCATTTTGCCTCCCGGTAGGGTTTGCTCGGCTCAGTGCCAGCGTATGCCCGGGCCCGATTTACCGCAACGGGCATCGCGCTGAGTCGGCTAGTCGGCCGCCGGGAGGCTTGCGTCGGCTACGACGCCGCGCGAAACCAGGTGCTCGATCAGCGGAACAGCCCCCGCCGCAAGATGTTCCGACATGGCCGCGCGCGCGAGACTCTCGTCGTGCTTTTCAAGTGCGGACAACACGCGGCGGTGGTCCTTGATCGACTGATTCGGCCACCCTTCGATCGTGGGGAACACCGATTCGGGTGCGTACCGGGTGATTTGCGACATCAGCTGCGCTAGCTTCGGTGAGTCGGACGCGACATTGATAGCACGGTGGAACTCGTGGTTCAGTCGAACTGTCTGCTCCTGGTCATCACCGGCATAGGCTTCCTCCAGCTGGACCTGGATTGCTTTGAGTTCGCGCAGCTGATCATCGGTGATGTTGACAGCGGCCCGCGCGGCCAACTCTCCGCCGACGTGAGCCTGCACGTTCGCGACGTCGGTGACGTCGCGCCCGGTTACCGGCAGCACCACGAACCCGCGGCGGGGCAGCTGGGCGATCAGGCCTTCGGCCCGCAGCGCGAACAGCGCTTCACGCACCGGCGTGACGCTGATGCCCAACTCGGCGGCCAATTGGTCCAGCCGGATGTAGGACCCCGCGGCGTAACCGCCGTCGAAGATCCTGCGACGGATCAAGCGCGCAACGTCGTCGGAAAGTTGGGGTCGCGCAGCGAAATCCGGGGCACCCACAGCCGTCACACCTGATACTCGGCGAGTAACCGCTTGCTGATGATGTTCTTCTGGATTTCGCTGGTGCCTTCGCCGATGAGCAGGAACGGCGCATCGCGCATCAGGCGCTCGATCTCATATTCCTTGGAGTAGCCGTAGCCGCCGTGAATCCGGAAGCTCTGCTGGGTGACCTCGGAACAGAATTCGCTGGCAAGGTATTTGGCCATACCGGCGGCGACATCATTGCGCTCCCCAGAGTCTTTCAGCCGCGCCGCGTTCACCATCATCAGGTGTGCGGCTTCGACTTTGGTGGCCATTTCGGCGAGCTGGAAGGCGATGGCCTGGTGTTCCGCGATCGGCTTGCCGAACGTGTGCCGCTGCTGCGCGTAGCGCACCGCGAGCTCGAATGCGCGGATACCGACTCCGCAGGCCCTGGCCGACACGTTGACGCGGCCGACTTCGATACCGTCCATCATCTGGAAGAAACCCTGCCCCGGGGCGCCGCCGAGCACGTCGTCGGCGCTTGCGTGATAGCTGTCGAAGATGAGCTCAGTGGTGTCGATACCTTTGTAGCCCAGCTTGTCGATCTTGCCGGGTATCACCAGGCCAGGCAGTACCTCACCGAAACCTGTTGGCTTCTCGACGAGGAACGCGGTCAAGTTGCGGTGCGGCTTGTCCGCACCCTCGTCGGTGCGCACCAATACGGCTACCAGTGTCGAACTGCCCCCGTTGGTCAGCCACATCTTCTGGCCGCTAATGGTGTAGTTGCCATCGGGAATGCGTTTGGCGCGAGTACGGATCGCTGCGACATCGGAACCCAGCTCCGGTTCTGACATCGAAAACGCCCCGCGGGTCTCGCCGGTCGCCATGCGCGGCAGGAAGCGCTGCTTCTGCGCGTCGGTTCCGTGCTGGCGCAGCATGTAAGCCACGATGAAGTGCGTGTTGAGCACCCCGGAGACGCTCATCCAGCCGCGCGCGAGCTCCTCGACACACAGCGCGTAGGTGAGCAGCGACTCCCCCAGCCCGCCGTACTCCTCCGGAATCATCAGCCCGAACAACCCCATGTCCCGCATCGCGTCGACGATGTCCTGCGGGTAGGTGTCGCCGCGCTCGAGCTCCGCCGCGTTCGGGATGACTTCTTTCTCGACGAATTGCCTTACGGTGGAAATGATCTCGGTCTGAATTTCGGTGAGTCCGAGGGTTTGGGCAAGTCTGGTCATGGGCTATATGTCCCTTCGCTGTTCCGGCCGGCTCAACAGGCGATCGTTTTTGCGGTCGTCAAGCGCTCGATGTCAGCGGCCGTCAATCCCAAGTACTGTACGAGCACTTCGGCGGTGTCTTGTCCCACGGCGGGCGCGGCTGCGCTGGCGGGATGAGTGCCGTCAAACGCGGCCGGCAGGCCGGGGGCCAGATAGTCTCCGACACCGGGTTGGTGCAGCCGGGAAAACAGCGGGTTGTCGGTCACCTTCGGGTCGGCGGCGACCTCCGCGAAGGTGCTGTACCGCTCGAACAAGACGGTGGTGTCCGACAGTGCGGCGGTGATTTTCTGGGCCGGGTGATCGGCAAACCAGGTGGCGAACAGGCCGGACAGCACGTCACGGTACTTATAGCGGTCACCTTCGGCACCGAAGTCGACGCCCAGCGCCTCCGCGAGCGCCGACACCGCGGCCCCGGTGCCCGTTACGTCGACCAAGTCGCGAAAGTGCCTTCCAGTCAATGTGACAACCATGAACGTGACCCCGTCACGACTGGTGAAGTCCTGGCCGTATTGGCCGTAGATGGCGTTGCCCAGACGCTCGCGTTGGATGCCGTTCACCTGCGGCTCGGTCAACAGTCCAAGATTTCCCGCGGTCGCCAACGCGACATCTTCCAGTGCCAGGCTGATGCGCGCACCGATCCCGGACTGGTCACGGCGGCGAACGGCGGTGACGACGGCCAGCGCGGCGTACAGGCCGCAGCACACATCCCAGGCCGGCAACACGTGGTTGATCGGGCCGGCATGATCGGCCGGACCAGTGACAAGTGGGAATCCGACGGCGGCGTTCACGGTGTAATCCACCCCGGTGGAGCCGTCGCCACGGCCGAGCAACTGAACGTGGATGACGTCGGAACGCATGGCGGACAGGCGATCATGATTCAGCCAGGACAGCCCCGCGGCGTTGGTCACCACGACGCCGTCGCCCTCGACGATCAGGCGCTGAACCAGGTGTTGCCCTTCCGGTGAGCGCAGATCGATGGTGGCCGAACGCTTTCCCTTGTTCAGCCCGGTCCAGTAGATCGACGTGCCGTCCGCTGCCAGCGGCCATCGGTTTACGTCCGAGGCGCCCCCGATCGGATCAATCCGGATTACCCGCGCGCCGAGCTGGCCCAGCGTCATGCCGCACAACGGTGCGGCGACAAAACTGGACACCTCGACAACGGTGAGGCCGCTCAGCGGCAACGCTTGGGTCATGGCGCTGGTCATTTCAAGCGACGCGCTCGAAGATTGCGGCGAGCCCCTGACCGCCGCCAATGCACATGGTCTCCAGCCCATAGCGCGCCTGGCGGCGGGTGAGTTCGCGGGCCAGGGTGGCCAGCATCCTGCCCCCGGTGGCCCCGACCGGGTGTCCCAGTGAGATTCCCGAGCCGTGCACATTGGTTCGGTCGAAGTCGGCGGCGCCGAAATTCCATTCGCGCATCACCGCGAGGGCTTGGGCGGCGAACGCTTCGTTGAGTTCGATGAGGTCGATATCGCTGAGTTGCAGGCCCGCCTTGGCGAGTGCGACTTCCGTCGCGGGCACCGGACCGATGCCCATGATGTTGGGCGCCACGCCAGCCAGCCCCCACGACACCATGCGGACCAGCGGAGTGAGGCCGTATTCCGCTGCCTTGTCGGGTGTGGTCACCACACACATGGATGCCGCATCGTTCTGCCCGCTGGCGTTTCCGGCCGTGACCGTCGCCTCTGGATCACCGCTCAGCAGAACGGGTTTAAGCTTGCTCAACGACTCCACCGAGGTGTCGGCGCGCGGATGCTCGTCGGTATCGACCCGTTCTTCACCCTGTCGCGTGCGCGATGCCGGAATAATCACTGGAACTATTTCCGAAGCCAGGATGCCGTCCTTTTGCGCGGCCACCGCACGCTGGTGTGACCGTACCGCGAGCTCGTCTTGCTCGAGACGCGAAATGCCGTACTGGCGACGCAAGTTCTCGGCCGTCTCCATCATCCCGCCCGGCACCGGATAGTGCCGGCCGCCCGCGGTGCTGCGTCCCCGAGCCAGCCCGTCGTGGATCTGCACACCGCTGCGGGCGCCGCCCCAACGCATGTCGGTGGAGTAGAAGGCGACGTTGCTCATGCTTTCGCAGCCGCCGGCGATGACCAGATCGTGGTCGCCGTTGCCCACTTGCAAACAGGCCTGGATTACCGCCTGCAGGCCGGACCCGCAGCGACGATCGACCTGCATGCCGGGCACCGTGACCGGCAGCCCCGAATCCAGGGCAACCACCCGCCCGATCGCGGGCGCCTCGCTGTTGGGATAGCAGTGGCCCAGAATAACGTCTTGCACCGCCTCCGGCACGAGCCCGGTGCGTTCGAGCAACCCCTTGAGGGCGGCAACGCCGAGGTCAACGGCGCTCTGCGACTTGAACATTCCGCCGTAGCGGCCGATCGGCGTCCGGACCGGCTCACAGATGACTGCTTGGCGCATGACGGTACTCATCAGAGGTGTCGGCCGCCGGTGATCTCCATCACGGTGCCGGTCATGTACGAGGACAGGTCGGAGGCTAAAAACAGTGCGACGCTTGCGACCTCGCTCGGCTCACCCGCCCGGCCCATGGGGACCTCCGCGACCTTCGAATCCCAGATACGCTGCGGCATGGCTTCCGTCATGGCCGACCGAATCAACCCAGGAGCGATCGCGTTCACCCGGATCCCCAGGTAAGCAAGCTCTTTGGCCGCGGCTTTGGTCATCCCCACGATGCCGGCCTTGGCGGCCGAGTAGTTGGTCTGGCCGATCATTCCGACCTTGCCCGATACCGACGACATGTTCACGATCGCGCCACGCCCGTTTTCCCGCATGACCGCCGCCGCCAGCCGGGTGCCGTTCCAGGTGCCCTTCAGGTGCACGTTGATGACCTGGTCGAACTGTTCTTCAGTCATCTTTCGCATCGTGGCGTCGCGGGTGATCCCCGCGTTGTTGACCATGATGTCCAGGCCACCAAAACGCTCGACCGCGGTCTGGATCAGGGTCTCGACGTCGGCCGCCTGGGTCACATCGCAGCGGACCGCCAGCGCGACGTCCGCACCGCCCAGCTGCTTGGCCGCGACCTCGGTCGTCTCGAGATTGACGTCCCCGAGCACGACCCGCGCGCCTTCGGCGATGAATCGTTCCGCGATGGCAAAACCCAGACCTTGCGCCCCGCCTGTGATCACCGCAGTCTGACCGTTCAGCAACGACACCTGGATCACGCATCCTTATCTGGTTAGCTTCCTACCCGGGGGTACCCGTCGTTCAAATATCATATTTCATATAGGATCCGTCGTGGAACCGGGCACCCACAGAGACCAGCGCGGCCCGCCAATCGAGCAATGCCAAAGAGGACCCAAGAGGAGTGTCTGCCAATGACCACCGCTGAAGCGCCAGAGGTCCAAGCCGAAGATTTCCAGGAGATCCTGGCCCAGACCCGGCACTTCGTTCGCACCGCCGTGGTCCCGCGCGAGCAGGAGATCCTCGACGAGGATCGGGTGCCCGACGATCTTCGCGATCAGGCCAAGAAGATGGGTCTGTTCGGATACGCGATCCCCCAGCAGTGGGGCGGCCTTGGCCTCAACCTCAAACAGGACGTCGAGCTGGCGATGGAGCTGGGCTACACCTCGCTGGCGCTGCGGTCGATGTTCGGCACCAACAACGGAATCGCCGGACAGGTCCTGGTCGGCTTCGGCACCGACGAGCAGAAGAGCCGCTGGCTTGAGCCGATAGCGTCCGGCGACGTCGTCGCCTCCTTCGCGTTGACCGAGCCCGGTGCTGGATCGAACCCGGCGGGTCTGAAGACCAAAGCCGTTCGTGACGATAGGGATTGGGTGATCTCGGGACAGAAGCGCTTCATCACCAACGCACCGGTCGCCAACCTGTTCGTGGTGTTCGCGCGCGCCCGGCCCGCCGACGACCACGGCCCCGGGATCGCCGTTTTTCTGGTTCCCGCGGACGCCGCCGGTGTCGAGGTCGGCACCAAGGACGCCAAGATGGGTCAGGAAGGCGCGTGGACCGCGGACGTCAGCTTCACCGATGTCCGAGTCGACGATGGCGCGCTGATCGGCGGCAGCGAGAACGTCGGCTATCGGGCGGCGATGACGTCGTTGGCGCGCGGCCGGGTGCACATCGCCGCTCTCGCGGTGGGCGCTGCTCAGCGTGCGCTCGACGAATCCGTCGCATATGCCGCCACCGCGACGCAGGGCGGGGCGCTAATCGGAAGCTTCCAGTTGGTGCAGGCGATGCTCGCCGACCAGCAGACCGGGGTCATGGCCGGCCGCGCCTTGGTCCGCGACGCCGCACGGCTGTGGGTCGGCAATGAGGACCGCAGGGTCGCGCCGTCGGCCGCGAAGCTCTTCTGCACCGAAATGGCCGGCAAGGTAGCCGATCTCGCGGTGCAGATTCACGGCGGCAGTGGATACATGCGTGGCGTTCCGGTCGAACGTATCTACCGCGACGTTCGGCTGCTGCGACTCTACGAAGGCACCAGCGAGATTCAGCGACTCATAATCGGTTCGAACCTAGTCAAGGCGGCGCAGCGATGAACGGCGGAGGTGAGGGACGACTAAAAGGAAAAGTCGCCTTCATCACCGGGGCGGCACGTGGGCAAGGCCGTGCGCATGCCATCCGCATGGCCAACGAGGGCGCCGACATCATCGCCGTCGACATCGCCGACAAGCTCCCGGACGGCGTTCCCTACCCACCAGCCACTGCCGACGACCTCGCCGAAACAGTGCGCCTCGTCGAGGCGACAAACCGCCGGATCCTGGCCTTCACCGTCGACACCCGCGACTATGACGCACTCTGCGAAGCCGTCGACGACGGGGTCGCTCAACTGGGAAGGCTCGACATCATCGTGGCCAACGCCGGTATCGCGATTCCACAGGCCTGGAACGACATCACGCCCGAATCCTTTCGCGACGTGATGGACATCAACGTGACCGGTACGTGGAACACTGTGATGGCCGGCGCGAACAAGATCATCGAAGGGGGCCGCGGCGGTTCGATCATCCTGATCAGTTCCGCGGCCGGCTTGAAGATGCAGCCGTTCATGGTGCATTACACCGCCAGCAAGCACGCCGTCACCGGATTGGCCCGCGCCTTCGCCGCCGAGCTGGGCCAACATTCGATCCGGGTCAACAGCGTCCACCCCGGTCCGGTCAACACCCCGATGGGAACGGGCGACATGGCCGGCGCCGTAGGCAAAACCATGGAAACCAACCCACAGCTGTCCCACATGCTCACGCCGTTCTTGCCCACCTGGGTCGCCGAGGCGGAAGACATCGCCGACGCCGTGTGCTGGCTGGCCAGTGACGAATCGCGGTACGTCACCGCCGCCCAGATCCCCGTCGACCAGGGCTCCACCCAATACTGATGCCTACCTGACGGCGCCTAGCGGCTACACGAACTGCTGGCCACCGTCGATGTCATAGGTCGCGCCGGTGAGTGCCGTGTTGGTCATGATGTGGACGGCGAGCGCGGCAACGTCGGCGGCCCCGACGACCCGGGCGCGTCGAGCCGTTTCGAATCCGATGCCCGCGCTGCCGCCGATCACAACGACGGTCTGCCCGCGCAATTCCGGTTCGCGCTCGCGCTGGGACCCGCTTGTCATGCTCAGCCGATCAGTTCCAGCGTTCCGAGATCACGGATCGCCTGGCAACCACGCTCGAGCATGGTGAGCACCATGTCGTCACCGCGCTCAGTGCCGGCGGCGAAGGCAAATCCCAGAGCGGAGATCAGCGGAGCCTGCGGCACGCCCAGCCGGTAGTCGCGCCAACATGCGTCAAAGTCATAAGCGGTTACGCCGTAACCGAGTAGCGCGCGGTGATAGTCCCTGACGAGGTCCTTCTCGATTGTCGGCCGCAGCTGCGGGTTCAGGCTGGTGGCCGTGAAGTAGGCGAGATCCCTTGCCGGAAGGCCTACGCCGAGCGTCTGCCAGTCGACGACGCTCACCCAGGTCCGTTCTGGATCGAACAACAGGTTGTCGAGGCGGTAGTCGCCGTGTAGCAGGGCGAACCGGTCCTGGTTGGCCAACAGCCAGGGCGTCACCAAACCCATTGTCGTCGTGAAAGTCTCGCGGTCTTCGGCGCTCATTCGGTCGCCGAGCTTTTCCAGCGTGATATCGGCACTCATGATCGCGACATCACCAAGGCCCTTGGCGGAAGCCTCATCGGCGCGCGGAAACCCCATGCCGGGCAGATCGAGCCAGAATGGGTCGCACCAACTGGGTCCGTGTAATCCGGCCAGCGCCACCGCGGCAAGGCGCGCCTCTTGTTCGCCGCAGCCCGCGATCTGATC
>PLSK01000228.1 GCA_003165155.1 Mycobacterium sp. | reverse complement strand
AACCCGCGCATGCGGCTGAACTCGACAAAGATGTCGGGTGTGGCGTTGACGGTGACACCGCCGGCCAGCGCCAGGTCGCACTCACCCGAACGGAGCGACTGCGCCGCCATGTGCAACGCCACCAACGACGACGAACACGCGGTATCCACCGACACCGCCGGGCCCTCCAGCCCGAGCACATAAGACACCCGCCCCGACGCCACACTTGACGACTGCCCGGTCAGCCGGAAGCCTTCCACCGCTTCGGAGGAGGACACACCCCCGGACATGCCATAGCCCTGCGCGATAATTCCGGCGAACACCCCGGTGGCGCTGCCCCGCAGCCTACCGGGTTCAATTCCCGCTCGTTCCAACGCTTCCCAAGACAGCTCGAGGAACAAGCGTTGCTGGGGGTCCATCGCCAGCGCCTCGCTGGGCGTCACACCGAAGAAGGCCGCGTCAAAGTCCGCGACGCCGTCCACGAATCCGCCGGTGCGGGTGTTGCACGCCCCCGCAACGTCGGGATCCGGGTTGTACAGCCCGGCCAGTTTCCAGCCGCGATCGGTCGGGAATTCGGAGAGCACGTCACGCCGCTGTGCCAGCATGTCCCAGAGATCGTCGGGGGAATTTATCCCGCCCGGGTAGCGGCAGGACATGGCGACGATCGCGATCGGATCGTCGCCGGCGACACGAACCGCTGCGGCGTGGTTGATCTCTTGGGGCACTCCGGCGAGTTCGGTGCGGATGTAGCCGGCCAGGCCGTTGGGTGTCGGGTAGTCGAAGATGAGTGTCGGTGAAAGCGCCAGTCCGGTAGCGGTTTTGAGCCGGTTACGCATTTCGACCGCGGTCAGCGAGTCAAAGCCCAAGTCCTGAAACGCCTTCTCCGGGTCGATCGCCTCTGGAGTGGTGGTACCCAAAACGGTGGCGATGTTTGCGCGCACCAGGTCCAGCAGTACGGCGTGCTGTTCGGGTGCAGAAAGCCCGTGAAGACGATGCGCCAGAGCCGATTTTGACTTCTCGGCGGCCAGCGAATCGTCGACCCGGCGCCGGGTCGGCGCGTTGACCAGGTCGGCGAACATCGGTGGCACCGCGGCCGCATGGGCCCGCAGTGCACTGAGATCGATGCGGGCGGGCGCGATGAATGCCTGGTCGACGATCAGTGCGGTGTCGAACAATTCCATCGCCTCGTCGCAGGACAGCGCCAGGATTCCGTCGCGGCCCAGGCGGGCGCGGTCGGAGGCTTCCAGCCCGCCGGTCATGGCGCTGGCCTGATCCCACAGCCCCCACCCCAGCGAGATCGCCGGCAGCTTATGAGCGCGCCGATGCGCAGCCAAGCCGTCGAGGAAGGAGTTGGCCGCCCCGTAATTGCCCTGGCCCGACGACCCCACGAGCCCGGCCATCGAGGAAAACATCACGAAAGCCGACAGATCCAGATCGCGGGTCAACTCGTGCAGGTTCCACGCCGCATCCACTTTTGCCCGCAACACCGCATCCACCCGCTCGGGTGTCAGTGATGTGATCACCGCGTCATCAAGCACGCCGGCCGCGTGAATGACCCCCGACAGCGGAGATTCCGTCGGGATGGTGCCAATAACCCTGCCCAGCGCCGCCTTGTCGGCCACATCGCAGGCGATTACCTGCGCCCGCGCCCCGGCCGCTTCCAACTCGGTGACCAGTTCCGCGGATCCCGGCGCGTCCGGACCTCGCCGGCTCAGCAGCACCAAATCCCGAACGCCATGCTGCGCGACCAAATGTCGTGCCAACGTCGAACCCGCCATGCCGGTCCCGCCGGTGATCAACACGGTGCCCGAAGCCAGGCCACCGGGCCCATCGGGCCCGGAAGGCAGAGTCATCACGACCTTGCCGATATGACGCGCCTGGCTCAAGTACCGCAATGCCGCGCGAGCCCGCCGCATATCAAACGTTGTCACCGGGAGCGGCCGCAGCACTCCAGCGTCGAACAGTGCGGCGAGATCGAGCATGTACTGGTGCAGCTGGGGACGGCCGGGTTCGAAGAGGTCGAAGGCGCGGTAGCGCACGCCCGAGTGGTCCCGAGCGACCACATCGGGGTCGCGGATGTCGGTCTTGCCCATCTCCAAAAACATTCCGCCGGGGGCGACCAGGCGCAGTGACGCGTCCACGAATTCGCCGGCCAGCGAGTCCAGCACNNGAGTCAGAGATGTGGTCGTCGTCGAAGCCCATGGCCCGCAACGTGTCCCACTTGCCGCGGCTGGCGGTGGCGAACACCTCCAAACCGAGATGCCGGGCCAACTGGACCGCCGCCATCCCCACGCCACCAGCGGCGGCATGGACCAAAACCCGCTGTCCCGGCTTGACATCGGCCAGGTGTACAAACGCCATCCACGCGGTGGTGAAAACCGCTGATATGGCCGCGGCTTCGGCGTATGACCAATCGGCAGGCTTCGGAAGCAACAGGCGGACATCGCCGGGCACCAGGGTGCCGCTGCCGTCAGGGAAGAATCCGTACACCGAGTCACCGACCGCGAATTCGGTGACTCCCGGGCCGACTTCGACCACCACGCCGGCGCCCTCGCCGCCGAGCATCGCGTCGTGAGTGAATATGCCAAGGGTGACCATGATGTCGCGGAAGTTGGCCGCGACGGCACGAAGCGCCACCCGCACCCAGCCCGGCTCCAGCGGCGCGCCGGCGTTGGGAACAGGCTCCAGCCGCAGGTTCTCGAACGTGCCCGCGCTGCTCAGCCCCAGCCGCCACGGCCCAACGCCAGGGGGTACCAGCAGGTCGTCGACCGCGCGACTGCCGCGCACCCGCGGTGTGTAGACCGCGCCGACCCGTGCCAAAGCCTGCGGCTCACCGGCCGCCAGCACCGCGAAAATCGTTTCCTCGTCCAGAGGCCCATCGGAATCGACGAGCAGGATCCGGCCGGGATGTTCGGTCTGCGCCGACCGCACCAATCCCCACACCGCCGCTCCCGCCAGGTCGGTGACGTCCTCCCCCGCCAGACCCATCGCGCCCCGGGTGGCCACCACCAGCACGCCGGAGTCGTGTTCGGTCAACCACGACTGCACGGCGGCCAGCACCGAGCGGGTGCGCCGATAGGTATCCGCCACCGGATCATCCTCGGTTGCAACGGATTCAAACACTACGTAGGGCGTATCTTCGTAGTGGGTGTGGAAGCCTGCCCCCGAGTGCCCGGGCGCCAGCGACCACGTCACCTCGAAGAGCCGATCCAGGCCGGATCCAGACTGCACACAGGCCCGCAGCTGCTGCTCGTTCACCGGTCGCGCCACCATCGCGCTCACCGACAACACCGGCAATCCCAGTCCGTCGGCGAGCTCGATCGAAACGGATGAAGCCCCCACCGGCGCCATCCGCGCCCGCACCGCCGATGCACCCGCCGCGTGCAACGACACGCCTTGCCACGAGAACGGCAGCATGATCTCGGCGCTTACAGTGTGGCCTGCGTGGTTAGCCACCAGCAAGGCATGCATCGCCGCGTCCAGTAGGGCCGGATGTATCCCGAAGCCGGTGACGCCACCGGCCGCGTCCGGCAGCTTCACCTCGGCGAACACCTCGTCGTCGCGGACCCACGCCGCGGTCAATCCACGAAACGCCGGGCCGTAGCCGTACCCGAGCTCGGCAAGCCGCTCGTAGCCGTCAGTGGTGTCCACCGCGATCGCGCCCGCCGGCGGCCATACCGACAGGTCCGCGGCCGGGTCGACCGAGCCGGGGCTCAACGTCCCTTCCGCGTGGCACAACCACGCGGACGCGGATTCCGCCCGGGAAAAGACCGCGACACTACGTTGGCCGGATCCGTCCGCCTCGTTCAAGGGACCCACCACCACTTGCACCGCAACCGATCCCGAATCGGGCAGCGACAGCGGCGCCTGCAGCGTCAACTCGTCGACCACCGGGCAGCCCACTTCGTCGCCCGCGCGGATCGCCAGCTCCACCAAACCCGCGCCTGGAAAGACCACCAGCCCCGACACGGCGTGATCGCGCAGCCAGCCCTGCAGGGTGGGCGACAACCGACCCGTCAGCACAACTCCGCCCGATGCGGGCATGTCGACTACTGCGCCCAGCAGCGGGTGCGCACTGGTCGCCTGCCCCAGCCCGGCCACATCGGCTGCGACGCCGCCACCTGAGAGCCAAAAGCGGCGCCGCTCAAAGGCGTACGTCGGTAACTCAACGAAGCCGGCGCCGTCGAGCGCGCCGCGCCAATCCACTCCCACACCGGCGACGAAAGCGGTGGCGGCCGACGTCAGGAACCGCTGGAGCCCGCCGTCGTCGCGCCCCAGGGTGGGGACGACGATTGGCCCGTTACTCGCGACGCAGTCGTTGAAGGTGTCCTCGATGCCGGCGATCAACGCTGGGTGTGGGCTGGATTCGACGAACGTGCGGTAGCCGTGCTCGCAAGCGCTGCGCACCGCCTGATCGAATTGCACGGTCTGACGGATGTTGCGATACCAGTATTCGGCGTCCAAACCGGCAGTGTTCAAACGGCTTCCGGTCACCGTGGAGAAGAAAACGGCACGCGAGGAGCGCGGCTCGATGTCGGCCAGAGCCGCGGCGAGCTCGACCTGGATCGACTCGACCTCGGCCGAGTGCGAGGCATAGTCGACGTCGATCCGGCGGGTGCGCAGGTCCAGGTCGGCGCAGAAGCCGATGAGTTCCTCGCACGCGGCGACCTCCCCGGACACCACCACGGCCGACCGGCCGTTGACTGCGGCGATGGCGAGCCGATTGCCGTAGGCCGCCAACAATTCCCGCACCCGGTCGACGCCGCAGGCGATGGACACCATGCCGCCCGGTCCGGCCAGCAGACGCAGCAACTTGCTGCGCAACGTGACCACCTTCGCGGCGTCCCGCAGCGACAGCGCACCGGCGACATAGGCGGCTGCGATCTCGCCCTGCGAATGGCCGATCACCGCGTCGGGACGCACGCCGACCGACTTCCACAAGTCTGCCAGCGAGACCATGATCGCGAATAGCACCGGCTGCACGACGTCGACGCGATCCATCCCGGGAGCATCCGGGGTGCCGCGCAGGACGTCAGTCAACGACCAGTCGACGAATTCGGCGAAGGCTTCGGCGCACGCATCGATTTGCCGCGCGAATACCGGCGCGGTGTCAAGCAATTCGATGCCCATGCCCAACCACTGGGAGCCCTGGCCGGGGAACACGAAGACGTTCTTGCCCGCGGGCGCGGCGGTGCCACGAACTACCGCACCGTCGTTGCCGTCCCCGGCGGCCAGGTCGTCCAGCCCTGCCAGTAGCCGAGCCCGATCGCCCCCGACGACCACGGCCCGATGCTCGAAGGTCGCGCGGCCGGCCAACGACCAGCCGACGTCGGCGATGTCGACTTCGGGATGCGCCCCCACATGCTCGGCCAATCGGGCCGCCTGGGACTGCAGCCCCGTCGCCGACTTGGCCGATACCACCCATGGCACCACCGGCACGGTGGCTCCACCCGTGGCACCTTGCTCGGCGGGCGCCTCCTCCACGATCACGTGTGCGTTGGTGCCGCTGATCCCGAACGACGAAACCCCGGCCCTTCTCACCCGATCCCCCGCGGGCCACGGCTGCGCGTCGGTCAATAGCGACACGGAGCCGGCCGACCAGTCAACGTGCGGGCTAGGCGCATCGACGTGCAACGTCGCCGGCGCCGTACCGTGCCGCATCGCCTGCACCATCTTGATGACGCCGGCGACGCCGGCGGCGGCTTGCGTGTGACCCATGTTCGACTTGATCGACCCCAGCCAGAGCGGCTCGGCACGATCCTGCCCATACGTGGCCAACAACGCCTGGGCCTCGATCGGGTCGCCCAGGGGGGTTCCGGTCCCATGGCCTTCGACCACATCCACGTCTGCCGCCGACAACCCGGCATTCGCCAAGGCCGTGCGCACCACCCGCTGCTGGGAGGGACCGTTGGGCGCGGTCAACCCGTTGGAGGCGCCATCCTGATTGACCGCAGAACCCCGCACCAACGCCAAAACCGGATGGCCCAGCCGCTGCGCATCCGACAACCGCTCCACCGCAAGGACCGCGCCGCCCTCCGACCAGCCGACCCCGTCGGCCGCGCCCGCATACGCCTTGCACCGGCCATCCGGCGACAGCGCCCGGTGCCGGCTGAACTCCACAAAGACGGTCGGCGTGGCATTGACCGTCGCACCGCCGGCCAACGCCAGGTCGCACTCACCGGAGCGCAGCGACTGCACCGCCAAGTGCAGCGCCACCAGCGACGACGAACACGCCGTGTCCACCGACACCGCCGGGCCCTCCAGGCCGAGCAGGTACGACACCCGCCCCGAGCCGACGCTGGACGTCGTCCCGGTCAGGCGGTAACCCTCGATCTCCTCGGCCAACATGCCGTAGCCCTGGACGACGAGCCCGGCGAACACGCCGGTGGCGCTGCCCCGCAGTCCGCTGGGATCGATCCCGGCGCGTTCGAGTGCCTCCCAGGCCAACTCGAGCAACATCCGATACTGGGGATCCATCGCCAGCGCCTCGCTCGGTGCGATGCCGAAGAAGGCCGGGTCGAAGTCGGCGACACCGTCGACGAAACCGCCGGTGCGCACGTAGGTCTTGTGCCGCGCGTCGGGGTCGGGATCGAACAGCCCCTCGACGTCCCAGCCGCGATCGTCCGGAAACTCCGAAATCACGTCGCGCCCGTCGGCGACCATCTGCCAGAGGTCCTCCGGGGTTTCCACCCCACCCGGGAACCGGCAGGACATCCCGACAATGGCGATCGGCTCGCTCGAGCGCTCCAGCAGCGCGCGGTTGGAGCGCTTCAGGCGTTCCACCTGGACCAGCGCTTTCCGCAGCGCTTCGGTCGCATGCTGGAGCTGATCAACCATCGCTAACCTCGACCCTGTCTATCACCGCCGGGATGCGGCCCCCGCCGAGTCACACATGGCACGACTGTACCCAGCCAGCCATTACGGCCGGTCAGGCACTCACTCGGCGCCAGCCGTCGGCAGCTCGCGCAGCCTGAACCAGCGCGTCGCACAGTTCGCGCAGCTCGGTCTGCCCGGCTCCCTCTTGAAGCGCGGTAGCGACATCTTCCGCCGCACATCGCACCTGGTAGACGCGATCCGATAGGTCAGCCGCATCGTCGGCCGACAGCACGACCGCGTCGGGCGGCAAGGCCGCCAGCCCACCGGCCTCACCCCTGGTCATCGAGGCCCGCTGCTCGTATGCCCGCTGCCTGCAGGATTGCCGACAGTATTGGCGCCGACGGCCCATCCCGATGTCGGTTACGTCTCGACCGCACCACCGGCACGGCTGGGGGCGGGCACGGCGGGTCACGTCTGCCGACTTTAGTCCGCGTATCATTAAAGGTTGCGCGGCGTACGCAGCGTGTCCGGCCGGGAACTACACGAACGGCCGTACCGTTTGCCATGCGGAGAGAATCAAGAGCCTGAGAGCTCACAGAACCAAAAGGAGTAGCGCCTAATGGCCGATCGCGTCCTTAGAGGCAGTCGCCTCGGCGCCGTGAGCTACGAGACAGACCGCAACCATGACCTGGCACCCCGCCAGATAGCCCGGTACCGCACCGAGAACGGCGAGGAGTTCGAAGTCCCCTTCGCCGACGATGCCGATATCCCCGGCAACTGGCTGTGCCGCAATGGCATGGAAGGCACCCTGATCGAGGGNNTCGGTCGAAGAGCTGGAAGAGCTGCTCAAGGAGCGCCTGGACCTGATCCGTTCGAAGCGCCGCGGCTGACCCGACCGGTTGCGCGCCCAGTGCGCCCCTGGACGCCCCAGCGAGTGACCTTCACCAGCGCCTCGCGAATATTTGAACCGCTCATCTTGGACACGCCGAGCTCGCGCTCGGTGAAAGTGATCGGCACTTCCACGACGACGAAACCGCTGTTGATCGTGCGCCAGGTCAAGTCGATCTGGAAGCAATAGCCCTTGGAATCCACGGCGTCGAGATCGATCGCCTGGAGAACTTCGCGACGGTAGGCGCGGTAGCCGGCAGTGATGTCATGGACGCCGACGCCCAACGCCGTCCGCGCATAGGTATTGGCCGTCCAGGACAGGACCCAGCGCCGCTTCGGCCAGTTCTGCACCGTCCCACCGTCGACATAGCGCGATCCGATGGCCAGGTCGGCTCCGGCATCGACCGCGTCCAGCAGCAGGTGCAGCTGTTCGGGCGCGTGGCTGCCGTCGGCGTCCATCTCGACGAGCACCGAGTAGTCCCGGCTCAAACCCCAGGCGAAACCTGCCAGGTACGCCGCACCCAGGCCGTCTTTGGCGGTGCGATGCATGACGTGCGTACGGCCGCCGTCGCCCGCGGCCAGCTCGTCGGCGAGCTGTCCGGTGCCGTCGGGGCTGTTGTCATCCACGATGAGCAGATGCACATCGGGGCACGCGTCCTTCAGCCGTCGATGGATGATCGGCAGATTCTCCCGCTCGTTGAAGGTCGGGATGATCACCAAGACGCTCTGGCTGGGCCGGCCGGTGGTCATTTAACTCCTCTGTATCGCCCGCTCCTGTGAAGCGGAGTTCTAGTCACCCTCCGCCGGCACAGCTGACTCCTCGGGTTCCTCCGGAGCCGCTCCAGAGTCGTCCGATTCATCCGGGGGCCTGGACCTGAGGCTGATCGGACGGGGGAACCATCCATTGTGCCGTATTGCGACCAAAATGGCCGCCCCCGCCAGCGCGACCAGGATCCATTGCAGGATCGGGCCCCAGCGGGTCGCCGGCGTCAGGGTCGTTTTGAGGCGCACTTGGGTGTCTAGATAGGCGGGCTCGAAGAAGTCCGTGCGGGCCAACTCGCGGCCGTCTGGCGCGATCACCGCACTGATCCCGGTGGTGCCGGCGACGACGACGTAGCGGTCGTGCTCGACCGCTCGAACCTTGGCGAACGCCAGTTGCTGCTCGCTCATGGTCTGGTTGAACGTGGCGTTGTTGGCGGGCACAGCCAGCAACTGGGCGCCGTTGAGGACCGCCTTTCGCGGCTCGCGATCGAAGATCACTTCCCAACAGGTGGACACCCCAACCGGCACACCCCCGACCTGAACCACGTCGCTGCCGACGCGCGGCACGAAATGGCCGGCGCGGCCTGCGTACCCGGACAGGTGCTTGAAGAGCCAGGGCATCGGCAGGTACTCGCCAAACGGCTGCACGATTTCCTTGTCATGCCGGTCCGCCGGTCCGGTGACCGGATTCCAGACGATCACCGTGTTGGTGTATTCGGGGTTTTCTTCCGTGCGGTCCGGAACGCCGAGCACGGTGCCGATCACGATGGGCACGCCGATCGCGTCGGCTGCTTTCGTGATCTGTTGCCCGGCGTCGGCGTTGACGAACGGATCGATATCCGACGAGTCCTCCGGCCAGATCACGAATTGAGGCTGGGCAGCGGTCCCCGCTCGCACGTCCTCGGCGAGCCGCATCGTCTCGCTGACGTGGTTGTCCAGCACCGCTCGACGTTGTGCGTTGAAGTCGAGACCCAGCCGGGGCACATTGCCCTGCACGGCCGCGACGGCGACGCTGGGCTCGCTGCCTGATCCCGCACCGGCGCGTCGCACCTGCGGCCAGACCAGGACGGCGGCGAGCAGCACCAGACATATACAGATAGCCGGCAGCACCACCGCGGGCGGCCGATGTGCGGAGGTGCTACCGGTGCGCCACCACTTCACGATTTCCACCGCAATCGCGGTCAGTCCGAATCCCAGCAACACGGTCGCCGTCGAAAGCAGCGCAGTCCCGCCGAGCTGAACCAACGGCAGCAACGGGCCGTCGGCTTGACCGAATGCCACCAGCCCCCAGGGGAACCCGCCGAACGGGAAGATCGACTTCAACCACTCCTGCGCCGCCCAGACCAGCGCGAACCAGATCGGCCATCCGGGTAGCCGGCGCACGACGACGGCCAACAGGCCGAAGACACCGGGAAACAGCCCGCAAACGATCGCCAACGCCACCCAGGGAAACGCGCCGACGAGCTTGCTGATCCACGGCAACAGCGGCAGATAAAACGCCAGGCCGAACAAAAATCCGTAGCCCAGGCCACCCGCCGGTCTCGTGTCGGGATGGATAAGCACCCAAGCCAACAGTGCAGCACCGACGATGGCGGCCCACCACCAGTTCAGCGGCGGGAAGCTGGCGTAGAGCAGCGACCCGGCCACAATGCTTACCGCCAACCGCACCAGACGGGCCAACAGCGCAGCCTGTGCGTCCGGCAGCCGGGCTGCCGCTCCCGTCAGCGCCCGACGTGCGGTGGCGCCCAGCCGATCCGCGAGGCTCGGGGCGTCCGGTGCGGGGGCCTCCGATTCCCGCTCCGATTCGTCAGCCATAGATAACGGCACCTCGATGCACGGTTTGGCGGCACCGCGGGACCGCGTCGGTTGGGCCCAGCCGCGGCAACGCCGGAACCCGGGAACGTGGATCGGTCGACCACCGCTGGACGGCGTCACGCGGTGCGTGGGCGTCGAGGGTGCCGGTGTCCCAGACGGCGTAGGAGGCCGGCGCGCCGGGCACCAGGGTCCCGCTCTTGCCGTCGCCGACACCGCCCGCCCGCCATCCGCCGCGGGTCGCGGCACCGAAGGCCGCCCGCGCCGACAGCGCACTCCCGCGAGTGTGGTGATTGACCGCCGCGCGCACGCTAACCCACGGGTCGATGCCCGTCACCGGTGCGTCGGAACCTAATGCGAGGGGCACGCCTTGGGATGCTAACAGCGCCAGTGGGTTGAGTTCGCTGGCTCGCGCCATCCCCAGACGGCGAGCGTACATACCCGTCTGGCCTCCCCACAGCGCGTCAAAATTGGGCTGCACGCTGGCGATGACGCCCCAAGCGCCGAGCTTTGCGGCCTGAGCCGCGGTCACCATTTCCACGTGTTCAAGGCGGTGCCCGCACCGGGCGACGGCAGCTACGCCGAGGTCGGCCACGACCCGTTCGAAGGCATCGACCGCAGCCGAGACCGCGGCATCGCCGATGACGTGGAAACCGGCGGTTACCTTCGCCTCGGTGCAGGCCCACACGTGTGCGTGGACGGCGTCGGGGTCGATGTGGCACGTGCCGGTGCATTCCGGTGCGTCGGCGTACGGCTGGTGCAGCCAGGCCGTGTGGGATCCGAGCGCGCCGTCCACGAACAGGTCGCCGGCCAGCCCGCGGGCCCCGGTCTCCTCTATCAGTGCGCGGGCCTGTGCGGGTGCGGTGACGGCTTCACCCCAGTAGCCGGTCACCTCGACGCCGTGATCGAGGGCGCGCAGCTGCAGCCAATCGTCCAGCCCGCCGATCTGAGGGCCGGCGCATTCGTGCACCGCGACGATCCCGGCCGCGGCCAGGGCGTCCAGCGCCGCCACCCGGGCGTCGGCCAGCTGCTCGGTGGTCAACAAGTCGCGAGCGACAGCCCGGACCAGGTGGTGAGCCTCGCCGGCCAGCGGCAGCTCATCGGCGAAACCAGCCGACCCCGGTAACTCTGGGACCAGCCGCCGCAGCCCAGTGGAGGCCAGCGCAGAGTGCACGTCGACGCGTGCCAGGTAGGCGGGCCGATCGCCGAGCACCGCGTCTAGGTCGTTGGTGCTCGGCGGGGTGTTGTCGGGCCAGGCCGATTCATCCCAGCCATGTCCCCACACCGGCTGGTCCGGGTGGGCGGCCGCATAGTCGGCGACCATCTGAATGCACTGGGCGCGCGAGGCGGCCGCACGCAGATCCAGCCCGCTGAGGGTCAGACCGGTCGCGCTCAGGTGGATGTGGCTGTCGACGAATCCCGGCGCCACAAAGGCGCCGTCGAGATCCTGCACCTCGGCGTCCGGGAACTGACTGCGGCCAACGTCGTCGCTACCCAGCCAGGCCACGACGTCGCCGCGCACCGCCATGGCTGTGGCGTCGGGGTGGGTCGGGCTGTGCACCCGGCCGTTGACCAGCAGCTTGGTGGACGTCTGCGTCACACCGCAAAACTACGCGGCTAGTCGCGCCGTTCCGGTAACACCGGCGGCTCAACGTCTATTACATCGATGACCTCGCCGTCGATGTAGTCGCGGCGGCCTGGGCCTTGCATCGTGGCAGTGACCAGCGGTACCCGGCGCTGGAAACCACGCACCGCCATCGCGGCCAATCCAGGACCGGCGACGGCCCGAATCGGCGGCACCAGCAGCAACATCCCCAGAGTCGTGGTGACTAGCCCGGGAACCAGGACCAGGAATGTGGCCAGGGTGACCATCGCGCCGTCGTTCAGCGCCCGGCTCGGCTCATTCAGGCCGGATCGCAGCCGCCCCAGCTGGCGAATGAGATGCGACCCAGCCATCGGGGCAAACAGACCCCAGCCCAGGATGAAGGTGGCCAGCAGCGCCAGCAGGGTCCAACCCCAGCCGATCGTCGAAACCAGCGCCATGATTACCGCGAGTTCAACGACGGCGTAAACGAGTAGTAATCGACGCACCATGTCAGGCCAACGTCTGTGGGACGTGCCCGAGTTCCCCTGGCCACCCGTACCGCGGCTGCAGTTAGATGACGTTATGACCACGATTGAGATCGATGCTCCCGCCGGACGGATCGATGCGCTGCTGGGCGTGCCCGCCGGGCAAGGTCCGTGGCCCGGCGTGGTGGTGATTCACGACGGGTTCGGCTACGGACCGGACAAACAGGCGATCTCGGAGCGCATCGCGCAGGCAGGCTATCTGGCACTTACTCCGAATATGTACGCCCGCGGCGGCCGCGCGCGATGCATTACCCGAGTCATGCGCGAGCTGCTGACCAAACGTGGCCGAGCGCTCGATGACATCTTGGCTGCCCGCGATCACCTGCAGTCGATGTCCGAATGCGCTGGGCCTGTCGGGATCGCCGGCTTCTGCATGGGCGGTGGTTTCGCACTCATCATGTCGCCCAAAGGTTTTAGCGCCTCCGCACCGTTCTACGGCACGCCCCTGCCCCGGAATCTGAGCGACACGTTGGAGGGGGCGTGCCCGATTGTGGCGAGCTTCGGCAGCCGTGACCCGCTGGGTAAGGGCGCTGCCGACAAACTGCGCGAGACGACTGCGGCCAAGAACATCACCGCCGATATCAAGGCCTACCCCGCGGCGGGACATGGCTTCGCCAACGAACTCCCCGGCCAACCGCTGCTTCGCATCACGGGTTTCGGGTATCACCGAGCGGCGGCCGACGACGCCTGGAGCAGGGTGTTCGCGTTTTTTGGCGAGCACCTGGGAACAGCGTCGGGCTAATATGTCGTCGCGCTGGTTTTATGGTGGAGCCAGGTAAGGAGAATGCGATGCGAGAGTGGGTCACTCGGCAGCGTCCTCTATTAATCCGCGTCGGTGGGGCATTCGCAGTGTTGGCCGCCCTGCTAGGTATCGGTGCTGCCGTGGTTCTGTTCGACCGAGACGACCCGGGGTCCACCAAAGGTTTGACAGGCCTTGCGACGCACACCGTTCCTGCGAGCGAATTCAACCCGGCCGAGAAGCAGATTGTGGGGCTGCTACCCCCCGGCTACGTCGCCGGTGCCTGCACGCGGGCCACCAATGCGTTTGCGAACTCTGTCGCCAGCCTGGACTGCACTCAAAACGCCAACTCAGATACCCCCACCTACGCGCGGTTCACGCTCTACCAGGACTTGGACGCGCTGACTGGCGACTTTCAGGCGACGGCCCAGGGCATGGTGTTGTCGCCGTGCCCGGGCGGGGGTGTCTCGCCGGCCCCGGGCACCTGGACTTCCGGCTCGGACACTAACCAGATCAGCGGCAGGGTCGTTTGCGGCAGCGTCGCGGATCGCGCGAATATCGCGTGGACTCGCGACGCTCAGTTGTTACTCGCCACCATCAATGGAGGACCCGACCTCACCAGCCTGTACCAGTGGTGGCACCACTTCGGGACCCAGACACAGCACTGAAAAGCGTTGTTCTCATGGGGTATTCGGCTGTGCCGTCGGTCCCTTGAGCTGGTGTGACAAAACGGTCGCGAAGGTGTGCGTATCGCCCGGCCATCGCGCCGACACGTAGTTGCCATCGTGGACGACGAACGCCGGGCGTGAGTCGGTGGGCGTGTCACGCAGCATTCCGGAGCTCTTGAGCCGCCGGTGCGGTGTTGCGCTGGTGACGTCGCAGAAATCCGCCGGGTCTTTGAGGGCGCGGGTGACCTCCGCCTGCACTGACATATAGCCGCCGGGCTGGCCAGGTTGCTCGGAGTAGGTGCGGTAGTAATCGGGATCCCAGAATCGGGTGACCCGGGTGAGCTTCCAGGCAGTGCGCTCCAATGCCCAGGTCAACGCTGCGGTCTTGCGTCCGTAAAGCACCGAGCGGCCCGTGCTGGGATCAACGCTGCGAGCCGCGAGCAGCACACCGTGACAGATCGCGNNGCGTCGACGCCATCGAGGCTGGCTTGGGTCCAGCTGACCGGATGCCGGTACTCAGCCGATCGCAGCATGCCCGCATAAGCGTTGCGGCCGTCCTTGTTCGCCCGCAGCATCAACCCGAGTACCGGGACCGTGCCGAACACCGGTAACGCCGACCAGAAGTCCAAACCTCGACCGGTCACCATGATGTCGTCCGCCACCCCGGGCGTCCCGCTTTCGGTCGCAAATTTCACCCGGTGTCCGTCCCCGGTCAAGACGCGCCAGCTCACCGCGACCTCAGTAGGGTCGAAGTCACGATCCGGGATCGGGATCAGGACAGTGCTCATCGGGCGAAGCGGGTCGCCACTATCAAGCGGGCGCCACTTTCAGCTCGAGACCGACGTTGTTTTCCATGCCGCCGCGCAACTTGCTGAAGAAGTTGAACAGCCAGCCGAGGATGCCGTACCGGCTGCCGATCGCGTCGTAGACGGCACCGGTTTGAGACTGATCGAGAACCGCCGCGGTGCCCTCGACCGCCTCGCTGATCGGGCGACCACGCATGGTGCAGGTGGCCAGCGTCACGCGGGGGGTATTGCGGATCCGCTTGACCTTCCAGGACTTTCCCTCGGTGATGACTAGCAGCCGGTCCCCGCTCTCCTTGTCTAAGGCGGCCCAGATCGGCGTCGGTTTGGGCCGGCCGTCTTTGGTGAAGGTGGTCAGCAGGATGTATTGCGCCTTGGCGAGGTCGGCGAATGTAAGTGTCACGCTGCCAAACCTACCGGCGCCCGCTCGGTTATCCACAGTCCGGACTTCATCCACAGGTAGTGATTTTTCCCTGTCAACGCCGGAAATCAGGCACTATATTCGAATACATGTTCGATGAATTGCCAGACCCAGCGCAGCTCGCAGACGCCGATGATGCGGCCGTGCTCGCGGCAATCACCGCATGGACGCGCGCGGAAGCTGCCGCTTCGGCGCGCCGGCTGGCGTTCATCGCCGAGCACGTGCGCCGCCACGCTGACGGCGAAGCAATCTTTGCGCACTGGTCGTGCGACAACTGGGATGCGATGGCCGCCGAAGTCTCCGCGGCACAGAACATCAGCCACGGGATGGCGTCGGGTCAGATGTATCTCGCCGCGGCACTGCGTGAGCGCCTGCCGAAAGTTGCGGCCGCTTTCGCCGACGGCACGATCAGCGCGCGGCTGGCGTCGGCCATCGTGTGGCACACGAGTCTGATCAGGGACCCGGAAGCTATCGCGCAGGTCGACAAAACATTGGCCGAGGATGCGACACGATACGGGCCGCTCTCGGTGAACAAGACCAAGCAAGCCATCGACGCGGTCGTAGACCGTCACGACCCTGGGGCATTGCGGCGGACACGCGCTACGGCGCGCAGCCGCGACGTAGTGATCGACCAGTCCAAGCACGAGTCCGGCACCACCCCGCTTTGGGGTCGGTTGTACGCCACGGACGCGGCGGTCCTCGACCGACGGCTGCTGCAGATGGCAAACGACGTGTGCGACGACGACCCGCGCACAATCGCGCAGCGCCGCGCCGACGCTCTTGGTGCACTGGTCGCCGGCGCCGAACGGCTCGCCTGTGGCTGCGACAACGTCGATTGCCCGGCACGCGCCGAAGCCGGCGACTCGCCGACTGGGGTCGTCATTCATGTTGTCGCGCAAGCTTCGATACTCGAGAGCGAACCGGATCCGCACATGTCGGGCGAAATCCAGTCGCGGCCGATCACCCCGGGTATGACGGTGGAAGAGATGCTGGCGCCCGACCCTGAACCCAATCCTCCGGAGGACAAGCGTCCCGCGGCGCTTATCACCAGCGGGGGCACAGTGCCCGCGACTCGGCTGGCCGAGTTGGTTCGACGTGGCGCCCGCGTTCGGCAGGTGCGCCACCCGGGCGACGACTCCGCACCCGAGCCGGGATACCGCCCTTCGACCGCGTTAGACGAGTTCGTGCGGTGTCGCGACCTGACTTGCCGATTCCCCAACTGCGACCGCCCCGCCGAGTTCTGCGACGTTGACCACGCGGTTCCCTATCCTGCCGGCCCGACGCATCCCTCGAACCTGCGTTGCCTCTGCCGAAAACACCACTTGCTGAAGACATTCTGGGATTGGCGCGACCAGCAGTTTCCGGACGCCACTGTCATATGGACCTCTCCTGCAGGCCGTACCTACACCACACGGCCGGGTAGTCGCCTGCTCCTTCCGGCGTTATGCGCGCCCACCGGTGAATTGCCCGCTGCCCCAACGGTCGGCCCACCAAGCATGGGGCGAGGTTTGATGATGCCCAAAAGGCAACGGACGCGAGAACAGGATCGCGTTCAACGAATCAATGCCGAACGCGCCCTCAACGACGCCCATGTCGCGTATCGAAACGAACCGCCGCCCTTCTGAACCCGTACCGTGGACTGGTGCTGGTCCCGTTGCCCGGTGGCATGATCACCCCCGCCCAGTTGGCTGCGCTTTCCAGCGCCTCAAGTCAATTGGGCTCGGGAACGCTGGAGTTGACCGCCCGCGGCAACTTGCAACTGCGCGGGATCACCGACGCGACAGCGATCGTCCCTCTGCTCACTCAAGCCAGGCCCAACATCGTCGCCTCGCCGCTGTCCGGGCGGGTCGGCGGCAACGCTGACGTGCGGCCGTGGGTCGGCGAGCTCGACGCGGCGATCTGCGCCGAGCCCCGGCTCGCCGACCTGGGAGGGCGATTCTGGTTCAGCCTTGACGACGGGTCGGCCGACGTGTCCGGACTGGGCGCCGACGTTGGCGTGCATGTCTTCGAGGAAGGCTGCGCGCTGCTGCTGAGGGGGCGGGACACCGGCGTCCGGCTGGCTGTCGGCGACGTGATCAACACGCTGGTCGCAGTTGCCTTGAAGTTCAACGAGATACGCGAAACATCCTGGAGTGCCACACCCTTCCCGCCCCGCACCAAGCCGCCGGTGGGCTGGATAACTCAGGATGATGGCCGAATCGCGCTGGGTGCCGCGGTGCCCCTGGGTGTCCTGTCCGCACGCATCGCCGAGTTCCTTGCCGCAATTGAAGCCCCGC
>PLSK01000164.1 GCA_003165155.1 Mycobacterium sp. | reverse complement strand
CTTCCTAAACGGCTTCCTAAACGGCAGAAGCTCCTTCGGCGCGTCGCATCAGCAGCGCACCGCCAATCCCGAGGGCTCCGACGAGCGTCAACGGTATGGACCATGAGCGCCGGCCCGACAGCGACGACTCGCACAGGGCGACATAGTCGTTGTGCGGGATGACCTGGTTAAGGACCGGGATGTTGGCCCCGTTCTTCTCGTTGGCGTTCCTGGCCGCGGAAAGGTCTGAGGCAATCCCGTTCCCGCATGCAACGGAAGTGCCGCTGCCGTCCGACACTGACACCGGCACCAGGAGCCCGATCACTCCGGCCAGCAACAACACTGCACCCACCGCAATGATCAACCGTCGCGTAGTCACAATTTGCCTTCCGTCGAGTACGAGTCGATGGGAGGTTATCCGCGCCGCCCGGTGTCTAAACCCAGCAAACGCCGGCGCCACGCGCGACGCTTCGGCGCTAGCCATTTTCTAGCCGTTTTTGGAGATGTCCTCGAGCACCGCGAACATGGTGCGCGCCGGCACGCCGGTGGCGCCTTTGGGGGTGTATCCCCACGGGCTGCCGGTGTTGTATGCCGGGCCGGCGACGTCGATATGCGCCCAACTGACCCCGTCGGCGACGAATTCGCGCAGGAAGACCCCGGCCACCAGCATGCCGGCGTAGCGCTGCCCGCTGACATTGGTCAGGTCGGCCACCGCCGACTTCAGGTCGTCCTTGAGTTCGTCGGGCAGCGGCATGGGCCAGCCGTTCTCGCCCACTCGCTGCGAGATCTCGGCCACCCGGTCGCGGAATTCCTCACTGCCCATCACGCCGGGTATGCGAGCGCCCAAGGCCACTGTCTGGGCACCGGTCAGCGTGGACGCCTCGATCAGGTAGTCCGGGTTGTCCTCACACGCGCGGGCGATGGCGTCGGCCAGGATGAGCCGGCCCTCGGCGTCCGTGTTGAGGACTTCGACCGTGATTCCGCCGTACTGCGTCAGCACGTCGCCCGGCCGGTATGCAGTCGACGACGGCATGTTCTCCGCCATCGGCACCGTGGCGATCACGTCGATCGGCAGCCCCAGCTGCGCGGCCAGGGTGACCGTAGCGATGACCGCGGCGGCCCCGCCCATGTCCGAGGTCATGTGGTGCATTGACGCCGCCGGCTTTATCGAGATGCCGCCGGTGTCGAAAGTAATGCCCTTGCCCACCAGCGCCACCTTCTTGGCCTGTTTGGGCTTCTTGGCCAGCTGCGCACCCCGGTGGATCAGCCGCACCAGCCGCGGCGGGCGCGATGAGCCCTGGCCGACGCCGACCACCCCGCCGTAACCGCCCTTCTGCAGCGCCTTGTCGTCGAGCACCTCTACTTCGAGACCGACTGACTCACCCAAAGCCTTTGCCCGCTTGGCGAATTCGGCGGGATAGAGGTGACTCGGGGGAGTGTTGACGAAGTCACGGGCGGTGGCGACGGCCGTCGCGACGGCCGCGCCGTGAGCGCTCTGTTGCTTGGCGTCTTTCGCTGTGGACAGCACCGTGATCTTGCGCAACCCTTTGTCTTTCGGGGCAGTCTTATTGCTCCGGAAGTCGGTGAATCGGTAGCTACCCAGAATCAGTCCCTCGACGACGGCCGAGCCGACACCTTCACCCGGTAGCTCGGCCAGCGTGGTGAAGACGACCTCGGCGCCCCCGAGGGAGCGCGCCGCTACGCCCGCGGCGCGACGGATCGTGTCGGCGGGCCACTCGTCGCGCGGCTTGCCCAGTCCTATCGTCAGCACGCTGCCCACCGGCAGCGACGGCACCACCAGCCGGTGCACCTGTTCGCTGCCGCCGGTGGCGTCCAGCGCGCGCAGGCCAGCCTCGATTTCGGCGACCGCGTCGGCGGGCAGGAACGGTTCGCCGGCGGCGACGACCGCGCCCGGCCGGTCGTCCGACTCATCACCGTTACCGGTCGAGACGACCGGTACGACCAGTACCGAAGAAGCCACGTTACGTTTGGGCAGCGATGTGACGACCTGAACGGATGGGACTGAGGGGCTTTGGTGACCGGGTTCGTTGCTCACGGGATTCACCCTAGTCACCGGGGGTGATTCCTAGCTCGGCAGCGTCCCCGCGTGCAGATCAAAGGCGGTGACCGGGGCATCAAAACCCTTGAGTGTCAACGGGCCCCGGGCGACCGCGGGCCAATCGGGCAACTCGTCACGCAGCTCGGGCGTGGCCAGGATCTGTTCCGGCGCCGCTGCCGCCACGAGTCGGGCAGCCAGGTTGACCGGGTTGCCGAAGTAATCGCCGTTGATGGCCACGACCGTGCCGTACGCAAGACCGGCGCGGACTTGCAGTCCCTCGTCGCGCGCCTTGGGGTGCTCGACGAGATCAACTGCCGCCCGCACCAGTCGCTCGGGCATGGAACTCACCCACATCACCTCGTCGCCGATGAACTTCACCACCCGGCCGCCGTCTGCATGCACCACGTCGGAGACGGTGCCGGCGAACTCATTGAGCAAATGCGACAACTGCGCCGGCGTTAGCGTCTGAGTCAACGCAGTGAAGCCGGACAGATCCGCGAAACCAACGCCGCACACCACGGCCGCCGACGTGTCGCGAAGGACGCCCTCGAAGTGCGTGCGAGCGCTGATCAGATGGTGGCGGTGCACGATGTCGATCAGTGCCCCGATCCGGGGGACGAATTCGGCGACTGAGCGGTACGCCTGCGCGGTGGCGAGTTCGTCGCGGGTGTGGGTCATCTGGATGTCCGGCGTCCCGACGCGGATCATTGTCGACTCGGCTTCAGCCAGTCGGGCCATGGCGGCGCCCAATACCCGCAACAGGCCCAATGCGCCGTCCTGGCCGACGACCGCCTTGAGCGCGAGCCAGGTTGCCAGGGCGTCGACGTCTGCCTGACTCAGGGCAGGAATATCGGGACCGGCGACAGTCAGGCCGAGCAAAGACCAGGCACGCGCGACGTCCTGGGCTGCTATCCCGAGCCTTTCGGCCGCGGTCTCCAACGTGTAGATCGGGCGGCCCGACCAGGACAGAACATCACCGGCAAGGCCGAACAGCCGGCCGCGGAGTTCGGCTTCAACCATCTCGTCGACCGTGAAGCCAAGGTCGTCCAGGTACTTGATCAGGTCGGCCCGCTCGCGCGCGTTCGCCACCCCGGCGCCCTCTAGCGCCTCGAAGTCCAGGGAGTCGGACACCTACCCGAGTGTGCCAGCAATGGGAACGAATAGGGTGGGACGCCGTGAGCGATGCGCCGGAGTTGTTAAAGGGACCGCTGGAAGACCGCCATCGCGAGCTGGGCGCAAGTTTCGCCGAGTTCGGCGGCTGGCTGATGCCGGTGGCGTACGCCGGCACCGTCAGCGAGCACAACGCGACACGCAACGCCGTCGGACTGTTCGACGTCAGCCACCTCGGCAAGGCGTTGATCCGCGGACCGGGCGCGGCTGCGTTCGTCAACTCCGCGCTGACCAACGATCTGGGCCGAATCGGACCCGGCAAGGCGCAATACACACTGTGTTGCAACGAATCCGGTGGCGTTATCGACGACCTGATCACCTACTACGTCGACGACGACGAGATTTTTCTGGTCCCCAACGCCGCCAATACCGCGGCGGTGGTCGAGGCGCTGCAGGCCGCCGCACCGGCCGGCCTGACGATCACCAACGAGCATCGCTCCTACGCCGTGCTGGCGGTGCAGGGGCCGCATTCAGCCGCGGTGCTCAGCGAGCTTGGGCTGCCAACCGGGATGGATTACATGGGCTACGCCGATGCTTCGTTCTCCGGAGTGCCCGTGCGGGTCTGTCGCACCGGGTACACCGGTGAGCACGGTTACGAGCTGCTGCCGCCCTGGGAGTCTGCGGGTGTGGTGTTCGACGCGCTGGTGGCCGCGGTTGCCGCCGCGGGCGGCCAGCCGGCCGGACTGGGCGCCCGCGACACTCTTCGCACCGAGATGGGCTATCCGCTGCACGGGCATGAACTTTCGTTGGACATCTCCCCGCTGCAGGCCCGATGCGGCTGGGCGATCGGATGGAAAAAGGACGCGTTCTTCGGCCGTGAAGCTCTGCTGGCCGAGAAGTCCGCCGGGCCGCGCCGGCTGCTGCGGGGTCTGCGGATGGTGGGCCGCGGTGTGCTGCGTCCGGGATTGACGGTGCTGGCCGGGAACACCCCCGTCGGGGTGACCACATCGGGCACGTTCTCTCCGACGCTGCAGGCGGGGATCGCGCTGGCCTTGATCGATACCGATGCGGGTGTACAGGACGGCCAGCAGATCACCGTCGACGTCCGGGGCCGGACGGCAGACTGCGAAGTGGTGCGTCCGCCCTTCGTGCAGCTGAAAACGCGCTGATCGCCGGTTCGAGCGGCAAAAACCCGTTGGCACGCACATATAGAATCGGCCTCATGTCCAGCGGTTCCCTTGAGTTCACAGTTTTGCGCTCGGAAAATCCGGCCACCGACGCCGAACGTGAATCGATTCTGCAGGAACCCGGTTTCGGCAAGTATCACACCGACCACATGGTGTCGGTCGACTACACCGAAGGCCTCGGCTGGCACAACGCGCGGGTGCTCCCATATGGGCCGATTGAGCTGGATCCGTCGGCGATCGTGCTGCATTACGCGCAGGAAGTCTTCGAAGGGCTCAAGGCCTATCGCTGGGCGGACGGATCGATCGTGTCGTTTCGCCCGGACGCCAACGCCGCCAGGTTGCGCTCGTCGGCCCGGCGGCTCGCGATTCCCGAACTGCCCGACGAGGTATTCATCGAATCCCTGCGTCAACTCGTCGCGCTGGACAGTGCATGGGTGCCCCCGGCGGGCGGCGAAGAGGCGCTGTATCTGCGGCCGTTCATCATCGCGACCGAACCGGGACTGGGGGTGCGTCCGGCCAAGGAATACCGCTACCTGCTGATCGCCTCGCCGGCCGGCGCGTATTTCAAGGGCGGTATCAGCCCCGTCAGTGTCTGGGTGTCGACGGAGTACGTGCGGGCCAGCCTGGGCGGCACCGGCGCGGCCAAATTCGGCGGCAACTACGCCGCCTCCTTGCTGGCTCAGGCCCAAGCCGCCGAGCACGGTTGCGACCAGGTGGTGTGGCTGGACGCCGTCGAGCGCCGTTTCGTCGAGGAGATGGGCGGTATGAACTTGTTCTTCGTCCTCGGCAGCGGCGGATCCGCCCGGCTGGTCACCCCGGAGCTGTCGGGTTCACTGCTGCCTGGCATCACGCGCGATTCGTTGCTGCAGCTAGCGATCGATGCGGGATTCAGTGTCGAAGAGCGCAAGATCGATATCGACGAGTGGCAGAAGAAAGCCGCGGCGGGCGAGATCACCGAGGTGTTCGCCTGTGGCACCGCCGCCGTNNCTGCGCGACACGCTGACCGGGATACAGCGGGGTACCTTCGCCGACACGCACGGCTGGATGGCCCGGCTCGGTTAGCGCGCTAGAACCGGACCAGCCCCGCCAGGGCTACGGCGCTCACCGTTGTGGTCAGTTCGATCGCGGCACCCAGCACGTCACCGGTGATGCCGCCGAAGCGGCGCACGCAGTGCGCGACCAGGCCCGCGCCGCACGACACCGCAACCAGCACCGCAACCGGCCCCGGCCACAGCCGCGGACCCGCCAGTACCGAGACGGCGAGTAGCACCGCAACCCAGGCCGCCACCACCAGCACCGGTTGGGTGCCGGCAACACCGGCGCCCAGGGTGCTGCCGTCGGCGGCGGGCAGCGACCGGCGACATGCCAGCACCGCGGTCACTCGGCCGGCGAACACCGCCACGACGATTCCCAGGAGCCCAGCGATTCCCGCCGGTTGCAGCGCCGAGAAGGCCAGCCCCTGCAACGCGATCACCAGAACCACGGCTGCCACCCCGAACGGCCCGGTTGATCCGTCGCGCATCACCGCTAGTGCGCGCGTCGGCGGCCCGTAGCAGCCCAGCCCGTCGGCCGTATCGGCAACACCGTCGATGTGCAGGCCGCGGGTGAGGACAAGCAGGGCCGCCACCGCGAGCAGCCCGGACAGCGGGCTGGACGAGCCGAAGGCCAGCCCGCCGAACCAGGTGACGCCCGCGGCCAAAGCCCCCAACGCGGCGCCGACCACCGGCAGCGCGGTCATGGCGCCGCGGCCCAGCGGCGTGCCTCTGGAACCCGGGACGGGCAGCACCGTTCCAAACGTGAAAGCCACTGCCAGAGCGCGCATCAGGACTCGGCCATGCCCGCCACCCCGGCTTGTGAGAACGTTGCCATCGACGCCAGCGCGGCCACCGCGGCGCGCAGCACCGGCAGTGCCGCCACAGCGCCGGTACCCTCGCCCAGCCGCATGCGTAGGTCCAGAATCGGGTCCAGATCAAGAGCCGTCAGGGCCAGCGCGTGACCCGGTTCGGTGGACCGGTGACCGGCCTGCCACCACAGCCGGGCGCCGGGTGCCATTCGCTCGGCGACCAACGCGGCGGCCGTTACCGCCATGCCGTCGAGCAGCAGCGGGGTGCGCCGGACGGCGGCCTGCGCGCAAAAGCCCGCCATCGCCGCAAGGTCCGCACCGGCGCCGCAGCGCAGCAACGCGACCGGGTCGGGCAACACCTGCGACGTGCGAAATAGCGCGTCGCGCACCGCAGCAATCTTGCGTGCCCAGCCCGCGTCATCGATTCCCGTCCCGAAACCGACGACGGCAACGGGCTCGGCGTTCGTCAGCGCCGCCACCACAACCGCTGCCGCGGTGGTGTTTCCAATTCCCATGTCGCCCGCGATGAGCAGGTCGGCGCCGGTGTCGACCTCCTCGTCGGCTATCCGCTTGCCCGCGGCGATGGCCCGGGTGACTTCGTCGTGGGTGAGTGCGTCCTCGATGGCGATATCGCCGCTGCCGCGCCGCACTTTGTGGGCGCCGATCTGCTCTGACAGCGCGTCGGCATCCACCGCCAGATCCGCAACCCGCACCGTCGCGCCCGCGATACCGGCCAGCGCATTGATCGCTGCTCCGCCGGCGTCGATGTTGGCGACCATCTGGGCGGTCACTTCCGCCGGGTACGCCGACACCCCGGAACGGGCGACACCGTGGTCGCCGGCGAACACCACCACCCGGGCACGCTCGAATTGCCTTGGTGGGCAATGACCCTGGCACGACGCGATCCAGATNNAGCGCCTGTCCGGCCACCACCAGCACCACCTGGTCGCACAACGCCGCGATGCTCTGGTTGAGGCTGCCCAGTTCGTCGGCGAACCGGCGGCCGGACGCGGTGGGCGGCACCACGGTCAATCCGACCTCGGGGCTGACCAGCACCAGTGTGGCAGGAAACGCGCCGACCGCCGCGAGCATCTCGTCGATCGTCTGTTGGACGGGAGCCGCTCCCGATTCGTTGTCCCATGCCCGGTGGCGGTCCATCGTGCCGGTCAGCCAGGCGCCGAGGTCGTCGATGAGAGTGGGGGTGTGCGGTGAGTGCCGCAATTCGGTTGTTATGTCGTCGGTTTCGACCGTCGACCAGTGTGCCGGCCGACGGTTGCGATGTTGCGCGACCCGGCTCGCCCAGGCGGCATCGGCCTGGCCGGCCGGCCCGGCAGCCAGATACCGGACCGGCTGGCCGGGTGCCAGTGACTTGGTGATGGCTTCCTCCGCCCACCGGGATTTGCCCGATCTGATCCCGCCGAGCACCAGGGTGCGCACAGGGGTCAGCCTGCTTTCAGGCGATTCTCAACCACACTTCTCAACCTACTTCTCAACCAACCTTGCTGCCGCGATCGACTTGCGGCTTAGGCGTGCGCATCCGGCGCATTTGGGAAGCCCGGCCGGCCGCGTAGAGGCCGATCTTCCAACGGCTTTCGGTGTTGTCTGGGAATTTCGCGTCGACCATTCCGCCAACCTTGCGGCCCAAGACGACCCCGTCGATACCCATCAGGATCATCAGGAACAGCATGCCGGGGGACATGTAAACCTGCAGCTGCGGAACACCGAACGTGATGAACATCAGCGTCAGCGCGATGGGCATGAACAAGCCGAGCACGTTGCGCCGGGAGTCCACCACGTCGCGAACGTAGCGCCGTACCGGGCCCTGGTCGCGTGGCAGCAGGTAGGCCTCTTCACCGGCCAGCATGCGCGCGCGCCGATCCGTGAGCCGGGCACGGCTGGCGGTCTTTTCGGTCCTGCGCTCATCGCGGCTGAGCTTGGGACCGGCCAGCGATTTGCGTCGGGCCCGTGCCTCAGAGGCGGTCATGGGCGCCGGTGCGACCGGTCCCTTTTTCGTGTTGCGCCTGGCGGCGGTTCGCTTGGGCGTGGGCCTGCCCTTGGGGTCGGTTTTGCGCGTCCCTTGCGATGTGGTGTCCATCGAACCGGCCGCAGCACTAGCCGTATCGAGTACCGCCGATCCTTCTGCGTCCTCTTCGTTGCCTTTGTTTCGGCCCAGCAGCTTCACAGTCGCCAGGTTACTTCGCCATTGCGCCGGACGTGAACGGCCCCGGACGCGAGTGCGTTGGCCCTACGCTTACGGGTAATGAACGGCTACCGCTAATGGACGAGGACGGGGGAGACGAGCGCACCGGCCCAGCGCCTGGCCGCATCCAGATGCCGGCCATGCGGGTGCTGGTGGCACCGGATTGCTATGGGAACAGCCTTTCGGCGGTGGAAGCCGCAGCCGCCATCGCGACCGGCTGGTCCCGGTCACGTCCGGGCGACATGTTTATCGTCGCCCCGCAGTCCGACGGTGGCCCGGGATTCGTCAAGGTGCTCGGCAGCCGGCTGGGGGAGACTCGACGACTGAGGGTGCGCGGGCCGCTGGACGCCACCGTGGAAGCGCAGTGGGTGTTCGATCCCCGCACGGCGACCGCCTACCTGGAGGTTGCGCAAGCGTGCGGGCTGGCGTTGCTTGACGGCCCGCCTACGCCCGAGACCGCGATGTCGGCCGACAGCAGCGGAGTTGGGCAGCTCATCGCCGAGGCGCTGCTGGCCGGGGCGGCCCAGATCGTGGTCGGCCTCGGCGGAAGTGCGTGCACCGACGGCGGGAAAGGAATGATCACCCAGCTCGGCGGCCTGGAGGTCGCCCGTCGGCAGCTGGCTGACGTCGATCTGATCGCCGCCTCCGACACCGAATACCCGCTGCTGGGACCGTGGGGTGCGGCCAGGGTCTTCGGGCCGCAGAAGGGTGCGGATCCGCCCACAGTCATCGCGCTCGAGTCCCGCCTCACCAAGTGGGCCGCCGAAATGGATGCCGCCGCGCGACGTGCAGTGAGCGCCGAACCGGGCGCGGGCGCCGCCGGCGGTATCGGCGCCGGGCTGCTGGCACTCGGCGGCCGCTCCGAGTCGGGCGCGGAAATCATCGCCGAACACACCCACTTGGATGACGAACTTGAGACCGCGGACATGATCATCACCGGTGAGGGTCGATTCGACGAGCAGTCCCTGCACGGCAAGGTGGTTGGTTTTCTCGCGGAGGCGGCACGTCCGCTGGGAATTCCGGTGATCGTCCTGGCCGGACAGGTTGGCCTGGACAATGCCGCGACGCGCATGTCGGGGATCATGTCCGCCTTATCCATCGCCGATTACAGCGGTTCGGTGCGGTTGGCGCAGGCCGACGCGGCGAATCAGCTGATGGGATTGGCCTCACAGGTCGCGGCTCGACTCGGGAATAGCGGTCCTGCAAGGTACCGTTGATGCAGTGGATCGAGCTCAGGGCGGATCCACCCGAACAATGAGGCACGTAGGAGATGCAATGACGGTGCAGAACGAGTCGGTCACCAAGACTCACGGCGCGATACTGACCGAGGCCGCCGCCATCAAGGCGAAGTCTCTGCTGGACCAAGAGGGTCGTGACGACCTCGCGCTGCGCATCGCGGTGCAGCCGGGTGGTTGCGCTGGGTTGCGCTACAACCTCTTTTTCGACGACCGGACGCTGGACGGTGACCTGACCTCGGAGTTCGGCGGTGTGCGCCTGACGGTGGACCGGATGAGCGCGCCCTATATCGAAGGCGCGTCAATCGATTTCGTCGACACGATCGAGAAGCAGGGCTTCACGATCGACAACCCCAACGCCACTGGTTCGTGCGCCTGCGGAGATTCGTTCAACTGATCCGTTAGCCGGATCGTCAGTACGAACTTCCGCTGCGCAGCACGTACGAGCACACCAGGATCTGGCCGCGCTGGAACAGCAACTGTGCGACGCCTTGCACCTGGCCGTGCATCGGGCCACCGGTCGCAGGCGATACCTGCATGGTGAACAGGGCCTGCGCCTGATATTGCGACAAGTAGACGATCTTGTCGATCGAGGTCAGTTCGACCGCAGAGAACTGCCTGCGGAATGCGTCGCTGCCGAGCTTGGCCAGGGCCTGGTCGGACCGTTTGTCGCGCACGCCGTCGTACATGCCGCACAACGCGTTGCGGACGATGCCGTCGATGTCGCGGCGGTCCAGATCGTCCAGGTACCCCTGAATCGCTGTTTTGGCCGACGCCTCGGAGAACGCGGCGCCGGTATTGGCACCGTTGGTGCGCACCCCGTACACGATCGCCATCGTNNGGGGATTCGTCGGGGAACTCGAGCGGCTGGGATTCAACGTAAGGGGTTGGCCCGTTGGCGCCGATAGCGTGGTTCGGCGTGTGCGGACCGGCCATCGTGGTTCTCCTACGGTGGTAGACGGGACTGCGAGCGGTAACCGCCCGGCTATCCGGGTCCCGGCGAATTAAGTGAGCACTGAGTGAGCTTGTAGGCAGGCTAGCGCAGACCACTAGCCGGCAGCGGACGCAGCCGGACCGAAACGCATGACTAAGATAGATGACCTTACTAATGAAGGGTGGAGTTTTCGTGACGATCGCGGTGACAGGTTCGATTGCGACCGACAATCTGATGCGGTTTCCCGGCCGGTTCTCCGAACAGCTACTCGTCGATCATCTGCAGAAGGTGTCGCTCAGCTTTCTGGTGGACGACCTGGTGATTCATCGCGGGGGTGTGGCCGGCAACATCGCCTACGCCATCGGTGTGCTGGGCGGTGACGTCGCGCTGGTCGGTGCGGCGGGCGACGACTTCGGCGACTATCGCGAATGGCTTAAGGGCCACGGTGTGAACTGCGACCATGTGCTGGTCTCCAAGACCGCGCACACGGCACGTTTCGTCTGCACCACGGACCTCGAGATGGCCCAGATCGCGTCGTTCTACCCGGGCGCCATGTCGGAGGCCCGCAACATCAAGTTGGCGGACGTGGTGTCATCCATCGGGACGCCGGACTTGGTCATCATCGGTGCCAACGACCCGGACGCCATGGTGGTGCACACCGAGGAATGCCGGAAGCTCGGCTTGGCGTTCGCCGCTGACCCGTCCCAGCAGCTGGCCCGATTGTCCGGAGAAGAGATCAGCAAGCTTATCGACGGGGCGGCCTATCTGTTCACCAACGATTACGAGTGGGACCTGTTGTTGTCCAAGACCGGCTGGAAAGAGGCCGACGTCTTGGCGCAGGTCGATCTGCGGGTGACCACGTTCGGTGCCGACGGCGTCGACATCGTGGACCGCGACGGCAGCAAAATCCATGTCGGCGTGGTGCCCGAGACCAGCAAGGTCGACCCCACCGGCGTCGGCGACGCTTTCCGGGCCGGCTTCCTGACCGGGCGCAGCTCGGGTCTGAGTTTGGAGCGTTCGGCACAGCTGGGCGCACTGGTCGCCGTCCTGGTGCTGGAATCGACCGGAACCCAGGAATGGAAGTGGGATCGCCAGGTGGCCGCGACCCGGCTGGCCGGTGCCTACGGCGAGGACGCTGCCGCCGAGATCGCCGCGGTGCTCACCTAGCGGACGCGCCCAGCTGGGCTCGCCGTCATAACTGGACCGGGTATACCGGCTCGCTGATCTGCGGCACAACGGAGTGCTCGACGAAGATCGCGTGCCAGAGCATGAAGATCAGCACCGTCCACAGCCGACGGCTGTGATCGTTAGTGCCGCTTCGGTGCTCGTCGAGCATCCGGCGCACGGCCGCGATGTCGATCAGGTCGCCCTGGTAGTTGACCTGCGACGAGTCCAGCATCGCGTAAGCCCACTCCATCAGCTCGCCGGCGCGCAGCCAGTGCCGGATGGGGACAGGGAACCCGAGCTTGGGCCGGTGCAGGACGTGCGCCGGAACGATGGGCTCCAGGGCGCGCCGTAGCGCGTACTTGGTGGTGGTGCGGGTGATCTTCGCGGAAACCGGCAACCGGGACGCGACGGCGAACACCTCCGGATCCAGGAACGGCACCCGAAGTTCCAGCGAGTTGGCCATCGTCATCTTGTCGGCCTTGACCAAGATGTCGCCGCGGAGCCAGGTGAACAGGTCCACGTGCTGCATGCGGGCCACCGGGTCCCAGCCGGTCGATTCGGCGTACACCGATGCGGTCACGTCGGCGTGCGTCCAGTCCTCGCGGAACCCCGGCAGCACGTCGCGCAGCTGGGCGTCGGAGAAACTGCGGGCATTGCCGTAGTACCGCTCCTCAAGGGTCAGTGATCCGCGGTGCAGCAGGCTCTTGCCCCGCATGCCCTCCGGCAGGGGTTGGGACATCTTGCCCATCGACCGCCGCAGCGGCCGGGGTAGATAGTCGAAGGGCTTGAGCGACAGCGGCTCCCGGTAGATCGTGTAGCCGCCGAACAGTTCGTCGGCACCCTCCCCGGACAGCACCACCTTGACGTGCTTGCGGGCCTCGCGGGCGACGAAGAACAGCGGCACCAGCGCGGGGTCGGCAACCGGTTCGTCGAGGTACCAGACGATCTCGGGCAGGGCGGCGACGAATTCGTCCGCGCTGACCACCTTGGCGATATGACGGGCACCGATGGCCTCGGCCGAGGCCACCGCGACGTCGATCTCGGAGAATCCCTCCCGCTCGAAACCGGTGGTGAACGTGATCAATCGGGGGTTGTGCCGGATGGCCAGCGCCGCGATGGCGGTGGAGTCGATCCCGCCGGACAGAAACGCTCCGACGGTGACGTCGGCGCGCATGTGCTTGGCCACCGAGTCCTCGAGCACGGCGGTGATCTCGTCGTAGCGGGCCTGTTCGGTGTCGCGGGTGATCGGTGTGGCGGCAAACCGCGGCACGAAGTAACGGGTGACCTTCGGTGGCGCCCCCGGACGGATCCGGGCGTAGCAGCCCGATTCGAGCCGGCGCACGCCGCGGTGCAGCGTCTCTGGCTCCGGCACGTACTGCAGCACGGTGTAATGCTGCACCGCACGGTGGTCGATTCCGGTGTCGAAGCCCACCAACTCGGCCAGATCCAGCAGGCATTTCTTCTCGCTGCCGACGACAGTGCCGCCGCCGCCGGTGGCCATGAACAGGGGCTTGATACCGAAAGGGTCTCGGGCGCAGAACAATTCGCGGGTCGCGGTGTCCCAGATGGCGAACGCGAACATTCCGCGCAGCCGCTCGAGCACGCCGGAACCCCAATAATGGTATCCGGCGACGATCGCCTCACCGTCACCGTCGGTGGCGAAAACGGCGCCGTGCTGGCTGGCCAGCTCGTCGCGCAATTCCAGGTAGTTGTAGATCTCGCCGTTGAACACCAGCAGGTAGCGGCCGGGGGCTTCGGGCGGTCCCCAGCGCAGCGGCTGGTGGGAGTGGGCGATGTCGATGAAGGACAGCCGATTGAACCCGAACACGACGGCTCCGTCACCGTCTGCGTCGAACAAGCCGCCGGGTTCGTCGGGACCCCGGTGGCGCATCAGGCGGAGCGAGCGGGCGACCGCGCCGTCGGCCGCCGCAGCATCGATCCCCGGGCCGCCAGCGGCCACCGGGGCCGCCACGAACGCCAGCAGTCCACACACGGCGCCCCAGTATGCCGCACTGCGGCGGCTTTGGTGGTTGGCCCAGTGATCGGCCCAGTTGGATGGCGCACCGGGCGGGGTTTCGTCGCCGGCGCGAGC
>PLSK01000181.1 GCA_003165155.1 Mycobacterium sp. | reverse complement strand
CGCCGCCGCCGTTGCCGCCGAGGCCACCGGCCCCGCCGGTGCCGATGGCCCCGGTCGCGCCGCCGTCGGTTCCCGCACCCGCCGCGCCAGCGGTGCCTCCACTGCCTCCCTGACCGCCGTCGCCGCCCCCGCCGCCGNNCGCCGTCAGTGCCGGTGTTGGTGCCACCCTGACCACCGTTGCCGCCGAGTCCGCCGAACCCGCCATGGCCACCGGTGCCGCCGCCCACCCCGCCGATTCCCGCCCCGCCGACACCGCCGGCACCGCCCGCACCGCCCTGACCACCCTGGCTCCCGGCGGTGGGCGCCGCTGAACTGGCGCCGGCGCTGCCGGTAGCCCCCTGACCACCGTTGCCGCCGAGTCCGCCGAACCCGCCAATGCCGATGTTGCCGGTCGCACCACCGTCGGTTCCCGCACCCCCCGCCCCGGCAGTCCCGCCGGTACCGCCCTGACCACCGTCGCCGCCCCCGCCGCCGTCAGTGCCGGTGTTGGTGCCGCCTTGGCCGCCGGTGCCGCCCTGACCACCCACACCGCCCACACCGCCGGACCCGCCACCTACCCCGCCGATTCCCGCCCCGCCGACACCGCCGGTACCGCCGGCACCGCCTTGGCCGCCCTGCGACCCGGCGGTGGGCAGAGCCGGGTCGTCGGTGCCGGCGGTGCCGGTCGCGCCCTGACTGCCCGTGCCGCCGGCACCGCCAGTCCCGCCGTGGCCGGCGTGGCCGGCGCTCCCGAACGGTCCCGCGCCACCCCCGGCACCCGGCGTCCCGCCGTTGCCGCCGTTTCCGCCGGTACCGGCTACCGCTATGCCCACGCCCTGGCCACCGAGCCCGCCGGCACCGCCAACTCCGCCGGTACCCCCGACCCCGCCGTTGCCGAACAACATCCCGCCGCGACCACCGGCCCCGCCCGCACCTCCCGTGCCGCCGGCACCGCCGATCCCGCCCGTGGCGCCCGCCGTGCCTGCCACCCCGGCCCCGCCCGCCCCGCCATAGCCGCCGGCGCCGAACAAGGCGGCCGACCCGCCCGCCCCACCGGTACCGCCATTGGGGTTTGCGCCAGTTCCGGTCACCCCGGATCCACCGTTGCCGCCGTTACCGAACAGCCACCCGCCGGCCCCACCGGCCTGCCCGGTGCCCGCGGCGCCATTGGCGCCATTGCCGAACAGCGGTCGCCCCGTCAGATCCTGCACCGGCGAAAACGCGGCCACGCTCTGCGCCGCGGCCTGCAGCGGCGACGCATTGGCCGCCTCGGCGGCCGCATAGGCGCTGCCCGCGCCAGTCAGCGCCCGCACGAACCCGGCATGAAACGCCGAAGCCTGCCCAGTCAGCGCCTGAAAATCCTGTGCATGGCTGGAGAAGAGTGATGCGATCGCCGCCGACACCTCATCACTTGCAGCAGCAGCCAGCGCGGTGGTCGGGGCCGCCGCCGCGACCGTGGCCGCTCTGATCGACGAGCCGATACCCGCCACCTCCGAGGCCGCTGCCGCCAACAGTTCCGGCCCCGCGATCACATACGACATCGCCGCACTCCCATCCCAACTGCCCATTCGTCGGAGATATCAAGACGGCCATAAGCATGCCGAACCTAAACAGCGATTTACAGGTCTTCGCCCGGGTGTCGTGATCGCTATGCCCGCCCTGGAAGTTAACAGAGCTTAGCCACGAGATCGCGGAACCGGGCACCGCGGTTGTTACCGGTTTCATGACAGTTCGGTAACCCATCGAGTGACCGGATGGACGCGCGGGAAGCGCTGTTTCCCGCGTCGGGCATCCCGAAAGCGGACTGTATTCGGGAGCGGTCGTAATGATTTCGGCGGATGGCGGGTTGGACGCCGCGCTGGCTCTGCGGGCGGCCTACGAGTCCGACGGCAACACGTCGATACGGGCCGGTGCCGGGATCATCGAAGAGTCCGAACCCGAGCGCGAATTCGAACAGACCTACCAGAAGCTCTCCACCGTGGCGCCGTATCTGCTTGCGCGTCAGTAAGTCTCTGATTTGCTGCCGGGCCGGGCGGCCATCAGTTCCGCAGCGGTCTGCAACTGTGTCTGTTACGGCGTCGCGATCCGCGTCGGGGTTAATGGCTTGTCGACTGGCGTTTCCCGACGCGGGGACCTTCGGCCCTAGTCGATGAAGTGTCGGCCAGCGAGGCTTCATTTCCAGCCGAATTGATAAGCGGAGCATGGAAAGAAAGCGAGGTCGCCGCGTCGTGTATGCACCCGAGAAATGTTCGGTGCAGGAATTCCCCGATGTCTTCGTACTTTCGGCCGGCCGGGTTTCGGCGTCGCAGGCCGAGCGCGTTGCGCGTGCGGTAGGTCATATATTGGGCCGTCGTGGAATCACCGAGGGTGCTCGTGTGCGTCTGAAAACGGCGAACGACGGGCCGATGCTGGTGCAGGTGAACCTGCGGGTCCGTGGCACCCCGGTGCGAGTGCAGACCGTAACGGCGAGCGTCGACGATCTATCGCCGGCGCTCACCAGGCTGGAGGGTCAGATCGTCCGAGTATGCGCGGACTGGCGCCCCAGAGCCTGGCCTGATCTGACCCGGCGGATGCTGGCCGTGGGAGCGGAGGCAGTCGTCACTCGCCGCAAATTGGTTGTCCCGCAGCGCGCCACCCCGTTGCAGGCGGCGGCAGTGATGGACGCGATGGACTACGACGTGCATCTGTTCACCGACGCCGAAACGGGCGAGGACGCAGTGCTATACCGGGCCGGACCGTCGGGGCTGCGGCTGGCCCGCCAGCGCCATGTCTTTCCTCCCGGATGGGCGTGGTCGCCGGGCGACTCTGGCCCGCCGGTGGCGCTGATCGTGAATTCCCGTCCGACGCCGACTCTTACCGAGGAGGCTGCGGTGCACCGGGCGCGCGCGCACGGCTTGCGAATGCTGTTTTTCACGGATTCGGATAGCGGTCGCGGCCGGCTGCTGTACCCGCGCTATGACGGCGAACTCGGGTTGATTACCCCGGTCGGCGATGGTGAGCGCCGTGTCCCGTGATCAAGCCGTGAAAAGCAACACACCTGCCCGTGTCGCACTTGAATGTAACCGATCTACACAGATAGAATGCATGTTACTGTCCGATACACATAGCTGGGAGAAGTTGTGTCGAAGAGCTTAACTAACCTGCAGCTACTTCAAGAGCTTGAGCCGGTGGCTGAGCGGTTGCTCAACCGTCACCTCTCGATGTTCAAGGAATGGAGTCCGCACGACTACATTCCGTGGTCGGACGGCAAGAATTTCCACGCCTTGGACGGGCAGGACTGGGAGCCTGGGCAAAGTCGACTCTCCGACGTGGCGCAAGTGGCGATGGTGCAAAACCTGCTGACCGAGGACAATTTGCCCTCGTACCACCGCGAGATCGTGATGAACTTCGGTATGGATGGCGCTTGGGGGCAGTGGGTGAATCGGTGGACCGCCGAGGAGAACAGGCACAGCACCGCGCTGCGCGACTACCTGGTGGTCACCCGCGCGGTCGACCCGGTCGAGCTGGAGAANNGTAAAGCCTGTAACGACCCGATCGCTGACCAGTTACTCGCCAGGGTGTCGGCAGACGAGAACCTGCACATGATCTTCTACCGCGACGTCAGCGCCGCAGGTCTTGACGTGGCGCCCAACCTGGCGATGAAGTCGGTGCATCGGATACTGCGTAACTTCAAGATGCCCGGATTCACGGTGCCCGAATTCCGGCGCAAGGCCGTGATCATCGCCGTAGGTGGCGTCTACGACCCCCGCATACACCTCAACGAGGTGGTCATGCCGGTGCTGAAAAAGTGGCGCATCTTCGAGCGCGAAGACTTCACCGGCGAGGCCGCGTCGATGCGTGACGATCTCGCTGTCCTCATCAAGGAGCTCGAGGAAGCCTCCGACAAATTCGACGAATCCAAACAGCGCTACCTCGAGCGCGAGGCCCGCAAGACCGAGCGGATCACGGCCAGCAAGGTGCTCAAAACACAAGGGTCGCTGACGCTCAGCGGACGGTAATCGCGATGCTCCTGTCGCCGCTTAACCTGACATAGATAGCGCGGCGCGCCGACTTGTGACACGACACGTCGTGCGGCACCACGGTTTTTGTCACCCAGTGGTTGACAATGCGGGACATGACGCAATCGCGGGATGGCGCCGGCCCGCAGCGCCCCGTTACGCGGGGCTCGCGACCGTCACTGTCGCGGGGGCGTGAGATCTCGCGTCAGACGTTTCTGCGGGGCGCCGTCGGAGCGTTAGCCGCCGGCGCGGTTTTCGGCCCGGGCCGGGCTGCCGCGGACCCGCCGCATACCGCGGGGTGGGGCGATCTTTCCACCGCAATCGGCGGGAAGGTTCTGACGCCGGGCGACGGGCAATTCGCAACGGCCAAGCAGGTTTTCAACACCAACTACAACGGCTCGACGCCGGCGGCGGTCGTTGCCGTGACATCGGCGGCTGACGTGCAAAAGGCGATGGCATTCGCTACCGCCCACAACCTCAAGGTCGCTCCGCGCAGCGGTGGGCACTCCTACGTGGGGGCGTCCACCGCGAACGGCACCATGGTGCTTGACCTGCGCCAATTGCCCGGGGGAGTCAATTATGACGCCGCCAGCGGGCAGGTCACGGTGACGCCCGCGACGAGTCTGTACGCGGTGCACGAGGCGGTGGCCGCGGCCGGCCGGGGCATCCCGACGGGAACCTGCCCGTCGGTCGGTGCCGCGGGACACGCCCTGGGCGGGGGCCTGGGCGCCCATTCCCGGCATGCGGGCTTGCTGTGTGACCAATTGACGGCCGCAACGGTGGTGCTGCCGAGCGGCCAGGCCGTCACCGCGTCCGCCGCGAATAACCCCGACCTGTTTTGGGGGTTGAAAGGCGGTGGTGGCGGCAACTTCGGGGTGACGACCTCGCTGACCTTCGCCACGTTCCCCACTGCCCAGTACGACGTCGTGAACCTGAATTTCCCGCCGCAGTCGTTCGCGCAGGTCCTCGTCGGTTGGCAGAACTGGCTGCGGACCGCCGACCGAAACAGCTGGGCATTGGCGGACAGCACGACCGACGCGACGGGTACGCACTGTCGCATCATGGCGACGTGCCCGGCCGGGTCGGGTAGCAAAGCAGCGGCGGCCATCACTTCGGCGGTTGGCATTCAACCGGCCGGGACCGATAGCCAGACATTCGATTACTTGGGCCTGGTGCGGTATCTGGCCGTCAACAACCTCAACCCGTCGCCGATCGGGTATGTCGGCGGATCGGATGTTTTCCCGACCATCAACGCGGGCGCGGCGCAGGGCATCGCCTCGGCGGTGGAAGCTTTTCCGCGCGGGGCGGGTCGCATGCTGGCGATCATGCATGCGCTTGACGGCGCGCTGGCCAGCGTTGCACCGGGGGCCACGGCATTTCCGTGGCGTCAGCAGTCCGCGCTGGTGCAGTGGTATGTCGAAACATCCGGAGACCCGTCGGCGGCGATCAACTGGCTCAACACGGCCCACCAAGCGGTGCGTCCGTATTCGGTTGGGGGCTATGTGAATTACCTCGAGGCGAACCAGGCGGCGTCGCGCTACTTCGGCTCGAATCTATCTCGATTGAGCGCCGTTCGGCAGAAGTATGACCCCGGCCGAATCATGTTCCCCAGCCTCAATTTCTAACCGCCGCGAGCGTAACTGGGCGGCGAATTCCGGCCTGACTTTTCGCAGTGGGGTTACGCTCGTGGCGGATTGGGTCCAGCGACCTGGCGGGCAATCGCCCGTTTGTCGATCTTGCCGACCGGCGTCGTCGGCAGCGCCGACATTGCCACCAGCATGTCGGGCCGGGCATGCGTGGCCACACCGCGCTCATCAAGATGGGCATTCAACTCCGCGAGCGTCACCGGCGTCCCGGCGAAAACAACAGCAGCGCAGATCTTTTCGCCCAGCAGTGGGTCGGGAATTGGCACCGCCGCGGCCGACCAGATCGAGAGGTGGGTCATTAGTTGCTCTTCGAGACCCTGGGCGGCGATCGTTTCACCGTTACGGCAGATGACGTCCTTGGTGCGACCGGTGACCACGAGGTAGCCGTCGTCTCTGCGCCGCACCAGGTCGCCGCTGCGGTAGAAGCCCTCGGGATCAAAGCACCGCTCGTTGTCGCGTTCGGCGCGAAAGTAGCCGTTGAAGGTGTAGGGCCCGCGCACCAGGAGTTCGCCCTCTTCGCCCGGTGCCACCGGCTCGCCTTCGTCGTCGACTATGCGCACTTCGTCGGCCGCGCAGAGCGGCCGCCCCTGGGTGTGCTCGAGCACGTCCGGTGGATCGTCGAGGCGGGTGTAGTTGAGCAATCCTTCGGCCATCCCGAACACCTGCTGCAGCCCCGGGGTCAGCGTGGCGCGCACCTGGCGAGCGTCCTCGGGTTCCAGCTTGGCCCCGCCAACTTGTAGAAGCCGCAATGACTTCGGGGTCACCGGCTCCCAATCACAGGCTTGTGCCCACAGCTTGGCCAGCGCCGGCACCAGTGCGGTGACGGTGACGCCGTGCCGCTCGATGGTGGCGAATGCGGCCTCTGGGCTGGGGTCCGCACCGAAAACCACGGTGGCGCCGACGGTCATCGCGCCGAGGATGCCGGGGCACGCCAGCGGGAAGTTGTGTGCCGCCGGCAGCGACACGAGATACACGTCGTCACGTGTCAACCGGCAGAGCTCGGCGCTTGCGGTGGCGTTGTAGACGTAGTCATTGTGGGTGCGGGGGATCAGTTTCGGTGCGCCGGTGGTGCCGCCCGACACCAGCAGCAAGGCGGGAGCCGTGGCGTCCAGCCCAATATCGGGTGGATCACCGGCGGGCAGATCAGACCACGACGTGAAGGGGCCCGGTTCCCCGTGGACGACGACGTGGTGCAGCTGGGGATGTGCCGCGACCAACCGCTCGGCCATGGCGCGGTAGTCGAAACCGTTGGCCGTGTCGGCGATGATCAACCCGACCGCGCCGCTGGTCTCCGCGAAATGACTGAGTTCGGCATATCGATGTCCGGGCAGGCACATCACCGGGATGGCACCGGCGCGCAGCAGACCGAACAGCGCCACGGCGAACCGGCACGAATTCGGCAGTTGCAGGAGGACCCGATCAGCGGGCGCGATCCCGATCGAGGCGAACCCGGCGGCGGCCCGGTCCACAAGTTTGTCCAGTTCGGAATATGTGTGGCTGCTGACGGCGTCCACGGCGCCAATATGGTTGGGCCATGCCGCCGCGGCATTTCGTAGCACCGAATCGAGGGCGCGACCGGTCCAGTAACCGGCGGCTGCGTAACTGGCCGCCCGGTCCGGCGGGAAGGGCACAAAGCCGTCCAGCGCAGGGGTAACAGGCACTCGATAGCTCCCTCGGGGCAGGCGTGTGCGGCCCCCGGACATAGGGTAGCGTACGAAGTTAGGACAGCCTGAGCTAATCTCTGGAGGTGATTGTGGGGGATGCTGGCGCGATGACCGGCACGCTCGCGATCATCGGAGCCGGCGCGAAGGCGGTGGCGGTGGCCGCGAAGGCGGCGGTGCTGCGCGAGATGGGCGTCGAGGTGGCCGACGTCGTTGCCATCGAACGCTCCGGTGTCGCAGCCAACTGGCAAGCCGGTGGCGGCTGGACCGACGGCCGTCAGCGGCTGGGTACCAGCCCGGAAAAAGACGTCGGCTTCCCGTACCGATCGAGTTTGGTGCCGGGCCGTAACAACGAACTCGACGAGCAGATGATGCGGTTCAGCTGGCAGTCGTATCTGGTTGCCACCGATCAATTCGTCGGCTGGATCGACCGGGGAAGGCCGGCGCCCACGCACGACACCTGGGCCGGCTACTTGCGTTGGGTTGCCGACGTGGTCGATCTGAAAGTCGTTCGCGGCGAAGTGGTTCATATCTCGCTCGAGGGATCGCGCTGGGTGCTGCACACGGATGACTCGAACGTGACGGCGGACGCGATGATGGTGACCGGTCCGGGTCAGCCGGAGCGGTCGATCCTTTCGGGTGATCCGCGGGTGTTGTCGATCTCGCAATTTTGGCAGCGCGCCGGGCAGCACGAACGGATTGTCGCCGAAAATGTCGCGGTCATCGGCGGCGGAGAGACCTCCGCGTCAATACTCAATGAGCTTTTTCATCACCGGGTTTCGGCGATCACCGCGATCTCGCCGCAAGCGACCCTGTTCACCCGCGGCGAGGGTTTCTTCGAGAACTCGCTGTTTTCTGATCCCGCGGGCTGGCGCAGCCTGACGCACGCCGAACGGCGCGACTGCATCGCCCGCACCGACCGCGGGGTCTTCTCTGCGCGGGTTCAGGAGTCGTTGCTCGCAGACGAGAGGATCAAGCATCTGCGTGGGCGCGTCGCTCGCGTGATCGATCGCGACAACCGCATCTGGATCACGCTGTGCACCGACAACCGTGGTGAACCGCACGAGACGCTGCATCGTTTCGACCTCGTCATCGACGGATCCGGTGCCGACCCACTCTGGTTCCTGCCGTTGTTGCGCCCCGCCGCTGTGGACGCCTTGGAGCTGGGCCTGGGTGGCCCGCTGACGCGCGAGCGCCTGGAGGAGTCCATCGGCCACGACTTGGCCGTGGCCGGTGTGGCCCCGAAACTGGTGCTGCCCAATTTGTCCGGCGTCAACGAAGGCCCGGGTTTTCCCAATCTGAGCTGCCTGGGGCTGCTGTCCGACCGGGTGCTCGGCGCCGAAACCCGGGTAACCGATCCCCCGCTGGGGAGAACCGGCGAGTATCAATCCGTTTGACGGCTAACGGCTCAGTTGTGCCAGCACGTCCGCAATCGATGCCCCGCCGAGCAGATCTGCGACCTCCAGATCGTGGTTGAACTCGATCTTCACGCGACGACGTAACTCCAGCGCCTGCAACGAATCAAGGCCGATGGCCACCATGGGGATTTCTGTGTCAATCGTTTCGGCGTGCTCGACACCGATGGCCTGAGCCAGCAGCTTCATGAAGCGTTGCGGTACATCGGCATCCTCAACGGGCACCGTGGGTTTGACGTCAGGCGAGCTCAGCTGCGACAGCAACGAGCCGCGCCCGCAAGTTTCCAGCGCCGACCGCGCCCGTTCCAACTCGAACGCCACGATGCCGGCATTTCCACCGAGTGGCCCCATCCCCAGCTCGAGTGCATCCCGGGCAGACATTGGCAGCAGCCCGGTCACGGCCAGCTGCGAGGTGCCCGCGGCGTCGGGATCGAAAGTGACCGCCCACTGGCCCCACTGCACCGAGGCGCAGTCCACACCCTCGGCTCGGAGCCGGTGCGCCATCGCGTCGAGCATTCGATTGGCCGCGGCGTAGACGATCAGGCCGCGACCGCCGACGGTCGCCGCGATCGAGGAGCACAGGACGACCCGACAGCGATCGGTCCGGGGAAACGCGCCCAGCACGCGGGAAATGCCGATGACTTTGGCGCGCAGGGCCTGGTCGACCTTCTCGGCGGTGATGTCTGACAGTTCGGCGCCCGAATATTCCACGGCGGCATGGATTATCAGGTCCGCCGGTGCGTCGTGATGTTCCCGCGCCAGTTCCGATACCGCTGCCTTGTCACCCACGTCGCACCGTGAGACGCGAATTTGCGTTGAGGTGGCCGACCGGATCCGGTGCAGTCGATCTGCGACCGCGGGTGTCTCGCCCGACCTGCTTACCAGGGTGATTCGTCGTGCGCCGCGGCGCGCCAAGTGCTCGCAGAATTCGATCCCGATATTTCCCGTACCGCCGATGATGAGCGCATGTTCAGGCGGCGCCTCATTCGCGTCGGCTGTCTCGGCCGGGCGGGAGTCGTCCTCGACGATCCGCTTCGCGTAGAGGCCGCCGTTGCGTAGCGCGAGCTCTGACTCGCCCGCGGTGTGCAACGCCCCGAGGATCGTGACCGCCGATTCCGGTGACGTCGATCCGGCGGCCAGGTCGAGGTGCCGAAACCGCACGCCGGGGTGTTCGGCGCCGATGCAGCGGAAACCCGCACTTGTTGCCGCGTGCACCGGATCTGGCGGCGCATCGTCGGCAATAACCACCTCGCCGCTCACTGTCACCAGCCAGCAGTCGGTGATCGCGCCGCCGACTCCGGGCCACCACGTGCGGTTGCCGAAGAAAGCCGCGACTTCGGCGGCGGCAGTGTCAAGTTCCAGGTCCAGGTCCGGCGACGCTGGGAGAAGTATGACGTGGGTATCGAGATCGTCTAGGGTTTTGGGGGTTTTGGGGGTTTCAGGGTTTTCGAGGTCGATAACGCGTGCTGTGGCGCCGACGTTGCCGGCTGCGGCGCACAGGGCGCTGGCCAGATCGGCGCTGCCTCCCGCGTGATCGATGATTCCGATGGCGCGCGGTGGCATCAGCGAACGATGCGAGAGCCGCGCCCACTCCTCGCCGAGAAGCCGTGGCGATGCTGCGTCCGGTGCCGGTTTCGCCTTTGCCGCAATCGATTTGACTGCGGAGGGAACGTAGTGCTGCCACAACCGCACTTCGTTCATCCGGGTATTGGGAAAATCGAGCAGCGGCGGCGGCGCGGGGCCGTCCAGCTCGGTGCCCAGACATTCCCACGGGTAGTCCAGGTCGTGCACTGCCAGCTGCGCAAGATTGCGGGTGAATTCGCTGAGATCGGTGGCCGTTCGGTCGGATGTGCCGACCACCATGGTCGCGTGCTCGTCGGTCAGGGCGGCGAGGTTGTCTTGAATTGCCAGTTGAAGCGTCGGATGCTCGGCCAGCTCGACGAAGGTATCGACGCCAAGCGGCAGCGCCGCCGTAATCGCCTTATCGAACCGTACGGTGTTGCGCAGGTTCCAGAACCAATATTCGTCGACCGGCAAATCCTGGGTGATCCGACCACCCAAAGTAGCTCCAAGACAGTCGATATCCGTATCGAGGAACTTTGGATTCTGCAATTCGCGTTGCGTGGTCGCACGTACCTGTTCGCCAACTTCATTGATCAGGCTGGTGTGCGCGGGATATTGCACATTAATCACTCGCGCGAACCTGCCGCGCTCGGTGCACGTATCCACGATGCCCTGCACCGCTTCTCGATCACCGGAGATTCCAACCATGTTTGGCGAATTCACCACCGACAGCTCGGCCCAGCCGGAGCAACGCGCGATCAAGTCCTCACCGGTATCGAGGTCGGCGGCGACGACTGCCATCGCGTAGTCGCCGGATGCGAACTGGTCGGCCGCCCGGGCGCGTATCCCGATGATGCAGACGGCATCGGCCAGCGTGATCGTGCCGGATACGTAGGCTGCCGCGATCTCTCCTTGGCTGTGCCCGACGGTCACGTTTGGTGCGATGCCGAATGAGCGCCACATCGCGGCCAGCCCAGCCATCTGGGTGAACAACGCGGGCTGCACGGTGGTGGCGTCGTCTTGGGCCGGAAGATGTTCGTCGAGCAGGTAACTCAGCGGTGACGTGCCGAGCTGGACCGTGAAGGCCTCGGCGCATAGATCGGCCTCGGCCTTGTACGCGGGGACCGATTCATAGAAGAGCCGCCCCATCCCGGGGCGCTGGCCGCCCTGGCCGGGAAAGACGTAGCCGAGGCGGCGAGCTGAGGCGGGGGTAGTGCCGCGAACTAACGCTGGGTGCTCGCGACCGTCGATAACCGCCTGCAGGGCGCTGAGCAATTCGTCGCGGTCGGCCACCATGGCCAGGACCCGGTGTTTGCGCGCGATCCGCGTTCGAAACAGCATGTCGGAAATGGCCTGGGGCGCTACCTCGGGATGATCCGTGGCATAGGACAGCACGGCAGCGGCCTCGCCCTGCAACAGGTTTGCGACGTCCGACGACAGCAGGACGGGAATGCTGCCGTTCGGGAGCCGGTAACTAAGAATTGTCACGTTCTCACTCAGGCGCTCGCGGGCATGGCGATGATTGCGTGCGCATTGGCGCCTCCAGCGCCGAATGACGATGCGGCTCCGTAGCGGACGCCGTCTTTCGGGTCCCAGGGATGCAGTTTTGTGGCCAGTCGCAGGCCGGTCTGATCCCAGTCCACCGTCTTGGTTGGGTTGTCCGAGAACAGGGTCGGCGGAATGTGGCCGTGCAGGCCCGCGAGCAGCAGCTTGATCAGCCCGAGCATTCCGGACGCCGCTTGCGCGTGGCCGGCGTTCGACTTGATCGAGCCCAGTAGCGCCTCGCATCCGGCCGCGCCGTAGGTCTTGAACAGGGCGGTCAATTCCTGCGGGTCGCCCGCCAGCGTCGCGGTGCCGTGCCCTTCGATCATTCCGATGCTGGCCGGATCGATTCGCGCCGCGTCGAGAGTCTTGCTCACGAGCTGCGTCTGGGCGCGAACCCGGGGAACCAGGATCGGCTTGCCCTTGCCGTTGTGGTTGTTGCGGATGGCCAAGACGCGGCCATAGATCCGGTGTCCCAATTGCCGCGCACGTGATTCACGTTCGACGACAACCATTCCCGCGCCCTCGCCCCATACGGTGCCGGTGGCGTCGTCGGAGTAGGCCCGGCAATGCCCGTCCGCGGAGAGAGCGTTGAGTCGGGAAAACTCGTAGAAGGCCGTCGGCTCTCCCAGCACACACACGGCGCCGGCCAGCGCCCATTCGCATTCGTCCATTTGCACTGCGTTGGCGGCCAGCTGCACCGCGGTCAGCGACGATGCGCACGCTGAATCGAGGGAAATCGATGGGCCGGTGAGTCCAAGGCAGTGCGAGATCCTGCCGGCGCTGCCCAGTTGTCCCATACCCACGGTCCGAAAACCCGTGTAGTCGTCGGCCACCGCCGTGCGCGAGCCGTACTCGGTCATCGACATCCCGACGAAACAGCCGCCCTCCGAATTCTCCAATGTGCCGGGATTGATCCCAGCGTTCTCCAACGCCTTCCACGCCACCCGCATCGCGACCCGCTGCTGCGGGTGCATCACCATCGCCTCGTGGTCGGTGAGGCCGAACAGGGCCGCNNCCCGGGACGTCGACAGCAGATCCTCGACGGTCCAGCCGCGATCGCGGGGGAAGGGGCCGATCAGCTCCCGCGACTCGGCAAGCGCCGACCATAATGCGCCGGGGCTGTCGATTCCCCCGGGCGCCTCGACAGCCATCCCGGAAATGACGACTGGGTCACTCGTTGTCACGCCGTCCGATCGCATTCCGCGCCTGACGCCATCGACTCCGCGACGGCCTCGACGTGCTGGTTTACGTAGAAGTGCCCACCGTCGAACATCGTGACCGTGAGGGTGTCGGTGTGCTTACCCCAGCCGTAGAGATCACCCAGCGTGATGTACGGGTCCTGATCGCCACCCATCGCGTGAATCGGCGCGGCCACCTTGATATCTTCTGTGCACCGGTACGCGTCGAACGCCTTGAAGTCGGCCTTGACCACGGGCAGGGCGAGTTTCATGATGGTGCTGTTCGCGATCACGCCGGTGCCGGTGCCATCGAGCGCCGCGAGGTGGGCGAGGAGCTCCTCGTCGGTGGCGGGATGGGGCAGTGTGTCGGCGGCGTGACAGGGGGCGACCGTCGCGGACGCGTTGAGTTGCCGCACATCGATTCCAGCGGCCTCGGCGAGCCGGACGAATTCGAACGCGACCATCGCCCCCATGCTGTGTCCGAACGTGATGATCGGGACGCCGCGATTGTGATCCGATGTGGTGAACTCGCCGAACGCTCCCGCAGCGAGCTCCGGGATCGAACCCAACAAAGCTTCGGCGGCGCGGTCCTGGCGTCCGGGGTACTGGAAGACGATGACGTCGAACCTGCTGCTCAGCGCCTTCGAGAATTCGCGGTAGGCGGACGCCCCCGCCCCGGCATGCGGAAAGATCAGCAACGGAAGACTGTCGGGCAGATCCGGCTTGTGGAACTGTCTGATCCACCCCAGTGGCCGCGGCATGCACCCNNCCGGTCGCTTACCGGTCGCTTTGGGTCGATCGCGTCGATACGGTCTCGTCCACCGAGACGGCCGCGAGAGCCACGCAACTTAGCGAAGGCTAACATAATCTCTTGAGCTTGAATTTGGCAGGGATCTTGAGCGGTACAGAGAGGGTTAAGTGTCATGCGCGTCGTCTCCTTCGGCTTCCAGACCTGGGGGTTCAAGACGCTGCAGGCGCTGATCGAGCAGGATCACGATGTCGTTCTCGCGGTCACCCATCCGGC
>PLSK01000282.1:1124-12131 GCA_003165155.1 Mycobacterium sp. | reverse complement strand
CGCTAGAGGCGCTGGTTGCCGGCGTGCAGGCGCTACGGCTGGAGTTCTACGAATTGTTTTCGCGTGTTTTCATGGGTGAGGGCCGGCCGTTCCGGCCCTGGACGGTCCCGGTGGTCGAAACGGAGGCAGCGGCATGTTGACCTGGGTTATCGCTTCACCGGCGCTGATCGCCGGATTCGCGGTCAGCTTGATCTTCTTGCGTCGCCGGGGCCGGCTGGCGGTGCGGCTGTTCTGGGCGATCAACGCGGTCGTGGCGTTGGCCGCGGTGGTGGTGCTGGTGCAGGCCTTGACCGCTGGGCCGGCCGCAGCGGAAACTGCCGCGGCGGCCGGACCGGGCAGCGCGAGCGGCAACTGGGCGGCGCTGCTGGGCGCGGCGATCGCTGTCGCGGGGTCGTCGATCGGCGCGGCGATCGCCGTGGCGTATACCGGCGCGGCGGCGCTGGCGGCGCTGAGCGAGCGGCCGGAGTTGTTCGGCCGGGCGATGGTGATCGTCGGGTTGGCCGAGGGCATCGCGATCTACGGGCTTGTCGTGGCGGTCATCTTGATCCAGCGGGCCTGACGTGGGAGCCGTCCTAGCGATCGGTGAGCCGGCGTTGGTGGCGGGTTATGCGATGGCGGGCGTGACCACCGTGGCTGCCCAGGGCCCAGATGAGGTACGCCGGGCATGGGACAGCCTGCCATCCGGCACAACCCTGGTCATCCTGACCGCGGCGGCCGCTGTCGCGTTGAACGGCCGACTGAGCGGGACCGAACCGCTGGCCGCCGTGATGCCTGCGTGAGCGCGCTCAACGCCGAGAAGGCGATGGCGGCGCTGCACCCGGTGCGACGGCACCTTCTGGAGTCCGCCCGGGCTGACGCCGAACGCGAGATCGGCGAAGCGCAGCAGGAAGCCCAACGCGTTCTCGCTGCGGCCCGCGATCAAGCCGCACAGCTGGCCGAAACGGCCCGTGACGCAGGGCGGGCTGCGGCGGCAACGGCGAGCGCCCAGCGGCGCGCGGCGCTGCAGCGGGAGCTGCGCGGTGCGGTGCTCGCCGCGCGGCGCGACATTTACCAGCAGTGGTGTCGCCGCGGCACCGAGGCTGTGCTGCGGCTGCGTGACGATCCCGCCTACCCGAATTGGGACGCCGCCCTGCGCGACGCCACGCAGGCGACTCTGGGCGCCGACGCACAGCTCAGCGAGCACCCCACCGGTGGGGTTGTGGCCGAGGCCGGTCAGCGGCGCATCGACCTAAGCCTGGCCGCCATTGCCGCGCAGGTGCTCGACGACACCACTGCCCAGCTGGATGAGCTGTGGTCGTGGGCGACGTAGCGCGGGTTGTGCGGGTGTCGGGGCCGCTGGTGGAAATCGACGTAGCGGCCCCGCTGGCGATGCATGAGCTGGTGACACTGGGAACCGAGCGAATCCCCGCCGAGGTGGTCGCGATCCGCGGTGAGCAGGCGACGGTACAGGCCTACGAGTACACCGGCGGCCTGGGGCCCGGCGCCGGCGTCGTCGCGCTGGGCCGCCCACTGTCGGCGTGGCTGGGGCCCGGGCTGCTGGGCGGGGTGTTCGACGGGCTGCTGCGGCCCCTGCACACCGCGCCAACCTGGTTGGCGCCCGGCCATGACAGTGAAATCGATGATACGACATGGCATTTCGATCCGAGAACGACTATCGGTGCGGACCTGACGGCCGGTATGGTGCTCGGCGTGGTGCCAGGCGCCGGATCGGTGCCGCACCGTGTGCAGGTTCCCGCCGGGATGTCGGGCACGCTGGACTGGATCGCCGCCGCCCGCGATTACGCCGCCGATGAGGTGATCGCCTCAATTGGCGGACAACCGGTGGCCATCGCGGCACGGTGGCCGGTGCGGCAGGCGCGACCATATCGTCGTCGACGCGACGACGCTGTTGCGCTGACCACCGGCCAGCGGGTGGTCGACCTGCTGTTCCCGATCGCCCGGGGCAGCACCGCGGCTGTGCCCGGCGGATTCGGTACCGGCAAAACGGTGCTGCTACAACAGATCGCGAAGTGGTGCGACGCCGACGTGATCGTCTATGTCGGCTGTGGTGAGCGCGGCAACGAGATGGCCGAGATCGTTGCCGACATGCGCGAGCTGAGCGATCCGCGCACCGGTGGACGGCTGGTGGACCGCACCGTGATCATTGCCAACACGTCAAACATGCCGATGATGGCCCGCGAGGCTTGCATCTATACCGGCGTCACCGTCGCCGAGTACTACCGCGACATGGGCTATCACGTCGTGGTGATCGCCGACTCCACCTCGCGGTGGGCAGAAGCATTGCGCGAGTTCGGATCTCGGCTGGGTGAGCTGCCCGCCGAAGAAGGCTATCCGGCCAATCTGTCCTCCGAACTTGCGGCGTTCTATGAGCGCGCCGGCTACGTCGACAATCTCGGCGGGGGTACCGGGTCGGTGACGGTGTTGGGGGCGGTGTCGCCGCCGGGTGGAGACTTGTCCGAGCCGGTCACCGTCCACACCGAGCGGTTCGTGCGATGTCGGTGGTCCCTGGACCGGGACTTGGCCTACTCGCGTCATTACCCCGCGGTGTCGTGGTCGGCATCGTTTTCCCGTGACGCCGAAGCGCTCGGCACCGCCGGCGTCGTTGTCGGCGATGACACTGGCGGGGCTGTCCGGCGCGCTCGGGTGCTGGATCTGCTGACCGAGTCCGATCGCCTGGCCGCGTTGACCGAGCTGGTCGGCGTGACAGCGCTTCCCGACAGCGAGCGGATGGCGCTGGTGGCCGGGCGGCTGCTGCGGGAAGCCGTGCTGGCGCAGAATGCCCAGAACCCCAACGACGCGCACTGCGGACAGGTGAAGACCGCGGCGCTCGTCGACGCGGTGTTAGCGGTAATCGACACCTGCCGTGAACTGGTTGCCGACGGTGTGGCCGCGCAGGTGATCGAGGAGACCGACTTCGGCCCGCTGATCCGCGCCCGCGACGACAGCGGGTCCGACGACACCGCGGTGGTGGTTCAACGCCGGGACCAGATTCTTGAGACCTTGCGTGAGCTGCCGCGATGAGCCGCCCGTGGTCACGATGGGTGGAATATCGCGGCGTGCGTGAGTTGCGCGGTCCGCTGGCCGTGGTTGGCGGTGTCGAAGGTGTGGGGTGGGACGAATACCTAGTCATCAGGCTGGCCGACGGCTCGGTGCGGCACGGGCTGGTGCTCGACGTGAACCGCGACGTGGCGCTCGTGCAGGTCATGGAAGGCACGTCGGGAATGGATCTGACAGGGGCTGCATACCGGTTCAGCGGCGAGCCGCTGCGCGTCGCGGTGGGGACCGCCTGGCTGGGCCGCACCTGCGACGGCCGCGGCGAACCGATTGACGGCGGCCCGCCGGTGACCGGAGCGCGGCGGGTGTCGGTCAACGGCGACCCGCTCAACCCGATGCAACGTGAGGCCCCCTCCGAGCCGGTGCTGACCGGCGTGTCGGTGATCGATGCGCTGACCACCCTGGTACGGGGCCAGAAACTGCCGGTGTTCTCGCTGCCCGGGCTACCGCACCTGCGCCTCGCGTGTCAGATCGCCGCGCAGGCTAGTGCCGGCGGCGAGCCGTTCAGCGTGGTGTTCGCAGGCATTGGGCTCACCCACGCCGACGTGGCCTATGCCCGGAATGTGCTCGAATCACGTGCCGCGGCAGGGGAGTTGGTGTTGCTGCTGAACGCCGCCGACGACCCTGTCATCGAGCGGATCCTCACCCCGCGTATCGCGCTGACCATCGCCGAGCATCTGGCGTTCGACACGTCGCGGCACGTATTGGTGGTCATGACCGACATGACCAGCTACGCCGAGGCGCTGCGTGAAATCTCGGCAGCCCGCGGTGAAATGCCAGCGCGGCGCGCCTATCCGGGGTATCTCTACAGTGACCTGGCCTCGCTGTACGAGCGGTGCGGCAAAATCGTCGGACGGCCCGGCTCGGTAACTGTGTTGCCCGTGTTGACGATGCCCGGCGGCGACATCACCCACCCGGTGCCGGACCTGACCGGCTACATCACCGAAGGGCAGATCATTTTCTCCGCCCAGATGCATCTGCACAACATTTACCCGCCGGTGGACGCGTTGTCGTCGCTGTCGCGGCTGATGCGCCGCGGCGCGGGCGCTGGCCGCACCCGTGACGATCACTTGCCGCTGGCGGCGCAGCTGCTTGCCTCGTTGGCCCGCGCACGGCAGGTCAGCGCGCTGGCCGAGCTGATCGGGCCCGATGCCCTCACCGCCATAGACCGCAGCTATTTGTTGCTCGAGGGTGATTTCGCCGCCAAGTTAGTCAATCAACGTCCGGACGAAGCACGATCGCTCGACGAAACACTCAACCGAACGTGGGAGGTACTCGCGCGGTTGCCGCGTAGTGAACTGGCGATGCTGCCCTCCGGCCTGCTCGAGGCACACCGGCCCGACAGCGTGAAGGAGGCGTAGATGGCGGCGTTGACGCGTCCCCCCGGGCGGATGGGCCGGCTTTGGGTGCTCAACCGGCTCGACCTCGCCGAGCGCGGGGTGATGCTGCTCGACCAGAAGCTGAACTTGCTGACCGCGCTGCAGGAAGAGCTGCAGCGTAGGGCCGAACAAAGCCGCCACGACTGGCAGCAGGCTTGCCGCGAGGCCGATATGTGGGGGCTGCGCGCGGTGCTGCTGGGCGGCCAACAGGCGTTCGACCTTGCTGTCGCCACCGCGCCAGCGTCGGTCACGGTGCAGTGGGCCATCACCGCCGGGGTGCGCTACCCGGACGTCGCGGCCTGCGTGTTGCCGCCTGAGGATGATCCGGCCGTCATCTACCCGACCTCGGCGGCTGTGCAGGCCGCGCGGGCGTATCGAACGGCCGTTGTGGCCGCCGCCGAATGCGCTGCAGCGCAATCGGCTACGAGAACCGTCGAGCAGGAGGTCCACACGACCCGACTGCGGGTGCGGGCCCTGACAAGACACTGGCTCCCGGTGCTAAGGCAGGAGTTGGCCCACATCGAGTTAGAGCTGGAGGAACAGGATCGCGACAGCGCGATTCGGGTGCGGCTCGTCGACCAGCAGCGCCGCCAGCCGGCCCCCGCTGCTGACACCATGCGCGATACCACGGGGTCTAAGCCGGCGTAGCAGGCGTCGATGACCGGCCGCGACCGACGTCACTGAGTGTGGTCACCTGAACTGGCCCCAGTTTCTTTCTCGATGACTTTGTCCTCTAGAGCGGGACGTTCACGCCGGAGACGATGACGCGACGAGAGAGCAGACCCCATTTTGAGGAGGAGCTCATGATCGAACTGCTGAAAGGCTTTCCCGACAACGTCGCAGCGTTCGCGTTACACGGGCATGTGACGAAGGACGATTACGACCGGGTGCTGATACCCGACTTTGAAAATCGGCTGACTCGTCACAAAAAGCTGCGCATCTACATTGACATCGCCCCTGATTTGGAGGGCTTCGATCCGGGAGCAGTCTGGGAGGATCAGAAGCTCGGCTGGAAACACTTCTTCGACTGGGAGCGCTGCGCAGTGGTCACTGACGTCGCCTGGGCGAAACACATTGCGAAATTCAGTGAGTTCTTTGGCTTTCTATGGCCCGGGGAATACCGGGCGTTCCCAGAAGCTGAAGCCAGCAAGGCACGCGATTGGATTGCTGAAGACCAAGAATAAGTGCCCGCAAACCGGGGGCGGTTCACCGGCCGCCCCGATGCGGCGAGATCGGCGTGCCGCCGGGGAGTTGTCGATCAACCAGCTGAGCGCGCCGGTTCCAGAAGGGTCTTAGCAAATGATGGCGGTTGAGGGAGGCGATCGTGGAGAGTGATAAGGGAACCGGGGGACACCGGGTAGCCCGCAGCATCCTCGTGGCTGCGTTGGCTCTCAGTGGCGTGAGCCTGACATGCATGGCCCATTCAAGAGGTTTTTGACAACGTACAAACAACATGACTCGCAAAGTCTCAGGGACTGACCGGTCGCCTTGGGGGCTACTGACCCATGTAGGGCGACGAAGCGGACGTACCTACCAGACATCGCTGGGCACATGCGATTACGGTGATGGTGTCCTGCTGCCGTTGGGTTATGGCACTCAGACCGACTGGTACCAAAACCTGATGGCCGCCGGGACTTGCGAGCTTGCCTGGAAAGGGCATATCCATCACCTAGAGCGCCCCGAGCTCATTTCCGGGCCCGAGGCGAGGCGAGCGTGGCCGATACGCGATCGCGTCCTGTTTCAGCTCGCCGGTATACGGGACTTCGTATGGCTGCACGAAAGGCCTCACGGCTGAGGACGCCAAGCGGCTTAAGGATCTCGAACGTGAGAACGCCACGCTTGAACGGCTGCTGGACGACGCCGAGCTGGAGAAGGCTGCACTTAAGGAGATCGCGCGGGGAAACTCCATCGCCCGTTTGGCCGGTGCACCGTGCACGTGCTGGCGTGCCACGGTCATGTCGGCATCGACGTCCGGCGCCTCTTGCCGGCGGCTACTCGGCCGTTGAAAATTTGACGTAGCTGTCAACGTTCGCCGCGTGGTAGGTCCAGCGCCTCCACGCCGAGAGCTGCGGTTCGGCTGTAGTTGCGTCGATAATCTTCGGCTCGACAACGTGATAGGTGCGCCCGTTGTTCGTGATTGTCGCGTCTCCGGCGGCTAGCACGTTGCGCAACCAGTCGACATCGGTGCCGTATGGCAGTGGCACGACGATGCCATCGGAGACTTTGACTGCAACTACCGGGGTGGAATAGTTCTTTCCTGATTTGCGTCCGGTGTGCCGGATTTGCGCCGCATACCAGTGTCGCCGGCCAGCCAGGGGCGTCATGGCCGGGTTGATTACATGCTTGTTAAAGCTGCGGACCGAGTCTCGAACATGGGCGTTCTTATAGGTTGGCATGCATACCGACCCTGCTCAGATGAGGCGGAGCCGGCTAGGGCACTAGGTCCCAGCGTCGCAGGGGCCCAGCCAACGAAACAAACAATCGTGTTGGTGCCTCCGGCCCTTGCGCCCAGCCACTAATGAGAACCCCCACGGTGGCCGCCCATCGGTCACACAGGCTGGCCAGCTCCGCGGGCTCGATGCGGTGTCGTCAGGGTGGACGAGGACGCGGAGCACGAATTTGTTGCCAGCCGACTCGTCGCCCCTGGAATAGCTCCGCTACGCTGCATCGCGCTACAGCTGAACGACTCTCAACGACCGTGGACTAGTTCACGGGGTCCCGGTCAGGTGGGGCCGATATCGGCGAGGTAGTGACAATCGTGGCACCGATCGCGCCCGGCGACTCGCGTTGCGGCATCGGGAATGGCGAATCCTGGCAGACCGAATGGTCGCACAGCAGACGAATGTGCCGGCGGCAGCAGAGCGATGCGTTCAGGGTCGATCCCGGCCAACGAGAATGATGGGACGCCAGACCTGGCCCGCGAGGCCAGAGCCGTTCATCGGTTGACACATTCGTCAGCCCGGCCCGGATCATCAGACAGTGTTAGACCACGTTACGCGCCGATTCATCGTGATCGACGCTAAGGGACCTTATGCCGTAAGCCGAGGACAAACGGCTCTCGACGGTGCTCGGCGGCGCCAATTATGGTCAGGATGACCGCTTGCGACTGTCCTCAAAATTATCCAGAAATAGGTTGACCCGTGTCTGACCACGCTCCTGCTGGTACCCGGCAATCGGCCGTGATGCCAAGCCGGACGAGCAAAGGAAGGACGTGCTCGAGTCACCCGAACGGCGTCGACCAACGGGGTGATTCGGCTGTTGGTCTGGGTTCCGAGCTCTCGTTCGTGCAAGCGCCGCAGACCGACCGGGCGGTGGGTGTGAATGTGCGGCTGTTGTCTGCGCACGAGCGGACGCGGGAGGCTTGCGCGCCGTGAAGGTTAGTCAGAGAAACGGCGGCGCCGCCACGGCGCGCGGTCGCGAACGAATCCTGCTCAGAGTTGATGTCCGTGCCGTCCGCTTCATCGGCGCGCTTATGGTGCTGTGCGTCTTGGCCTGCTTGACGGTACTGGTCGTACGCGAGCAACTTGGCTACTACCGGACCGCCCCAGGCCGGTTCGGGTGGTCGGTGGCGTTACTTGCCGCAGTGGCTCTGATTGCGCGCGGCGTTTTTCTTGGCAGGCCGGTGACAACTGGGCATGCCGCGGCCGCAGCGGCCGCGGCATGCGCTGGGCTGTTTGCGCACTTCCTGGCGCTCGGGATGCTCGGCAACGTTCTGGTGGCCGTCAGCGGGTTCGCGCTGATGTTGCCGACCACAGCGCAACCGCAACCAGAAGTGCTGGACCAGGTGTGGGCGCTGGTCAACGCCACGCGCGGGGATCCGCTGGCGCCTTTTGCCATGCATTCCGGCAAGAGTTATCACTTCAACACTGACAAGACTGCTGCGATTGCCTACCGTACCCGGCTTGGGTTCGCGGTAGTCAGTGGCGACCCGATCGGCGACGTAACCCAATTCGTTGCTCTGGTAGCCGATTTCGTCGGCATGTGCCACAGTCGGGGTTGGCAGATCATCGTACTGGCCGGCGGCCAGCGGCACTTGGGGCTGTGGCGCTACGAGACCGTCGGGCAGCCGATGCTGGCGGTGCCGTTCGGGCGCGATGTCGTCGTGGATGTTCGCCACTTCACCCTGGCCGGGCGCCGTAATCGCAACTTGCGCCAAGCCGTGCAGCGCAGCCACAACTGCGGAGTCACAACTGAGGTTGTTGACGAGCGGGACCTCGACAGCGTGTTGATGTCCGAACTGGGGGAGGTGTTGTACGCGGCGCATCGCGCCGCGCGCACCGAACGCGGGTTTTGCATGAATCTTGACAGCGTTCTTCAGGGGCGAATTCCCGGCATCAAGCTGGTCATCGCGCGTGACCGGTGCGGGCAAGTGGTGGCATTTCACCGATACGCAACAGCCGGGGAAGGTTCGGATATCACACTCGATGTGCCGTTTCGTCGTCCAAACGCCCCGAACGGCGTTGACGAGCGGCTTAGCGTCGACATGATCAACGAGGCGAAAAGCGGCAATGCACTCAGGCTTTCCCTGGCGTTCGCAGCTTTTCCAGAGATCTTCGATGCCATCCACCCAGGCCCGTTGCAGCGTGTCGCGTATCGGATGATCCACCTGCTGGATCCGTTTATCCGGCTTGAGTCCCTGTACCGTTACCTCCGCAAGTACCACTCGCTGGCCGAACGGCGCTACGTAGTGTTATGTGCCCACCACATCCCGGCAGCGCTGATGGTGTTGTTGTCGCTAGAGTTCATGCCGCGCCGACGCCCACTGCAGCGGGGCGCCAGATAGCTCCTGTCCGACGAGCGGTCGCAGCGTGCGGTCAGGCGTGAATGGATTGCTCCATCGGCGGCGAGCCGAATTGGAACCGTCGGCCCGTGACTGTTTCAGGAATCACCCGCACATAGTGCGTCTTATTGTCAGACGCCGTCCACGGCAATACCTGGGCACGCTCCGCGTTCGCGATCTCCTCATTGGTACGAAGCGACCGCGCGTGGCCTTTGATGATCACGCTCCAGCCCTCGGCGACATTATGATCGTCGGCCTCGAACACCACTTGATTGTTGATCGCAGTGCTGACCAACTTGGTGCCCTCCGCGGTGCGAAACAGGATCGTGTGGCTATCAACGACGTAGTTCACCGGAAAGATCTCGGGCCGGCCGCCAACGCTTGTGACCAGTCGCCCCAGCGTCACACCTGCCATTAGATCCCAGCATTCGTGCACCGCCAGGATGGTGACCCCATCATCGTTTTGGATTTGGTACGTCATAGCGATAAGGCTACTGAAGGAAGCCGTGAATTGCGCCCGCCAAAGGTCCTGCCTCGCAGGGACCAAAGTTGTGTGCGTTTCGTCAAGTGATCTGGCCCCGGGGATCTGCGACAAATTTGGCCCCGGCGTGAGCTGCCAGTGAGGTTCTGGCCTGTGTCGCGGGATCGTGTAGTGGGAGCTATGTCGATCGATCAAGGACAGTTCGGATGAAGTCGCTCTTCGCTGCCGTGTAGGCCTCGTGGTTGTCGGAATGCTTGGCGGCGAGGGCGCGTTTGAGTCTCAAGGTCTGACCGCGAGCAGCGCGGGGGTGCGCCCCGGCCATGCGGAGGCCATCTCATCGATCAGCGTGCGCGACTCGTCGGCGGGCGCAACGGCAATCGTTCTGGTGAACGCGTCGAGCCTTGTGAGGGTCCAGAGCAACGTGGCCAACACCGGTACCGGCGAGCGGCTGATGATGGCGATAGGTGCGGGGGTGACGGAGTTACCGAGGTGGCGCACCAGCTGAAACCCTTCCCTCATCGCGCGTGCCAACCTGACCGCTTCTGCCCGGGAGATACCGGTCCCACGTCGGAGCGCGGTGCTGCCGGCGATAACCATCGGCACGGCTACCGCGGCATGGGTGCGCAACCAGCTCTCCATGTCCGGATGCACTGTCGCGGGAAGGCCCGCGTCGGTAAAAGCCTTGGCCCAGATGGGATCTGAAACCGTCGTCAGCATTCCTCGGCGAAGGATCGTCGATGACAGCCGGCCGTCGTTGAGGCCTGCGGCGACCGCTGGGAAGCCAAACGCGAAGCGTTGCGGTCCGACGGCGTCGCGCAGCCGATCCAGCGATTGGAAGGTGTTGAACATGAACATCACGGACTTGGCCGCGCTGGCGCTCAGCGCGGGCAGCAACATGTCAACCTGCGACACCAGGACCGTGACCAGCACCAGATCCCAGTCCGTTGTCGTATCAAATTCGCCACTGACGTGGACGGCCGCACGCTCTCCCTCGACGGTGACGATCGCCCCAGCGTGGCGCAACTGCTCGAGTCGGGTGCCACGCGCGATGACAGTCACATCGTGACCGGCCTCGGACAGCTGAAAAGCGAAAGTGCTACCGATACCGCCCGGCCCGACTATCGCGATCTGCATCTCTCCATCAATACCAGCGCCGCGAAAATGCCTGGTCTGTCAGATCGCTGCGCACACTCCCCGAATGTGGCTGTGTCAAGGTAAAATAGGCCCCACAGTGACAGGGAATTGTGGCCCGACCGCTTGGCCGTGCGTTCGTGCGAGTGGTGTAGCTCGCGGATTGCTAACGGATCTTAAGG
>PLSK01000282.1:0-1109 GCA_003165155.1 Mycobacterium sp. | reverse complement strand
CGCCATGCCGGCCGCGGCGCATTCCAGCAAGACGGTCGACAGAACCTCGCCACACCTCAACGCATCCGCTCTGGTGTCTTTCGCGGTCGACAACACGAGGATTTTCGACCAGTCCACGGTGACCTCAGGACGCCGTTCCAGGTGGCTTCTGACCGGAAACTGCCGCCCCACATCGACGCGGCGGTGTTCTTCATCAGACGCCAGCGCGCTGGGGGGTACACCCTCGTTTGCTACGAACGGTGAAGTCCACCAACCTAATTCGAGTTGATATGACAAATCATCGCGGCGAACTGCTTCGGCGAGCTGTGAGGCCTTGACTAGCTGCGGTCGCGCGTCATCGGAGAGCACATGTAGTGTCACGGGGCTGTCATCGATCGCGCTGCGTAGGACGGGTTCGAAAGTATCCCAGTAGGTAGGCCGACCCAGCGGCAGCCGATCGGTTCTGCGTTGCAGAATCGCTGTGGCGCGGTCGCGCTGTTCGTCGGTGACGTGGTCAACGGCGCTGAATTCGATCGATGCCAGCTGGTCGGGGTCCTCCGGGTTGGGAAGCCGTTTGATGCTCGCGTGCCAACCCGCCACCAGCATCGCGACACGAAGGTGATCGAGCACTGCGCCACAACTGATGATCGCTTCTCGGCCCGAGTCGTCGGTGCCCGGAACTGTGCGGTGACGATCGACGAAGAGGCGCAGAACGCCGCCCTCGGCCACCCACAGCCACGGCTGGCTGTTGTGCACAGATGGAGCCCGGCAAGCCAGTAGCACCGCGTTCTTGAGAACTTGCGTTTCCGGTGTCGCAGGCACGATGTCACAGCCCCTTGCCGAGTTTTACGGTTCGCTGACGACGCTATGAGACATTAGCGTTTGCGACTAGGGTCAGGTGTCTTCGTCGACAGGGCCATTCGGCGCCAACGGGCGGTTTGTCATTGACATCCGGGGACCAAGGACTCTCGTCTCCTGTATGCGCATGCCCGAGGCTTGTGGCTATGTCAAGTGGCAGGTGGGGACGATGACCCAAACAACGTTGGACATCGAGTTGATCACGACGGCAGTGGAGTTGGCGTGTCGTGCTCCCTCGCTGCATAACAGCCAGCCGTGGCGGTGGGTTGCCA
>PLSK01000005.1 GCA_003165155.1 Mycobacterium sp. | reverse complement strand
CAGCGGGGCCTTATGGCTGCGCTGATGGGATACCGGCTTGGGCCTAGTGATGTCGAGAATTGTCCGGAGCTGCCCGGAATGTCGCGGATCGTTAATGGGGTGCGTGCGGCCGGATTTGTCGCTGTAACTGGCCCAAGCGGATGCGGTAAGTCGATCTCAGCATTCCAGGCTGCTTACCATCTCAACAAAGACGCCTGGAGCATCCTTGAGCTGACCAATCCCGGCACGGCAGAGGAAAGCACTATCCAGGAGTTCATCTCCCATCCCGGCCCGGTTGTTGCCGTGGTCGACGACGCCCAGTCAATCGATCCTTCGATCATCCGCGGATTTGAACGGGCGACGTCGCATGACCATGCTGTGATCCTGTGCACGACTTCGTGGGGAGCACCTGCAGAAGAGGTGGCGCTTGTTGCGAAAAGTGCCGTCGACACGCTCGCCAGCTTCTGTTTCGCAACCACTGAGACTTTGGGCGTTCTGGTAGCTCAACTGGACGATCGAGTCGGCTACGGGTTGGGGGCCGAGCCAATCGACCGCCGTATCGAGATTGCAAGCGATGCTGAATTCCCTTGGCAATTTATGAATACGCTGTCAGGCGGGGATCGCCGGCTACTCGAGGTACTGGACGAGTTGAATACCGACGGATACGACGCGCTTCTCGCATTGATAGCGCTCGGACAGATCGTTTCCGCAGACGAAGGGATCGCACCTGAGGACTTGGCTGCTCAAGCACAAGAGGCCGGCTTCCCTGACGAACGCGTCGAGTTAGGTCTCGCTGAGTTGCGGCGTCGTCGACTCGTGTTCGAACGCGGTGATCGCCTGCGGCTACCACATATTCGTTTTGCAATTCGCGCGGTCAATCAAGTTTTTGGCCAGCCGGCCATCCAGCCAGCCCCCATCCTCATTGAGACAGCACATCGCATCTTGTTATCGGACGAAGTATCCGACCGTGGGCGTTACTGGCTACTGGACTCGACTCAGAGAGATGCCCTGCTCCAACAGAACTTATTGGTAGACAACGACGTATTAAGCATTCTCACGGAACGACTTTTCGCCTCGGACGAGCAGAGCCGCGGCTTGCGAGCGCTAATCCTGTGGACGGCCGACCGGTGGCACCCTCTACCGCAGGACACCTGGGTTCGAATTGGCCAGTGGATGCCTCCTTGGATCCAGGACGCGACAGACCAGTCCGCATACGGCATCCACTGGCTGCTCAATGGTTTGCGCGGTAACGATAAAGAACTGCACCAGCGGGTCTGCATCGAAGTCGGCCTAGCCCGGCTCATCAACCGAATGCTCGACGTGGCAACCGGGAACTACATCGGGGGCTGGCAAGATCTTGTCAGCGAACTCTGCCAGGTCGACTGGGACACGATGCAGGCCTGGACAAACGCGGTCTCAGACAACGTTGATCTGCAACAAGTCCAAGCTTGGGTTGATCGCGAAATGCCCAAATCTGAGTCGCTGCACGGGTGGGCGGAACTGTCCCAGAGATTATGGACGGTCTCGAGCGACATGGTGACGATCATTGTGCGGGCGATGACACCGCGGCTCGTTCAAGGTTTCGAGACCTCGCCGATAACCACCAACCACGAGGTCTTCCGCTGGCATCTCGGTCTTCTTGGCGTCATCACGCGCGACTTCGACGACGTCTCCGAGAATGACGATCACACAGAGACATTGGCTCTCTATCGGGCGTTGATGATGGACTGGATCAACGCCATCGACTGGTCCAAAGTCGGTATTGCACTGTCGGATTGCCATCCAGGAGAACTGCACAACTTCGCATGGATCGCTTACCTGCTGGCTCAGGTGGACCAGTCCAAGCTGGATCAGATGTGCCACAACATTAGCTGCGACGCAATGGATTCGTGGCCGGCGCACTACTGGCACATTGACATCTGGAACGACTACGACTTCGTCATGGTACTTTCCGCCTCAACTGACATGGAGCCAGCCAGGTCTCTGCTACAGCGTCACGCAGACCAGATCGACCAGATTGCGCCGTGGGGGATTCGTGTGATTCCCGAGATCACCGCGCGACTGCCACCTGATCGCGTCCATCTCGCCTACGGCAGCATCTCGTTCCACTGGGGCGACTGCGCGGAAGCACTGAGAGCGCTGGCAGCGTTCGATAAGGCTGCGGCCATCGCTGTCGTACAGGCGAACCGCAGCACCCTCGTTGGAGCGCTCGGCCATACATTCGAGTATTCGGGGCGATGGCTTCCAGAATTCGTTACCGAGCTTGATTCGCTCGAACCGAACTTATTCGACAGTCTGCTGTCCGGCGTCGATGTTCGAGCCGCGGCACCGCATTGGATCCAGTCGTTGGACGACCAAGACGATGGGGCAATCGCCGTCGGGGTAGTTCTCAGCCGCCTCGGAATAACCGAAGACCATCTCCGCGCATAAGCAATGTAGAGGCCAGATGAGGTCGGTGCGGTCCGAAAGATCTGTGCCCTTCTGTGCCTGGCGCACCGACCAACGGAATAGGGGTGGGCCAGCCGGGAACCAACGCCACCGGGTAATCATGCTGCCCGGCTCTATGCTCACCCTTTGCGCACCGGCCGACCGTAGTTGAGGGCAGGCTGGAGGCGCGCGCAAGATATTGGCGACAGCACCCTCCAGCATCACAGTGCATTTAGCAGGCATTTCCGGACTTTCGGCGTAGCGAGTCATGGGAAAACGCAACCGTCAAGAGGCCACCCGGGCTCGTGCCGTAATCGACTGATTTCGGGACAGGTCAGTCCGGCTCGAGTAGGTGGGCGAGCACGCCGAGGACATGCGAGGCCGTCTTGCCGTCGGGTACCTCGGCGAAGGTCTCTGACACGTTCTTCAGCAAGGTGGCCACCTTGCGTCGCTGCGCGGGGGCGAGGGCGGCCAGCTCGTCGAGCAGCATGGCGGTCTTCTCACTATCGGGCATACGTCGACCTCAACACTTACCCCTGTGGGGGTTAACGGGGCGCAGCAACGATGGGTCGCCGGTCGGCGTCATCGGGTTGATTGCGACCGGCTTTGTTCTCCTGCATCTGAGCCGCGCCCGACAGGTAGGGGTTGGTGGCCCGTTGCACGTTGGCAAGCAATACAACACCGCCGAATGCGACGATCCCGAGAATCAGCAGTGGCCACAGCGCACCAACCAGGACAGCAAGTGATGCGCGAATAAGCAGGCGCGGCGTGAGTTGATGGCAGAACCTTTTGCAGACAAAGGCGACGGCCATGGTGATCCCCGACGCGCACAGGTATGCATTGATCAGCAACGTGATTACTCCTTCATGTCGGTACCACACGAGTCTGTCCCTCAACGGCAGCAATTAGAGGTCAGCAGCGCGGGAGGTCTCTCAAACGAGATCAAATCGTAAACCGGCCTATACCCGTACCCAGCCTGCGTCATCACGCGCCGACATGCAGGCGCGTAGTTATCTGGGCGGCATTGCCGCGATGTCCATCGAGTGGAACACGTCGGCGAAGACGACCGTGACCTGCTTGTACTCAGCCCGGTATCACCGTCTTTGACGGGTGAGCCACAGCCGTGACAAAACCGGGCGTTCTCCAGAGGCTCAGTGCCACACGTCCGGACACCGCTATGGCCGTCATCCGACCCTCCGCCGATCCCGGGGGCCCCACCGTCTGCAGGGTGCACTAAGAATAGGCGGTTAGACACTCCACGAGGAGCCCTCGGGATTCATGGTGATTTCGGCACAGAGTTTTGAGACCCTCGTATCTCGTCTTCTTTGAGACGTTAGAAGCTAGATAAAAATTGTGTCGCCATTGATAGACCGGTTCTTAGAACGAGATCCGCTTCACCCCCTCTGATGAACGCGGCCGAGCTTCACCGGGGACCTAAGTCTCTATCCGGCCGACTGATGGGTTCCTAGCGTCATAGCGGGGCCGATGCCGCCGACGCCGCTCGGCGACACGCTCAACAGGCGGAGGAATCCTCGAACTATTCGACTTCGCGGCCCGAACGTATCCGGGGAGGTAGCGGTCGCATGGAGGACATCGAGCAGACAGGCACCTCGGCTGTCGCGGCAGACGATGCCGACAAAGGGCGACAACTTGGCGTTCCCTACCAGCGGCCGCGCCGAGCCGGTCCGGTTCAGAATGCGCTCAGGCCGTTCATGCGGACGGGCGGCTTCTACGCTCAGTCCTGGCGTCATTATTTCGACCGTCAGCCAGATGAGCTTCCGGTCGCACGACCCACCATTGCGCTTGCGACGCAAGCGTTCTTCGACGAGATCGTGCTGGTGGGTCTCCGGTCGGTCCGGCCGGTCAGCTCGGACCCGGATGCAGTTGCGCGAGTGAAACGTAACGTGATCGCGGCTCTCGAGCTGTATGGGCAGAAGGGGTGGCTGGAGAACCCTGAAGGGTTCTTCGCGACGCCCCCGCCGCTGACCGATGTCACCGTCAGGCCCGTGAACAGCCGGGGCCGAAGCTACCAGCGCATGTCCTTCGACAGCAGGTACGAGCCGCATGCCGGCGAACCGGGCCGGGAACGGTGGCTGGGCTACACCGCCAACGACCGGGTGTACGCGTTGATGCTGCGACACCGCGACCCAAGGCCGTGGCTGGTGTGTGTGCACGGCGCGCAGATGGGCCGGGCCGCCCTCGACCTCACCTTGTTTAGGGCCTGGCAGCTGCACGAAGATCTCGGCCTGAATGTCGTGCTTCCCGTCCTTCCCATGCACGGCCCTCGTGCGCGCGGGCTTCCGAAGGGCGCGGTGTTTCCTGGTGGGAACCTACTCGACAACGTGCACGCTGCGGCTCAGGCGGTGTGGGACATTCGGCGCCTGCTGTCCTGCATCCGGTCGCAGGAGCCTGATTCGAAGATCGGGTTGAACGGCATGTCCCTCGGGGGCTACATCGCGTCGCTGGTCGCCAGCCTCGACGATGGCCTTACCTGTGCGATTCTCGGCGTCCCGGTCGTCGATCTAGTCGAACTGCTCGGCCGCCACGCCGGCTTGAGCCACAACGATCCGCGCCGTCAAGTACTGACGTTGGCGAAGCCGATCGGTCGGATGATCTCGCCGCTTGCGCTAAGTCCCCGGGTGCCGATGCAGGGCCGCTTCGTCTACGCCGGCGTCGCCGACAGGCTCGTGCACCCACGCGAGCAGGTGAGCAGGCTGTGGGTCCACTGGGGCAGACCCGAGATCGTCTGGTACCAAGGCGGGCACACCGGGTTCTTCCAGTCGCGGTCGGTGCAGCGGTTCGTCCAGGACGCGCTGGTGCAGTCCGGGCTTGTCGACCCGTCACCGATACCGCGCAAACGCTGATGCCGAAGGGGCTCGACGAGCCTCCGCCGAGCCTGGTCGCCTACTCTTTTCCGAGAACCGATGAAACTGGACAATCCTCTGCGGCATCCCTTCCGCGTAAGACGCGTCGAAAAGCCGCGCGCGGAAGGCCGTTTCTACCTGCCTAACGGTCGCCGGCTCGGCTTCGCCGAGTACGGCGACCCTACAGGCGCGGTGGTGCTGTGGTTCCACGGCACACCGGGCGCGCGGCGCCAATTCCCGCTGCTCGGTCGGCGCGCTGCCGAGAAGCTCGGCCTGCGCGTCGTCGTAGTGGAGCGGCCGGGCTCGGGTCTGTCCGCTCCGCACCACTACGCCGCGGTGGCCGACTGGGCCGCCGACGTCGCAGATGTGGCCGACGCGCTGGGCGCCGAGCGACTGGGTGTGGTGGGCCTTTCCGGCGGCGGCCCCTACGCCCTGGCCTGCGGCGCGGTGCCCCCGCTGGCCGCTCGCGTGGCCGCCGTGGCAGTGCTGGGCGGCATAGTCCCGTCGGTTGGCCCCGAGGCCACCGCCGGCGTCATCGACGACCTTGCCCGCCGCTTCGAACCGATGCTCTCGGAGTTGCGCAGGCCGTTGGCAGCGCTGAGTTTCGGGCTGCTCGCGCCCCTCATCCCCGTCTCGCATTACGTGTTACGGGCCTACTCCAGCATTCAGCCCGAGGGCGACCAACGGGTCTTCGCCGACCCAGAAATGGAGGCGGTGTTCGTCGATGACATCGTCCTCGTCGTCAAGGCCCGCTGCCAGGCCGTGATCGACGATGTCCGCCTATTCGGGCGGGACTGGGGTTTCCGGTTGGCCGAGGTGAAGGTGCCGGTGCGCTGGTGGCACGGCGACGCCGACCCTCTGGTGCCCTTCGCCGCCGCCGAAGCGGCGGTCTCGCACCTGCCCGACGCCGAGCTCATCCTGCGCCCAGGCGAGAGCCACCTCGGCGGCTTCGCCAAGGCCGACGAGGTTTTAGAGTTCATCCGCTCATTACTCTGACCACAACAACTTTCGTCGTTGGGTCCAAACGATCAACTTCGAGCAGGACAACCGTATCGGTGCGCGCGGAGCCAGCACTGGAATCTGCTCGGCGCGCGGGCTTGTCGTCCAAAAGCCATGGTCTTCGGCGTGACATGCTGCGTCCGGCGCGAAGGCCCCGCGGGAGCCGTACGCGGAACCCTAAGGGCGAACGCGGCGCCCGCAAACAGGACTGCTCGCATTCCGAGCATCGGACGTGGCTGTCGCGTGCCGGTGGCAGGATGTGCATGTGACCGCGACGACGCTTTCCTGGGATGTGGTGCCCGTCGACAAGCCGGACGATGTCAATGTCGTGATCGGGCAGGCTCACTTCATCAAGACGGCGCTGTCACGTTATTTGAA
>PLSK01000102.1 GCA_003165155.1 Mycobacterium sp. | reverse complement strand
CCAAAGGGACGCAGCATATAACTGGCCGGGCGTGGCCGCACTCGTTGCGGCCACCAGAACCAGCGCCCGAGCAGCGCGGCGATCGACGGCGTCATCAGTGAACGCACGATCAGCGTGTCGAACAGCAGGCCGAGACCAATCGTGCTGCCGGCCTGGCCGATCGAGGCGAGGTCACTGGCGGCCATGGACATCATGGTGAAGGCGAAGACCAGGCCCGCCGCGGTCACGACACCACCGGTTTCCCCCATGGAGCGAACGATGCCGGTCTTCAAACCGGCACCGATCTCCTCCTGGAACCGCGACACCAGCAGCAGGTTGTAGTCGGAGCCGACGGCGAGCAGGATGATCAACCCGAACACCGGCGCGATCCAATTCAAATCCAGGCCGAAGAGGTGCTGCCAAACCAAGACCGACAGCCCGAAAGCGGCACCCAGCGATAGCAGTACAGTTCCGACGATCACCAGGGATGCAACGAGTGCTCGTGTGATGATCAGCATGACGACGAAAATTAGTGTCAACGCAGCGATTCCGACGATTAGCAGGTCATAGTTGGAGCCCGACTGGATATCGCGGTATATGGCCGCCGTCCCGGCCAGGTAGAACCTGGCTTCGGTCAGGGCCGTTCCCTTCACCGCTTGATGGGCTGCGTCCAGTTCCGGTTTGACCGCCGAAATGCCCGCCGGAGTTGCCGGGTCGGTGTCATGGGTGATGATGAAACGCGCGGCCTTGCCGTCCGGCGACAGGAAAAGTTTCAGACCACGCTGAAAGTCAGGATTATTGAACGCTTCCGGCGGCAGGTAGAAGTAGTCGCCACTCCTCGATGCGTCGAATGCCTGACCCATGGCGCTTGCCGTATCGGTCATCTGGGACATCTGCGTGACCAGACCCGAAAAGCTACTGTGGATTGTGAGCAGGGTCCCCCGCATGGACGTCGCGACCGCGATGATCGGCGGGAACTGGGCCAACATCTGAGGCATTATCGCGTCGATATTGTTCATGTCCTTGATCAGCGTGCCCATATCCTGGCTGAACTTGTCCACACCGTCGATCGCCTCGAACACCGACCTGGTCGCCCAGCAGGCGGGAATGTCGAAACAGTGCGGTTCCCAGTACAAGTAACCGCGGAACGGTCGCGCGAAATCGTCGAAGTCCGCCAGGTGTCCCCTCATCTCGTCCAGGGTCGCCTTCATGTCGCCCATATCGCCGACCATGTGATGAGTCGTATTGCCCATCTGGCCCACCAAGCCCTGCATCCGCTGAATCGAGCCGATCATGGCGCCGAGATCGTCGCTCATCTTGAGCATGTCGGTCATCCGGTCCTTCATGAACTGAAGGTTCTGCTGTATCGGAATCGACTGAGCACTGATCTGGAACGGTATTGACGTGTGCTCGATTGGGCCGCCCAACGGCCGGGTGATGCTTTGCACCATCGCGATTCCCGGGGACCGAAACACATCTTTGGCAAGCCTGTCCAGAATGATCATGTCGCCGCTATTCCGCATGTCGTGATCGCTTTCGATCATGAGGATGTCGGGATTCATCGTGGCGGCGCTGAAATGCCGCTCTGCGGCTGCATATCCGATATTCGATGGCAGGTTGCGGGGTATGTAAAAGCGATCGTTGTAGCTGAGCTTCATGCTCGGCACGATGAGGATGCCGATTATGGCGATGACCAGCGAGGCCGCAAACACCGCACCGGGCCAGCGCACCGTGGCGGTGCCGATGCGCCGCCAGCCACGCGTCTTGATCATCCGTCTCGGGTCGAGCAAACCAAATCGCGTGGCCACGGCTACAACGGCCGGCGCCGCGGTCAGCGCGCCCGTGACGACGACCACCAGTCCTATCGCTGATGGGATGCCCAGCGCCTTGAAATACGACAGTCGCGCCAAATGCAGGCAGAAAGTAGCCCCAGCGATCGTCAACCCGGAGCCCAAGATGATGTGGAAGGTCCCGCGGAACATCGTGTAATAGGCCGTTTCTCGATCCTGACCGGCCTGACGTGCCTCTTGATAACGGCCTATCAGAAATATCGCGTAATCGGTTCCCGCGGCGATCGCCAGGGATGAGAGCATGGCCACCACGAACGTCGAAAACCCCAACAAATCGTAGTTCCCTAGAATCGCGACAACCCCTCTGGCCGTGCCCATCTCGAAGCCAACCATGACGAGGACCAGGAGCACCGTGCTGATGGAACGATAGGCGATGAAGAGCATGATCATGATGACCACGCCAGTGACGCCCATCATTTTGAACATGCTCTTGTCGGCGGCTTCGTTCATATCGGTCGTAAGCGCTGCCGGACCGGTGACGTAGACCTTGAGCCCTGGGGGCGGCGCTGACTTGTCAACGATCGCCCGTACCGCTTTGACGGACTCGTTTCCGAGGGTGCTGCCCTGGTTGCCGGCCAGATTGAGTTCGACATAAGCGGCTTTGCCGTCCCGGCTCTGGACACCAGCCGCAGTGAGTGGGTCTCCCCAAACGTTCTGGACGTGCTCCACGTGCTTGGGGTCGGTTTGCAGCTTTTTGACGAGGCCATCGTAATAGCGGCGCGCCTCGTCGCCGAGTTGTGTATCGGTCTCCAGGACGATCATCGCGATGCTGTCGGAGTCCGACTCGTGGAATTTTTCGCCGATGCGTTTGGCGGCGATCATCGCTGGCGCGTCTTGCGGCGACATTGTCACCGCGTGGTTTCGCGCGACCGACTCGATTGGCGGCACAAGCACGTTCACGGCAACAGTGAGCAGCAGCCAGGCCAGCAGGATCGGCACCGCGAACCTGCGGACGAACCGCATGAATTTCGGACGGGCATCGTGGTCGGTGTTCATGCGGCCTTCACCAGGCAGGAGGTTTGGGCGTGGTGCCCCGCGGACGATTGCTCGTCCATGACCTCACCGTTGACTGTGATGCGGCACGCAATGTTTTCGCTATCGCCCTGTGCCACGACGTTGGCGATCACCGCCGGCACGGTCGTGGTGATCGTGTAAGTCCAGGGCAGGCTGGTAAAGTTTGCCTGTTCCGGCTGGGCGTTCTTGTCCAGGTAGCTCACGCTTCCTGCTGACTCGCTGGGCCCGTAAACCTCGTATGTCACGCGCTTGAGGTGCGAAGGCTCGAGTGGTTCGGCGCTGCTGCCCGTCGCAGTAAAGATCTCGTCGGAGCCAAAAACGCCGCGAAGCCGACTGACGGCGACACCGCCGAGTACAACTGCCGCCACGACGACCAGGGGTACCCAGGCCCGTTTGAGAATGGTGAGCATCTACGTGTCCTCAGTCCTCATTTTTGGTTTCGCGGCCTCGTCTGTCAGCTTCACGCCGGCGCCGGTGCACCGAACGGGGCCATTCGGCCCCCATTTCGATGTCTTTTGGGCGCACCGGCCGCGATTGGCCCAGGACTTGCGAAATTCATTCGGCCCATTGGTACCCGCGACGATCATAGCTAGATACTATACCCCGTAGGGTATTCACAATTCCGAAGAGTAGTTGCGTCCCGCCGGATGGCTGCCTCGGCGCGTTAAGCCGCGTTCAAGCCGCTATGAAGATGGATTCGACGCCCATCGGAGTCCTCGACAGTTGCCGCGCCGCCAGCGATCTGGACCGCGCGTGGAGACAGGATTCGAGCCAGTGTGCGTGGCTTTGCCGGCGTGTCAGGCCAGTGCGAGGAAGAGTTTCTCCAGCTCGGCTTCCGTCAGCGGCTTCTTTCCCTTTGCCCCTTTTCCAGTTGCGCACTCGCGCAGCCCAGTGGCAACAATCTTGAAGCCGGCGCGGTCGAGCGCGCGCGACACCGCAGCGAGTTGGGTGACGACGTCCTTGCAATCGCGGCCCTGCTCTATCATCGAGATCACGCCGGCAAGTTGGCCCTGCGCGCGCCGCAGCCGATTCAGTACTGCGGCAATGCTGTCTTCGTCCCCAACCATCATGGTCCCTTCGCTCGTGACATTCTATCCTATCCCCCCAGGGGTATCCCCGAAGCCGCGTGTCCAACCAAACAGTCATTGGTCAGGTGCGGACGAACTAAGCGCCCGGTCCGGCGAGAGTCATATGACGAGCCCGGCGACGATAGCGAAGCGTTGCCACGACCATGCGTTTCGCAGCTCCGGTGTCAGGAGACCTTCGTGGCCGGCGGCGAGTAATTGGGCTTGCCCAGCCCAAGCATGTACTGGCCGATCATGTTGCGGAACACTTCAAGCGTGCCGCCGTAGATTCCGACCAACGGGGCGAAGCGGTAGACGTATTCGGCACTGCCGTCGTCGGCCGCCCCGTCTGTCCCGAACGGCAGGGCTGATGCCGCCCCCAGTATGTCCATCAGGTCCGGGGAGACGTCTCGCATCGTCTGCGCGTTGGACACGCGCCCGTAGATATTCGGTGCCGATAGCGATGCTTCTATCCGGGCGAAGCAGCGGCCCAGGCGGTACGCGACCGACTGATCGTCGAGAAGCCGATTCCCGCTCGGGTCGCGCTGGCTCACGCGTGCCACGGCGTTGTCCACCGCAGTGGCCATAGTTCCGGCCTGGTGCATCATGATCGATGTGTCCTGCAAGCCGTCGGCAGCGGAAGCGACTGCGCCGTGCTCGGTGTTAAGCGGCTCGCGAAGCACAGTCCAGCCCGCGTCCACGTCGCCCAGCCGGTACTTGTCGTCAACCCGGACGTCGCTGTAGTAGACGATGTTGGTCCGGTCGCCGTCGACGGTGCGCAGACCCTGGATTTCGATGCCCGGTGAGTTCAGCGGAACCAGGAACATGGTCAGGCTCTTGTGTTTTGGTGCATCCGGGGCGGTGTTGGTGATGAGGAAAACGTACTGACACATGTGCGCGCCGGTGGTGAACATCTTCGACCCGTTGATCAGCCAGCTTCCATCTCCTGAGTCGTCGCGCACCGCGCGGGTTTTGCAGGTGGCAATGTCAGAGCCGCCTTCCGGCTCGGTGTAGCCGAGGCACAGCCGGACCTCGCCGCTGAAAACCCTGGGCATCACCTCTTCCCGCAATTCCGCTGAGCCGAACTTCGCCACCGACCGCGCCACCATGGAGGTTGTCCCCCAGGCCACCCAAGGAACATGCGCGCGGCGCTTCTCCAGCTCCCAGATACGCCGGCGAACTCGGGTGAACCCGCCGTCGGATTCCGAATTCCACTCCAACGCCAAATACCCTGCGGCGCCCAACGCCAAATGCACGTCCTCGTCGAAGTTGTCGCCCGTCTCGCGGTCGCGGCGCTTGACGTCCTCGGTCACAAGCGTTTTCAGAATGGCGCGCGCCTCCTCTTGGAAGGCCAAATCATCGTCGGACAGCTCGACTAGGGAAAAGTCCATCGTCGTCGCGCCTAGACCCGTGCCGTCGCTGGCGAGCTCTCGCGGGCGGTCACGATCTCGGCGACCCGCTTTGCGCTGGCTCCCGGATCACCACCAGCAAGCGGCCATCCCCTGGCACGCACCAGATACGCCGTCGCGGCGGCTTCTGCCGAAACCCCAAGGCCACCCTGGATATGCACCGCCATCGTCGCCGCCTTAGCGGCCTCTTCAGCCATGTAGACGAACGCGGACGGCGCCAACTCGGGTCGCATGTCGGGTTCGTTGTCCAGGAACCAGGCGGCCCGCCGGGCGAGGTTACGCCCCCCCTGAACGGTGATGGCCATGTTCGCCAGCGGATGCGAAATGCCCTGCAGCGTCGAGATCGGTACGCCCAGCGTGTAGCGGTTCTTGGCGAACTCCACCGCGATGGTCATCGTCTCCTCGACCAGGCCCACCAGTGCCGAAGCCGTCAGCAATCGCCATTCATCCAGCGCGCGTGTGTACTTCGCCAAGGCATCGGAGCCTTGAGCCACGACCGTGCGAGCGTCGGCGGTGGCCGGATCCACCCAGGCCATCGGCAGCCGACCGATGTTGTCGACCTTCGCAGGCCGGGTGCCGAACGTCAGGCGCACAATCTGGTCACCATCCCGGACGATGATGTGGTCGGCAATCGAGCCGGTTGGAATCAGCCGGACACCGTCGACGTTGTCCATCCGCGGGTCGAGCGCGGCAAGCTGCTCTCCGTGGGCCACTGTGGCCATTTCGGGGGCGGTCGCGGCGTCGAGTGCTCCCAGGCTGGCCAGCAGTCGGGCGGCGCACACATGATCGATCCACGGAACCGGTGCCAGCGACCGGCCGAGTTCCTCGGCGACCAGGGTGAGATCGACCAGCGTCGCGCCGTCGCCACCACAGGATTCGGGTAGCGCCATCGTCGTCGCGCCCATTGCGCACAACCGCTGCCACAGGCTGTTGTCGAAACCGGTTGGTTCCGCGGAACGGACCGTTTCGATCGGGCAGTGGGTTTTGAAGAATTGCTTGTACGCAGTCTGCAGATCCACGTGGTGCTCGGACAGGCTGTAGTCGAGTCTGCGCAGTTCGTAGCGGTCCATTGTCAGTGCTCCCGTTTGGTGGTCTCGCCGAAGAAGAATTCTTGTGCGTTGTTGTATAGGTAGTTATCCAGCACCTCGTCGGACAGGTCCAGGGCACGAGCTTCGGGAATCACCCGATGCATCCGCAGTACCGGCCAGTCCGATGCGTAGATCACCTTGTTTTTGCCGCGGGTCCGCATGTAATGCAGCAGGCTTTCGGGCAGCCGCTTCGGCGACCATGCCGATGTCATGAGCCGAAGGTTGTTGTATTTGATCAGCAGCCGGATCGCGACATCCCACCACGGATCGGCTCCATGGATCATGCACAGCTTGAGTTCGGGAAACCGCACGCAGACCCGGTCGAGATGGATGGGGTTCTGCACCTCACCGGGGATCGGGGGCCCCGGGAGACCGGTATTTATGCACAGTGGCAGCTCGAGCTCCGCGCATTTGGTGTAAAGCGGGTAATAGACCGCATCGCTGGGCGGGTACTGTCCATCGCCCCAGAAGCTCGGCCCGACAGCGGCATACGCGATCGGCAGGTCGTTGACGAGGGCACCGAGTTCGCGCAGCCCCGGCATCGGCCGCAGCAGGTTGAAACCGCCGATGGCCAGCGCGAATCGGTCCGGCTTCTCCTGGACGAATTTGCGCGCGGTCACCGACGGCTTGGCGAGGTTGTCCATCAGGACGGCCCTTTGCACGCCGTGCGCGTCCATTTCATCGAGCAGCGCAGACAGGTCGACTGGCGCGAACATCGACTCAGGGCCCTTGAAGTAGTCGTCGCGAACCTTGAGCATCCACGTAGGTTGTTGTTCGGTCTCGCCGAAGTGAACATTGATCAGGCAGTCAATGGCCCGATTTGGTGGGCGTTCAGTCATTTCGAAGCCTTCACAGAATTGTCCGCGGCCACGCGCTTCGCCCAGCGGTAGTCCGCCTTACCGTTGCCCAAGCGCTGGACCCGGTCGACGAAAATGAACTCCTTGGGCGCCTTGAACCGCGCCAGCTGCGCCGTGCAATGTGTGTGCAGCGGCTCGTGACCGATGTCGGCTCCGTCACGCACTTCGACGAGGGCGACCAGTTCTTCGCCCCAGCGTTCACTCGGGCGCCCCACCACCAAAGCGTCGGCGATCGCTGGGTGGGCACGCAGTACCTCTTCGACTTCTTCGACGAACACCTTTTCGCCGCCGGTGTTGACCACCAGCGAGTCGCGCCCGAATAACCGCAATGTGCCATCTGATTCGAGACCAGCGCGATCGCCCGAAATCACCACCCGCTTACCGGCGACCTCGGGAAAGGTCTTGTGGGTGGCGTCGGGATCATTGAAGTATCCCAGCGGGATCCGGCCTTCCCTGGCGGCCCAACCCACCTCCTGCTCGCCGGGAGCAAGAAAATGGCTGTAGTCCTCGGAGAGCACCAGTCCGCCCTCCCGCAGCGTGAACGTGTCGGTTCGGGTGTCGCCATGGCTGCGCCCGAAGCCCATGTTTCCGGTTTCCGATGAGCCGTAGCCGTTGATGAGCGTGATCTGGGGCAGCAATTCCAATAGCGCCCGTTGGTATTTCAGGTTCGTCGCGGCCCCGCCGGTGCCGATCCCATACAGCGACGACAGATCGTATTGGCCACGCCGTAACTCGGCAACCAGCGGCGCGGCGTAGGCGTCCCCGACCATGGTCATCAAGCCGACCTTCTCACGCTCGGCCGTCTGCCACACCGATCGCGGATCAAGCTTCTTACCCGTGTCGTACAGCACGACGGGCGTGCCGGCCATGATCGCCGAGAACGCCGTCCACATGCCGGCGGCGTGCATCAGCGGTGAGACGGCGAACCACGGTGCCCCGCCCGCGCGCACCTTGTCGTGAATCTCCTGGACGGACTCGTGATCCGCGCCGACCATCGACGAGACGTAGATATCGGACTGCCGCCAGAGCACGCCCTTGGGCCGACCGGTGGTGCCGCCGGTGCAGATCATCAGCAGATCGTCGGGCGACCCCGTCACACCCTGGTCGGTGTCCCCCTGCACCAGTGCATCATCCAACGGCACGGCACCGGCCAGTTGAGGGACCGTGCTGCCGTCATCGACCGACACCAGCAGGTCGGCGCTAACGGGTGGAAGCATGTCGGCGAATTTGGCGCCCAGCGAGCGGTGGTAGATGACCGCCCGTGGTTGCAGGTAGTCCAGGAGCTCGGCGACCTCGCGCGGCGTGTAGTGATAGTTGATGTTGACCGGGACGGTGCGTGCCTTGAGGCAGCCGATCACCATGTCGGTGTAGAGATCGTTGTGCATGATCAACGCGACACGGTCCTGCCCGCACTCCCAGCGCTCGAGAGTGTCGCGTTCATGGTGGGCGCCGAATCCCTTGCCAGCCAGAAAGTTCGCGAGCCGACGGGTACGGTCTGCCGACTCAGCGAACGTGCTGCGGCGGCTTCCGCACAGCGTCATCGTACGGTCGGGAAAGACATCTGCGATTGCGTCGAGAACCGCACCAATGGTCCATTCGCTCATGGCGACTAAGTGGCCGAACCGACTTTTACGCCCAGTAGATCTAAGGCATTGTCGCGCATAATCTTTCGGACATCCGATTCGCTGAAGTCCTTGAGCTCTTCGGCGAACGACACCGGTGACTCGAGGCCCTCTCCGTGGGGCCAGTCGGAACCGAACAGGATCTTGTCGACGCCGATGGCATCGGCCAGCATGCCCAAATCGTCCTCGTAGTAAGGCGCGATCCACACGTTGTTGCGCAACTGCTCCACCGGATCCTCGGGGAACAGGTGCGGATGGCCGTTAGCCGCCTTCTTCATGCGCTTGATCAGCCCGTGCACGAAGTATGAACCGTTTTCGATGCTGACCGCCTTCAGTTTCGGATGACGGGTGAACACCCCGTGCGCGATCATCGAGGCCATGGTGTCGTGGATAGCCCGGTCGTCGGTGAGGATCTGCTCCAGCGGCTCAGATCCACCGAATCCCTCGAAAGTCGACCTCCCGCCCCACATCCCCGCGACCTGCAGGTAGCCGCTGTCGCTCAGATGGAATCCCACCGGTACGCCGGCCTCCGCCAATCGGGCCCAAACCGCGTCATGGCTGGGATCACCCAGCGAGCGCGGCTTGACCACGCCCGGTACCGGCGCCGGTCGCACGAGAACAAGTTTGGCGCCGCCCGCCAACACCGAATCGAGTTCCTCGACGGCCTGGGCCGGATCGGCCAGCGAGATGATCGGCGCGGCGATGATCCGGTGATCGGGCCGGTCGAACCCCCAGTCCTCGTCCAACCACAGGTTGAACGCATGCACCGAGGCCATGGTCGCATCGACGTCGTGCTTGAGCGCTTCCTCGACACCGCACGCGAACGTAGGCAGCATGAAGACCGTCTCGATGTCCTGGGTGTCCATTACCCGGACGCGTGCGTCCCGATTCTGATACTCCGGGTGCTCCCCCATCCGGTCGACCTTCATCAAGGATGCGGGTTCGACGCCCTCGGGGATCTCGCCGCGGAACAACAAGTCCAGACAGCCCGGCACGATGATGGGATCGAACGTCGGATTGGGGACGAAGCGGTTCACCTTGTCGCCGATGATCGCCTGGGTGTGCCTGCCGTCGCTGAACATCTGGACGCCGCGTCTGCGGAACTTCTTGTCCAGGTGCCGGATAAAGGCATCCACCGGCTCGTAGTAGTGGTTGTCGACGTCAATTGCCTTGTAGCTCAAGTTGTTACCCATGATCATTCATCCTTTCCGGTGGCACCGGCGAGCGACGGAAACTGTGGCGGCCGCTTCTGCAGGAAGCTGGTGATGCCTTCGATGACATCCGGGCGTGGCATCGCCTCCTGCAGCAGGACCTCGGCACGCGAAGTGGCCTCCACGAGGTCGCGCGTGGCGTCCGCGTAAACCTGCTGTTTGATCACAGCCATCGAGGCCGGCGAGCAGTTGGCAGCCATGTCCTCCGCGTACTCCATGGCACGCTTCATCAGATCTTCACCCGCAACGACCTCTTTGACCAGGCCCAGTTCGGCCGCCTCCTCGGCGAGGAAGGTGCGTCCGCTCAACAGCAAGTCAAGCGCGACCCCCCAGTTGGTCAAGCGCGGCAGTATCCACGAGATGCCGAACTCAGCGATCAATCCGCGGCGAGCAAACACCGCGCCGAACTTGGCCCCGGCGGCAGCGAACTTGACATCGCACATCAGCGCCTGGGTAAGACCGATGCCGACGCAGGCACCGTTGATGGCCGCGATGACAGGCTTGCGCAGCGTGGTCACAAAATGGGGCGGGCGTTCGCCGACGAGGTCAGCGAGATTCGTCTGACCCGCTTTCTCCATCGTCTCGCCCATCTTGGCGGCGGAACTCGGCGCGCCAAGGTAGGCGCCGGCGCAGAATCCTCGCCCCCGCCCGGTCAGCACGATCACCCGGATTGCCGGATCCCCTTCGGCACGGTCAATGGCGGCGTAAAACCCGGCCGCAATGTCGGGACCCCAGGCATTGAGCCGCTCCGGGCGGTTGAAAGTGACGATCGCGACGCCGGTGGCCGTGGCCTCGTAGAGCACCGCATCTTCGGCACCGGAAGCACCGTCGCTGCCGGACATCTCCCGCCCCACCTCTCCGACGTCTCCAGCCTACTTTGTATGCATACTGTATACCTATCGGTAGCGCATTCCACAACCGACGTCGGGCCGGCGCAGACCCCTGCGGCGCAGCGAATTCCCGCAGGTTAAAGCACTGCTGTGGCCAGCTAGCCGCTGACCGCTACTGGTGATCCTGGGTTGTGGCCGGCGACGCGTCACCAATGCAGTTTCATCGATTGTGCGGCAGGGAAAACCAGATGATCGAGTAGTGCATAAAGGGGGCGAAGTGATCGACATGAATAGTGGCCCGGCCGAAGCCATCAAGGGCAACATGGAAGACATCAAAGGCAAAGCCAAAGAAGTCATCGGCACGTTTTTCGGCCGCGGTGATTTGATCAGTGAAGGCAAAGCGCAGCAGGACAAGGCGAAAGCGCAGCGGGACGTCGCGAGAAAGGAAGCCGCCGCCGAGCAGGCCCGCACCGAGGCCAAGATTCAGGAGGCGCGCCAGAAGGCCGCACAGTAAGCAACTGCCTGCCGGATAATCGCAGTTTTTGCAAGGCATTTAAGCGAACTGCGTCCGGCGGCCGGGCGATTTCGCCGGACACGACGTGCCGCCGCGCGTGTTTTCGGTCAACATGTAGTTGTGGGTACGGACACTAACGACCGGCAATCGCTTTCGGACCAGTTGGCCAGGATGCCGCACTACCACGTCGTGACTCAATTCGACGGGCGCTTACTGGACTACAGCGACGGCCTCACCGAACCCGGTGCGGCGGGATATGCCACCGATCTGATCTCACCGTTATCCGGCGGGCGGGAGGAAGGACTGGAAGCCGTGTGGATCGTGCAAGTCGGCCCGGGATCGTGCCCGCTGGGGCACGGTGACGATCCTGGGAAAGACAGCGAAGACGTCCTGATGTTCCTGGAGCGGGTAATCCAAGGCGAGCCTTATTGGTCGGAGTTTTTTTAGCCTGATCGGCGGCGTCCTGCGGCCTTCGCCAGGCCTAGATTCATCGCTCCAGTCCGGCCATATTCGCCCCTCCGGCTGTATTTACCAGAACGCCTACGATAGGTATTACAGTAGGAGATGAAAAAAAGGCACCAAGGCCGCATTAAACATAGAGCCCGGACCCGCGTGACCAGGACAGATTTTGATGGAGGCGCCAGTAGTGGCAAAGCAGGCAACCCCCGACAAGCGGCAGCGGCGCGAACGCGGGTCCATCAATCCTGAAGACATCATCAGCGGCGCATTCGAACTCGCAGAGCAGGTATCGATCGACAACCTGAGCATGCCCCTGCTCGGCAAACACCTTGGCGTCGGTGTCACCAGTATCTACTGGTATTTCCGCAAGAAGGACGACCTTCTCAACGCGATGACCGACCGCGCGCTGAGCAAGTATGTGTTCGCCACTCCGTACGTCGAATCCAGCGACTGGCGCGAAACGCTGCGGAATCATGCGCGCTTGATGCGTAAGACGTTCATGGGCAACCCGATTCTTTGCGACCTGATTTTGATTCGGGCGGCGCTGAGCACCAGGGCCGCGCGCATGGGCGCACAGGAGGTGGAGCGGGCGATCGCCAACCTGGTGGAGGCCGGACTGTCGCCGGAGGACGCATTCGACACGTACTCCGCGGTTTCGGTTCACGTCCGCGGATCGGTGGTGCTGCATCGGCTGTACGAAAAGAACCAGTCGCCCGAGAGCGGTTCGCGCGCAATCGAAGACGCTGTTTTTATCGATCCCGATACCACTCCGCTGATCACTCAAGTGACCGGGCAGGGACATCGCATCGGGGCCCCCGATGAGACCAATTTTGAATACGGCCTCAACTGCATCCTCGACCACGCCAGCCGTTTGATCGACGAGGGCTCCGACGCCGCCGGGTCGGCACCATCCCGGCAGAGCAAAGCAACCAAGTCACCCGTTCAGCGAGGACGAGCCCGACCGGCCGTTGCCCGTTAACGCGTTATCAGGCTTCCGGTTCCGGCACGTGAAAGTGTTCGTCGCGTAGCCGAAACGCTTCCTTGGTCCCGTGCTGTGCCCGCGTTTTGACGAAGTTGAACTCGCCCGGCGAGAATTGCAGATTGGTGCCGTAGGCGTGGAACAGGTAGCTCGCAACTTCCTCGCCCTGGTACGCCTGAGTCTGCTCGACGAGCCGAAAGGCTTCTTTCGCGATGACCACTCCGTCCGCGGGCATCTTTGCCGCTTTTTCGGCCCAATATCGGGCGCGTGCCGTGACAGCGCCGGGGTCGCATGTGTCGGTGAAGATTCCGAGGTGCTCGATTTCGCCGGCTTCGACGATGTCCCCGGTCAGCAGCATCCGGCGGGCCAGCACCGGCCCTAACCGGTGGAAAAACATATGCAAGCTGCCCAACGCGGGACCGAGGAAGCGTGTTGCCGGCATACCGATTTTGGTGTCGCGCGCGATGACCGAGATGTCGGTCATCAGAGCCATCTCGAAGCCGCCGCCGAGCGCGTAGCCGGAGATCTCCCCCACCGTCACCTTGGGGAACCCCATGAAGTTGTGGTAGAAGCTAAATGACTTGCGGTCCAACGTAAGCCGCCGGCGCTGACTGGGGCGGCGCTTAGCCGCCGCTTCATCGGGGGCTTCGCCTTTCGAGCCGTACCAGCCGTACGCGTTGTTCATGTCAGCCCCGGTGCTGAACACTCCTTCCGCGCCGCGCAACAACACAACCGTCAGGTCGTCGTCGTCGGCGACGCGATCCAGACAGCGGCCGACAGCCTCGCGCATAGCGGCGTCATAGGAGTTGCGTTGCTTGGGATTATTCAGAGTGATCGTCGCGATCCGCCCATGCGGATCCACGTCAAACAGCACACGATCGTCCGAAGTGTCAGAGGAAGTCACCTGTCGGACTCCTTTCGCCGGCGACCGAATTGAAATACGGACAGTTTTTCCGGCGAGGACGCCAACGTATTGACCTCACCCAGGCAAAGCACCTCGTCATCAAGCAGCACCCGCGCTGTTGACGTGACGGCACGCTCGGCCTGTGATCGGACGATGTCAAAGCGCAGCTCGGTCAAGATCGGCGTGGGCCGGCGGAAGGTCACGTTAAGTGAACGGGTCTTGCCGGAAAGACCCGTGACGCAACTCTGATGCTGCATGACGCAGTCGAAGAAGACGGCGAGAAAGCCGCCATGCACCAATCCGGGCGGTCCCTCGTAGACCAGCGGGAACAAGACCCTGCCGCCNNGTAGACGCGCCGGGGGTCACGGCGTTCATTGCTGGCTTCACCGATGCGCGGCGCGTTGTCCCGGGGAGCCGCGGCGGCCAGCTCGCTCTCCCACTCGGCGAACTTGACCAGCATGGCGTCCACCGCCGGGTGCGGCTGTTCCAGTGCGAGCAACGTTGAGCTGAGCCGTCGCATCGCGGCGGCTGCGGCGACGGTCTGGGCAAGGGGTGCTTCGCCGAATTTGGCGTCACCGGTGCCCCCGACCATGTATCCCTCTTTCAGGTGGTTTCACCCGGTTGTTTCCGTCGACAGCGTTTCCTTGCTAACTTATACAGCGTAGCAATCGTATTGCCTACTGTATGGGTAACCATATCGGTGAGAAAGGCCGGATTCGACGGTGAGTCACGAGGTCGACACGGCCGATGCCGAGGGTTCGGTTACCGCGCTCCAGGATGGCGCGATTCTGCGACTCACTCTCGATCGCCCAGCACGGCGTAACTCGTTGACCCAACCGATGATCGAAACGTTGGTCGCTTCGCTGACCGGCGCCGCCGCGGACGATTCGTTGCGTGCGATTCACATCCGGGGCGCCGGAAACGACTTCTGCGCCGGGGCCGACTGGGTGGCCACCAACAGCGATAGTGGGCAACGCCCCCGCACCGGTGACCTGGTGCGCAGGATTCCGCACGCCGCTCATCGGTTGATCGAACTCGTGCACAGCATCCAGCTGCCGGTGATCTGCAGCGTGCGGGGATGGGCTGCGGGCATGGGCTGCAATCTTGCGCTGGCCGCCGACTTCGCCGTGGCCGCGACGGACGCCGTGTTTTGGGAGCCGTTCATCGACCGCGGGTTCAGCCCGGATTCGGGTGCCACCTGGCTACTGCCACGACTTGTCGGTGTGGCACGGGCGCGGCGAATGCTGCTACTCGGCGAAAAAGTAAGCGCCACGGATGCGGCCGACTGGGGGCTGATTCACAAATCCGTAAGCCCGGCCGAACTCGACAACACAGTCGAGGAGCTACTGGCACGACTGGCCGGCGGACCTACGGTGGCTATCGGGCTGGCCAAGCAGGCCCTGAATTTCGGCCAGCACGCCTCGCTCAGCCAGTCCATGACGCAAGAACTATTCAACCTGGAACTAACCTGTCGGACAAAAGATTTCAAAGAGGGCCTGGAAGCATTTCGGCAGCGGCGCACGCCGAATTTCGATGGTCGCTAGAAGGGAACACGGATGCCTGCTGAGTCGTTCGATACCATCAAATACGAAGTCGACGGGCATACCGCCACCATCACGCTGAACCGTCCGGATGCCCTCAATGCGCTCAGCCCGCACATGGTCACCGAGCTCCGGATGGCTTACGACGAAGCCGAAAACGACGACAAGATATGGCTGACCATCGTCACCGGCACGGGTCGGGCGTTCTGCACGGGGGCCGACGTCAACGCCATTCCCGAGGACGGCAAGGTCATCTACGAACGGCCATACCTGTCGACTCACGACCAGTGGGAGGCGCCGCAGGAGGGCACACCCCCATTTCGCACGACGGCCAAACCGGTGCTGACCGCGGTCAACGGGTTGTGCTGTGGCGCCGGCATGGATTGGGTCACCACGACGGACATCGTCATTGCCTCCGATCGCGCGACCTTCTTCGACCCGCATGTGAGCATCGGACTGGTGGCCGGGCGAGAGATGGTGCGGGTGTCGCGGGTGCTGCCCCGCTCCATCGCCCTGCGAATGGCGTTGATGGGCAAGCACGAGCGGATGGGCGCAGACCGCGCCTACGAACTCGGGTTGATCAGCGAAGTCGTCGAGCACGACCATCTTCTCGAGCGGGCGCATGAGATCGCGGCCATCGTGAACTCTAATGCGCCCCTGGCGGTCCGGGGGACGCGCCTCGCCATTGTCAAGGGCCTCAATGTGCCGCTACATGAAGCCGAGATCATGGCCGAGACATTCCGCGAGCGCGTCCTGCGCACCGAGGACGCGGCCGAAGGACCGAAGGCCTTCGTGGAAAAGCGGGCGCCGGATTGGCAATGCAGGTGAGCGCCGACGGTTTTGAAACCATCCTGCTCGACGTCGACGCCACCGACCACGTCGCCACCATCACGCTGAATCGGCCTGATCAGCTCAACACCTTCAACCGCACGATGTGCGACGAGATGATCCAAGCCTGGCGCACAGTTAAATTCGACGAGTCGGTGCATGCGGTTGTGCTGCGCGCAGCGGGCACCCGGGCGTTCAGCGCCGGACTGGACATCAAAACGCCGTATGGCCAGCCCGAAAATGTCTGGAATCACGAAGATCCCGGCGAGGCGCTCAGCGCCAAGTGGCAGAAGATGTGGAAGCCGGTGGTGTGCGCGGTCCAGGGCATGTGCACCGCTGGCGGGTTCTACTTCGTCAACGAATCCGATGTGGTCATCTGCTCGGCGGACGCAACATTTTTCGACTCACACGTCTCGGCCGGTCTGGTCTGCGCACTGGAGCCGATCGGGCTGATGCGCCGCGTCGGTCTGGGCGAGACGCTACGGATAGCGCTGATGGGCAACGACGAACGGGTCAGCGCTGATACCGCACTGCGGATCGGATTGGTGTCCGAGGTCGTTGCCGCGGACGAGTTGTGGACCCGGGCTCATGAAATCGCGGCAACCATTGCCACCAAGCCGCCCTCCGCGACCCAGGGCACCGTCAAAGCCATATGGGAGTCGCTGGACAAGCCTTACCGCGCCGCCTTGGAGCAGGGGCTGATCTATACCCGGCTGGGCAACCCGCTCGGCAAGGCCGAATTGGCCGCCCAAACCAACTCCAACGGCAATGGCGCCAGGAGCGAGCCGAAGATCCGCTGATGGCCAACTACCCGCTCAGTCAACGCATCGCCGACGTGCTGGATCTGCAGCCCAGCGCGGATGCGATCGAGTACGGCGGTCGATGGAACTCGTGGGGCCAGGTCGGCGAGGCGGCACGGCAGATGGCCACTCAGACAGCCGAACTCGCCGCCGCGCCTCAGATCGGGATGTTGCTGCGCAACCGACCCGGACAGGTGGCCGCGTTCCTCGGTGTACTGCTAGGCGGCGGAACCGTTGTCACCATCAACCCTTCTCGCGGCGACGAGCGCACCAGGGCTGATATCGCCGCCCTGCGCTTGCCGCTGATCGTCGGGGAGCCCGACGATCTGGCTAGGCTAGTCGCTCCCGGGACCCCGACGGCGTCGATTTCGGGCCTTTTGACCAACGCCGGCGGGTCAGCACAGCACATCAGTGCGGCCGCCGCCCAGCCCGGCGTCGCGGTCCGAATGCTGACCAGCGGAACGACCGGTCCGCCAAAGCGAATCGACCTCAGCTACGACATGCTGGCGCGCAGCGTGATGGGCCCCCAGCCCGATCGAGCGCCGGCGCCAACAGAATTGCGGCGCGGCGTCGCGATCGTCAACTCACCGCTGGTGCATATCGGCGGGGTTTTCCGGATACTGCAATGCGTGGCCGAGGCCAGATCTTTTGTACTGCTGGAGCGATTCGAGCTCAACGCGTGGGCCGAGGCGGTGCGCAAACATCGGCCGCGCACGGTTTCGCTGGTACCTGCCGCGTTGCGCACCGTGTTGCATTCCGATCTCCCACAATCCGACCTGGAAAGCATCCGCGCCGTCACCTGCGGCACGGCGCCGCTATCGGCGGACGATGCCGACGCCTTCACCGAGAAGTACGGTATCCCCGTCCTCACCTCCTATGCCGCAACCGAATTCGGTGGCGGCGTCGCCGGCTGGACCCTGGCCGATTACCAGCAGCACTGGCAGGCCAAGCGGGGCAGCGTAGGCCGGGCCAATCCTGGCGCACAACTGCGGATCGTCGATGAGGGCGGTACACCGCTCGGATCGGACCATGTCGGTCTGTTGGAGGTCAAACCGGAACAGCTGGGACCGTCGGTGAAATGGATGCGGACCACGGATATGGCGCGCATCGACGACGACGGATTTGTCTGGGTCGTCGGGCGCGCCGATCAGGCGATCATCCGCGGCGGGTTCAAGGTGATGCCCGACGACGTCCGCACCGCGCTGGAGGGCCACCCCTCGGTAGCAGGCGCGGCGGTGGTAGGCCGGCCCGACGAGCGCCTCGGTGAGACACCCGTTGCCATGGTGGAGCTGCGCACGTCCGCATCGACCGATCCCGGCGAGCTGGTCGAGTATCTGCAGACGCGGCTGGCCGGCTACGAGATTCCCACTGACATCGCGATAGTCGACACGATCCCCCGAACACCGTCGGGCAAGGCCGACCTCAGCGCAATCCGCACCTTCTTCTGCGACCATGCCAGGTGACTCGCCAACGGTCGCCGAGGTGCTGCGGCGCCAAGCTCGCGCGCGTTCTGAGCACCCGCTGCTCGTTTGCGACGACGATCGCATCAGCTACGCCGACGCCGAGCGTCGCTCGGCACAGCTTGCCCGCGGACTGATCGCGCTCGGTGCCGGCAAGGGCACCCACCTAGGACTGCTCTACCCCAACGGCGCCGAGTTCGTGGTCGGGATGCTGGCGGCGGCACGGATAGGCGCGGTGGTGATCCCGTTTTCGACCTTCGTCACAGCCCGCGAGCTGCGCGAGCAACTGGTCGACAGCGACACCCAGATCCTGTTGAGCGCGCCGTCGTTCCGCTCTCATAATTATGTGCAAAGACTGGCGCAGGCGGTGTCGGACCCGGACTTCGATGCCGGCTTCGATGCCGACAGAAGGCTGTTCGCCTCCGCCACACCGCAATTACGCCACGTCGTGATCAGCCACCGCCCGATATGTGGACTCGCCGAGAGCGTGGACCCCACATTGCTGTCGGCGATGGAAGACGATGTCGGCGGCTCAGACAAACTGGCCATTGTCTACACGTCGGGCTCTACCAGCAGCCCCAAGGGAGTGGTCCACACGCACGCCGCCCTGCTCGGCCACCAGCGGAACCTCAACGACATCCGTTGTTTGACGGCCGAGGACAAGTTGTTCTGCAATTCGCCGTTCTTCTGGATCGGTGGGTTCGCGTTCGGCCTACTCGCCACGCTGATCGCCGGGTCGACGCTGGTGTGCTCCAATGCGACCGATCCCGCACTGACGCTCGATCTCCTCGAAGGCGAACGACCAACGATGACAAACGGTTTCGTCTCCGGCATCGCTCACCTGGCCAATCACTCGAGCTTCGCGGGACGCGACTTGTCATCGATGCGTCGCGGCAATCTGTACCCGATCATGGCGCCCACCATCCGACCGGACGATCCGGAATTGCGGCACAACATGCTGGGCATGACAGAGGCCGGTAGCGTGCTGCTGATCAGCGGCGACGAGTCCGACCAACCCGAAGATCGGCGTGGGTCTTTCGGCAAGCCGGCGCCCGGGTTCGAAACCAAGATTCTCGAACCCGACACCGTAGGCGTCGGCGAACTGTGCATCCGCGGTCCATACGTGATGCAGGGGTACTACAAACGCAGTCGCGAAGAATCGTTCGATGCCGACGGTTGGTTCCACACGGGTGATTTGGTGCGGGCTGACGGCGACGGATTCATATATTTCGTCGGTCGGCTCAGCGGGATGATCAAAACCGCGGGAGCCAACGTGTCGGCCGCCGAGGTGGAAAAGGCCATCACAANNCCCAGGCGGTTCCTCGCCCTGCCCAGCGCCGACGTGCCGCTGCTGTCCAGCGGCAAAGTCGACAGCCGGCAATTGAAGAAGCTGTTCGATGCTTGACACCATCGACAGGCTGGTACGACAACGCGCCACTCAGGACGGCGCGAAGCCGATGGTGATCGATCCGGAGTCTCGCATCAGCTATCGCGAGCTAAACACGACCACAAAGGAGTTGGCTGCGGCATTCGTCGAAGCCGGCGTCAATAAAGGAACCCGGGTCGGGCTGATCATGCCCAACTGCACCCGCTGGGTTCAGGTCGCGATAGCACTGACACGCATCGGCGCGGTGTTAGTTCCGTTGAGCACCCTGCTGCAGGCCGGCGAACTGGTCGCGCAGTTGCGGGCAGCCGCGGTGCAATTCCTGGTGAGCGTCGAGGAATTCCGCGGGCACCGCTATCTGGACGACCTACACTCTGTCGCACGGCTGGACCTTCCTGCGTTACAACAGGTTTGGGTGGTTGATCGGCTTAACGGCTCCACCGCCGGTGAGCGGGCCCGCCGGCTCGTCGACGCCATGACCGAGACGGT
>PLSK01000301.1 GCA_003165155.1 Mycobacterium sp. | reverse complement strand
CGGACCGCGACATCGTGCTGGTCGGCGACCCGGTGCACGCGAGCGAATCGAGGATTCGCCTGTCCCGGGTGGGATTTGATCGGGTTGTCGGTCAATTACGTGATCTCGCAGCGGTTGTCGTGCGACGGCAGGATCTTGTAGAGGCTTCTTCACGATTGAGCGTCCACCAGCTCGCCGGGTTGCGCGACCTGGAGCCACGCCTGCAGATCGTGGACGTGCGCGGGCCGGGAGAAGCAGAAGAAGGCGCGATTCCCGGCGCCCGCGAAATCCCGCTGCCGGCACTCACGGATTCGCTCTCGAAACTCGACAAGGCGGCTCCCGTGGTCGTCTACTGCGCAAGCGGCACCCGATCCATGGTTGCGGCCAGCGTGCTCCGGGCCTCAGGCTTTGACGACGTGTCGGACGTGCTCGGCGGCTATGGCGCCTGGGACAGCGCTGACCTGCCGTCGTCGTTCTAGCTCGCTCTTCTGGCGCCGGACGACAGCTATTCACCACTTTCGCTACGCTCGCTGCGTGCTTCGTCGGCTGATCGTGATCTTGTCGGTTCTGCTGGTCCCGTCGGTCCTGCAAGCCTGCGGCTCCACGCCGTCGACGCCGCAAGCGACACATTCGGAGAGCTGCAAGGACTCCGATGGGCCGACCGCCGGCACGGTGCGCGAGGCCATCGCCGCGGTCCCGATCGCGGTTCCGGGCTCGTTCTGGGTCGAAATCGCGCGTGGACATGCCAAGAAATGCCGCTTGCACTGGGTGCAGATCATCCCGACCATCGCCAGCGAGTCCACTCCCCAGCAGCTGTTGTTCTTCGACCACAACGCCCCGCTGGGCACCCCCACCCCGAACCCGAAGCCATACATAACCGTGCTGGCGCCCGCCGATGACACCATCACGGTGCAGTACCAATGGCAGATCGGCAAGGACGAGCCCTGCTGTCCCACCGGCCGCGGCACGGTCAAGTTTCAGATCGGATCGGACGGCCAGCTGCACGCCCTCGGCAAGATCCCGAACCAGTAGCGTTCAGTCGGACAGATTCTCGGGGTGGAGCATCTCGGCATAACGCAGCGGCGCCGGGATGCCGAAACCGTCGACGAGCGTCTTCGCATGCGGGCGCAGCGCGCGGCATCGATCGTTGATACCTCGCGTCACCGCCTTCGCCCGCTCGGTGGACAGATACCGATGTTCGACGTACCAGGCCTTGTCATCCTCGATCACCGACAACGCGTACAGGTCGCAGACGATCCCCAGCAGCTCGCGGGCCTCCTCGTTTTCGCACGCGTCGATCCCGGCGACGAAGGATTCCAGGACTATTCGGTCGATGTGCGCGGTCGCCGCGTGCAGCACATGGTCCTGTACGGCATTGAACGCGTCGAACGCCGACATCTCTTTGGCCTTGGCCTGCAGCCGTCGCGCCACTGACGACAGCAGATATTGCTCGCGGTCCTCGAACATGGTGACCTGGGTGCCGCGGTTGAACAGGCTGCCCTCTTCTTCGTTGTCCTGCCGTGCGTCAACGATCGTCTGCATAATCGCTTCGGCCGCAGTGCGTTTCAGCACCCGATCGCTGACGGCGCTTGCCGCGAAGCGCACCCATTCGACCGGGCTCATGCTGTGGATGTCGTCGGCGTAGGCGGTCATCAACTCCTTGGCCACCAACTGGGTCAGCACGTGGTTGTCGCCCTCGAAGGTGGTGAAGACATCGGTGTCGCCCCGCAGTGCGATCAGCCGGTTGTCGGCCATGTAGCCAGCGCCACCGCACGCCTCCCGGGCCTCCTGAATGGCCCGGCTGGCGTGCCAGGTGTTGGCCGCCTTCAGTCCGGCCGCGCGCGATTCCAGCTCGCGCTGCTCCTCGGCATCTGCGACGTCCGACGTCTGCAAGTCGTGACACTTGGAGACCAGCTCGTTCTGCGCGAACTGCAACGCATACGAGCGTGCTATCAACGGGAACAGCCGCCGCTGGTGCGCCAGGTAGTCCATGATCAGCACTTCACCCTCGTCATCAGGTGCACTGAATTGCCTACGCTGCAGTGCGTATCGGGTGGCGATGTCCAGCGCGACGCAGGCGGCGTTGCCGGCGCTACCACCGACAGTGATCCGGCCGCGGATCAGCGTGCCGATCATGGTGAAGAACCGGCGGTTGGGATTCTCGATCGGCGAGCTGTAGGTGCCGTCGGGTGCGACGTCGCCGTACTTGTTCAACAGATTCACCCGCGGAACGCGGACATGGTCGAACATGAGGCGGCCGTTATCCACACCGGGCAGGCCGCCCTTGTATTGGCAGTCCGACGTCGTCACACCGGGCAGATCGTTGCCTTCGTCATCGCGGATCGGCACCAAGACGCAATGCACGCCGTGATTGACCGGCTTGCTGTCTTCGGTGGTGATGAGCTGCGCGAAAACCGCCGCGACGCGCGCGCTCTCGGCGGCCCCGCCGATGTAGTCCTTGCGGGCGGTCGGGGTCTTGGAGTGCACGACGAATTCTTCGGTGTCGACGTCGTACGTCGCGGTCGTCTCCAGCGACTGAACGTCGCTGCCGTGTCCCATCTCCGTCATTGCGAAACACCCGAGCATCTCGAGGTCGATGATCTTCTTCACGTAAGCCTCGTGGTGGCGTTCGGTGCCGAGGTTTTCGACGGCGCCACCGAACAGGCCCCACTGCACCCCGGCCTTGACCATCAGCGACAGATCCGACATCGCGAGCATCTCGATCATCGTGACGGCGGCGCCGACGTCGCCGGTGCCCCCGTGCTCCTTGCGGAATCCCTCGTCGGAGATGCCCGCGGCGGCGATGAG
>PLSK01000070.1 GCA_003165155.1 Mycobacterium sp. | reverse complement strand
TTGAGGATGCCCATCGCGTTGGTTTGGAACGGCAGCATCTCCTGGTCGGCACCGTCCCACTCGGAGGTGTACCGGGAGTAGCCGCTGTCGCTGGAGTGCATGCCAACCAGCAGGTCGTGCTCGACGACCCGCTCCCAGAACGGATCGAACTCGGGCAGCGCGAACGACCGGGGGCCGCGGAAGCCGGGAACCGGCGCCGGGCGGACCAGGATGCAACGCGCACCGCGCTTGACCACCCACTCCAGCTCTTCGATCGCCTTCTCCACGATCGGCAGGGTGATAACCGGGGTGGTGAAGATGCGGTTCTGGTAGTTGAAGCCCCAGACCTCATCGAGCCACTGGTTCAGCGCATGAACCAGGACGTGGATCGCAACGGGGTCGTCCGACAGCCGCTCCTCGAGGAGACTGGCCAATGTCGGGAACATCAGGGTGCGCTCCAGGCCCAGCTCGTTCATCTTCTCCAGTCGCGGACCGGGCTCGAAGAACGCCGGGATCGCGCGCATCGGCTCACCGAACAGCTCGCGCTTGGTCTTGCCGTCCGGGTTGCCGTACTTGAAGTATTCCTCCCAGGCACCCGGCCGGGCGACAACCTCAAAGGTCGGGTTGGGAATGTAGTTGCTGATCTGGCCACGGATCGCAATCTTGGTGCGGCCGTTGACCTGCACGTACTGGACGTAGTCCTTGTACGCCTTGGGTAGGAACTTGGTCAGCGCTTCCGGCGGCTCGTAGAGGTGATTATCGGCGTCAAAGAGCGGGAACGGGACGTCTTCCCGATGTGAAATCTGCCCCATGAGATCCTCCTTCGCGTTTTGCGAGAATACTATTCTCTTGCCCGCCCGGCCGCAATGTGCGCTACCACCGGACTGCGCCATCTGCGCTGCCAAAGGGCTACCGGGGTCGGTTGCCGCTCAGCACGTCACGACGATTTTGAAGTCAGCGGTGGCCGGTTCGCCGGGTTTGTCCGCCTTGAAGCCGTTGGCGCTACCGGCGACCGTGAATGTGTCGCCGTTGAGGCTGACGTTGGCGCTCCCTACGCCGCCTTGCGAGTACATGCCGGTGAACCCGCCCAGATTTTGGATGCGGACCGACGTCGCAGTGAGCGGGTGGGCGCTTTGGTTGACGACGGCCGTGGCCCCGGCGAAGTCACCGCCGATGTAGATCGTCCGGTCCCACTGCAGCTGAACGCACTTGACGACCTGAATCTTCGCGTCGTGTCCATCGACCGTCACGGATGCCGTGCTGGAGAGGGGGGTTTGCGGCAGTGCGCTGCAGGCACTGAGAACGGCTGCCGTCAGCGCCGCACCGGCCGCGGCCACAACTCGGTTCGGCATTTTTGGCAACCCCAATACTCGGCTCGATACTCGACAGCGAAACCTCTGGGCTCGCGGCGACGATGTTATTCTCCCCCGAGGAGAATGCCAATATCGGCGTTTCTCCCGAGGATCGAGCAACAACATCGTGGTGGCCACTTGCCCGCCATCCGGCCGCCGAGATAAAACGGGTAATCAGGAGCGTTTCGCCTGATGAAGCGATAGCATCCGTTGCACGGCTGTGGGTTGCCGACGCACAACTGGCAGGCCGCAGAGCGGGTGACGAACCGCACCGCAGGTCCACGCAGCGCAGCTGGAGGAGCGACATGACCACGATGAAGAGGCTGTTGGGCGTCGGCTCGGCCACGTTATTGGCATTTTCAGCAGCGCTGGCTGGTCTGTCAATGAGCACCGGCCGAGCACACGCCGACCCGGTCTGGCACCAGGTCGTGTACGTCGTCACGTCCACCAGCCCGGTCAACGTCGACATCTTCTACCAAGATCAGGACCCGACGCTGTTCTCCGACTACAGCCACAATAACTATGCATTCACCCCGCAAGTCCATGCTGATGTCGGCCCCGGCACGCCGTGGGTACAGCCGGTGAACCTGTTGAACCCGGATCAGTGGGCGATGGTCACCGCGACAAGCGGCAGGGGACCGGCCACACCGGCCGGAATTCAATGCGACCTGTCGGTGGACGGCAAGGTCGTGGTGTCCAAGGTTGGCCCCAAGGGCGCACTCTGCTCGTTACGGACCTGGTGAACCTCCCAGGCCAGCGAAACTCCCGCGATGGGCTTTGGCTCGCCTTCCAGGCGACGCAGGTAGCTCTCCACCAGTTCTAGGGTTTCCGCATGACCGCTGGACATGCCGACTGCCTGCTCGAGCACCAGAAACCGCGACAGGCTGGTCATGAGCACCGCCCATACCACCGGCGGCACATCGTGGCTGTCCACACCGTAGCGCTCCAACGCAGACGTCACCGCTTCACGTTCTCCCTCGCGGAAACGTTCGGCGTAATAAGCGATTTCGGCTCGCATCTCCTTGCGATGATTGGCAAGCGCCATGAATTCCATGGATATGCGGGTGAACGCGGGATCGGTACCGAATCGCCACAGCGCCCACAGCGGCTGTGGCGACTGCAGCGCTTGTTGCTGCATTTGCAGACCTTCGTCGGCGCGGCGGCGGAAGACCTCGACGAACAACTCTT
>PLSK01000109.1 GCA_003165155.1 Mycobacterium sp. | reverse complement strand
GGAAGGTGGTAGGTCGCGATGCCGTTTTTGTACATCACCGCGTCGCGGGCGGCCTTAGGGAGGTGCTTGACCAACCAGCGTGGGTCGTCGAAAGTCCAGTGCGGGTAGTCAGAGGAGTACAGCAGGATCTTGTCGCACTCCATCCACTCCAACGCGCGGGTCAACTCGGTCTTGTCCTCCGGGAAGTCCAGCGGCTGGGTGGTGAACTTGATGTGGTCCTTGACGTACTCCGACGGCTTGCGCTTGATGTCCATCCACGACTTGCGCGCCTCGTAGATCGCGTCCATCCGCCACATCAGTGGCAGGATCCAGGTGAAGGCGTGCTCGACAAATACGATCCGCAGTGTCGGGAACCGGTCGAAGACGCCGTCGAAGATCAGGCTCATCACCTGGTTTGCGGCCAGCAGCGAGTAAGTCACCATGAAATCGTGGTTGTAACTGGGGAATCCAACCGGCGGCATCGGCAGCTCGTCGAAGTGGCTGCGGGATAGGTGACAGCTCACCGTGATGTCGTGCTTGGTGGCTGCGGCCCAGATCGGGTCGTACTTGGGGTCGCCCCACGACGGACGCGGCTCGGCCTTGATCAGGATCTGCGCCATGTACGGATGCCCGGCCCAGCGCTCGATCTCGCGAACGGTCGCTTCCGGGTCTTCGATGGCGGCACAGATCGACCCGCGCCAGCGCTCGTGCCAGTTGTTGTGGCTGTCCAGCCAATGGTTGGCCTGCCAGTCGTTCAAGGCGACCGCCATCGCGTGCTGCGCCCCTGGTACGCGCGCCGGGTACGCGGCGGGCTCCAGGATGCAGATATCCGCCCCGGCCTCCATGATCAGCTGCTTTAACGCCATGTCCGGGTCGCTGCCGGGGAATTCGCCATTCGCGGGAAAGGTGTCCAGGCGCATCGCGTACGCGTGTGCGTAGTCGGGAGCGTCGTAGTAGATCTGGTCGCCCACTTTGCGAGTGAGGAAGTATTTGCTGCGCCACGGTTCCGGGATGTGTTCGGTGAGCTCACCACGTTTGGGCGTCGGGTGAACATCCGAGTCGACGCACCGGACGGCTATGCGCTCGGCGGCGGGAACCCGTTCCTGTGTGTGAGTCAATGTCATGTTGACCTCCTCAGTCTCCCTAGACTTCTATTCTGCGACTATCCGGCAGCCAGGTCGACCGAAACGTCGATCCCGTACAAGTCGGCCGCATTACGCCAGCACAACTTCTCGCGTTGGTCGGCGGACAGCGCTCTGGGCAGCTTGTGAATATCCGCGCACTGCCAGTGTGGATAGCTCGAGCCGAACATCACCATGTCCTCCTTGCCGGTGAAGCTGAACCATTCCCCGGCAAAATCGACGTCGCCGGGTCCGTCGAGGCTGCCCTGGACGAAATACACGTGGTCGGGCAGGTAGTCGCTCGGCATCTTCGGCGCCCACGGCGTTTGCTCCAGGTGTGGCCGGCCGAAGCAGTCCATCCGCCACATGAACGGCGTCAGCAGGTCGGCGGCCCCGTCAGCAAAAACGAACTTCAGCGTGGGCAGCCGTTCGAATACTCCCTCGGCAATCATGTTCATCAGGTGATAGAGGTAGTTCAGCGCCATGAAGCTGACGTATTGCTCGTAAGTGTGGGTGTTCCCGGACGGCGTCGGGGTAAAGCCGATGCCCGAACCGACTTCGATATGTACGGCCACCGGCAAGTTCGCGTCGACCGCCGCTTCCCACAGCGGCCAGAACTGCGGTTTGCCATAGACTTCGCGGGATTGCAGCGGGACGCCGATCTGCACCACGCGCGGATGGTCCTTGTACTTGTCGATCTCACGCAGCGCGCCAGCGATGTCGTCCGGATTTACCCGGATAGTCCCGCGGAATCGGTCGCCGAACTCGTCGGAATCCAGCCAGCGCGACACCATCATCTCGTTGTGTGCGGCATGCAGTGCGGTGCCGAGATGCCGGTCCGGCATGATGCCGCGGCCCGCCGGGTGCAGGATAGCAACATCGACCCCACGCTTCGAAAACAGCTCGTGGGCAACGAATTCCGGATCCGAACCGGGATACTGGCCGTCCAGTCCCTCGGTGTTCGGTGCGTACTCGCCGCCGGGCGCGCCGTACCAGTCCATCTCGTAGTCGGGGAAGCCGCGACTCTTGAACGGCTCACGCAACGTGGCGCGTAAGTCTTTGGTGGACGGAAAGAAGATGTGCACGCTGGCATCGATCAGGGGCGTGCGCGCTCCGTCCGCGTGCTCAATCACGACAGCCATCCTTCGGTACTCGTAGCCAAAGTGGGCCAAACCCCGTCATAAGATAGATAATCTAACATTCTTTTCAGCTGCCAATCAACGGGTTTCCGGTAAGCGTCGCGATTAGTCATCGGGCCTGGTAGTCGTATGTATTGCCAGTGGGTGTGCAAGTGCCGTTCTTGGATATGGATAATACCATTCTCAGGTTCGTCGGCGTAGGCCGCCCACGTGCCAAAGTTGCCCGGTGCGGCCCTGACCGTCGCCTGCTGCCAGATACCCGGGAGGGGACACATGGATCTCGACGAGAACGACCCTCGGCGCTTGTGCGCCAGCCGCGGAATGCGTAAGTAAGCGCATCGACATGGCATCGCAGCAATACCGCGGAGAGGCTCCGCTTGCCGGCATCACCGTCGTCGCGCTGGAACAGGCGGTGTCGGCTCCGATGTGCACCCGCACCCTTGCTGATTTCGGCGCCAGGGTGATCAAGGTGGAGAATCCTGACGGGGGAGACTTCGCCCGGCATTACGATGCCGTGGTCAACGGTCTTGGGGCGCACTTCGTCTGGGTCAATCGTGGCAAGGAATCACTCACTCTGGACCTGAAGTCCGAGGTTGGGATCGACACCCTGCATCGTCTGCTGGATCGCTGTGACGTGCTGGTTTCCAATTTGGCGCCCGGATCGACGGCCAGACTGAGTATTTCGCCTGATGACATGGCGCAGAGGCATCCGAACGTCATTGCCGTCGAGATCGACGGCTACGGCAAGGGTGGCCCAATATCCCACAAGCGGGCGTATGACCTTCTGGTGCAGGCGGAGTCGGGGTGCTGTGCCGTCACGGGTACGGCGGGAGCACCGGCGAAGCCGGGTCCACCCGTGGCCGATGTGTGTTCCAGGCTTTATGCGGCGCTATCGGTGATGGCATTGTTGTGCGCCAAGGGTATTCACGGTTTGAAACATCCGCCCTCGGTCCAGGTGAGCCTCTTTGACACCATGGCCGACGTCATGGGTTATCAGCTCCACTTCGCCCGGCACGCGGGAATAGATCAGCAGCCGCTGGGGATGAGCTCGCCGGCCGTTGCGCCCTACGGCGCGTACCCCACCTTAGATGGACAGATCGCGGTGCTCGGAACCACGAATGACAAGGAGTGGCAGCGGCTGGCCCGCACCGTGTTGGGCCGCGACGACCTGGCTGATGATGAGCGATTCGGCACCAACGCCGACCGCGTCGCTCACCGGGACGAAGTCGACGCAGCAATCGCGGCGTGGTGCGCGGGTCGCACCCTGGCCGACGTCCAGATGCTCGCCGACGAAGCCGGCATCGGCAATGCCCGGTTGAACCGGCCAACCGAGGTGGTCGCCCATCCTCAGCTTGTCGAGCGGCAGCGCTGGCGTCCGGTGGAGTCGCCAAACGGCCCGGTGGATTCGCTCCTGCCACCACCCATCATTTCCGGATACGATCCACCGATGGGCGCCGTGCCTGCGCTCGGTGAGCACACTGCCGCAATACTTGCCGAATTGGGTCTTCCCGGAGCAGATCCGGGGCCATTGGGCGGAGCCTGACCTACTTCGAACCGTTCTTGAAACGACCAGGCCGCATGCCGGGAGTGGTGTGTCGGTCCTGATAGTTGGAATGCCGGGTTTGAACTTCAGCTCGATATGAGGAGCATGTCCTTCCATGTCTTGGGCGCCGTATGAACCAGATCGGACTGCCGGTAGAGATGACCGTCTGGTGTGACGTACCGTCCTGTGCGGGGGTCGTAATGCAGTATCGCGACCGACGGTGCCACGCGGGAGCCTTTGGGATTGAATGCGTTTGGCTCTGCCGGAGGAAGGTCGGTACCGGCTGGCGGCGGAAGTTCGGTCGGCGCCGGAGCCGGTAGCGGGCCTGGGGGTGGCGGTGCGGCAGGAGGAGACCCCGGAAGCTGTTGCTGTGGAGGCGTTCCCTCAACCGGGCCGAAGATATTGTCGCGATACGTGACCCGGTCATCCGGCGGCACACCCTGGGAAATCAGATTCGGATCCAGCGGGTACGGGCCCAGCGCGTGCTGGCGCTGTGCAAGCGGCTCAAAGGGTTTGTCGCTATTGCATATCTCGACGGTCGGTGCACGTTTTCCGGGGTGGCCCATGCAGGGATAGTTGCGGGCGCCACGTACGGCGATTGGCGAATCCTGCGGAAGTTTGCAATAGAGACCGTCGGGGGTGTCCATCTCGCTCGTGTCGGCTGGCGACCGCCACTGCGACGGCGGCAGGAATCCCACCGTGCACGCCGGGGGATCGGCGATTGTCAGAGCGAATCCACCGACCGCAAGGCCGGTCGGGTTGTTGAGGACGCCGTAGGAACTGGTGGATGCGACGTAGGGTGGGAGCAGCACTAGGAGTTGCTCGAGCGACGGATGGTAGGTCACGGCGATTTGACCGATTGTCGTCAGGTTCGCCAGCAACACCGGCAGCGTCGGCTTGACCTGGTTGAGCAGCCGTGAAACTTCCTGCTCGAAGCCAGGTCCGGTGCGGAGCACCTTACGAAACTGCGGGTCGTCGGCCACCAACTGACCGGTGAGACCGGCAAGGCTGGGTGCCCACAGCCGGATTGCGTCGGCAGATTCGACTTGCGAGTCGAGTAGCGGTTCAGAATCGTTGACCAGGGCGCGGGTATGGTCGGCGGTGTCGTTGGCGTCGTGCGATATCTTCGATGCCGAGTCGAGTAGAGATCCGAAGTCGTAGCCGGAGCCGTTGAACGCCTTGAATGACTCGTCAAGCAACCTGGTGAGCTTGTCCGAGGGGATGCTGTTGACCATCGCGCTGAGCCGATCCAGCATCGGTCCCACCGGCTGCGGAATCTCTGTGTCGCGCAGAGCGATCACCGACCCATCCCGCAGGTAAGGCGATGACTGCGAGCGAGGAACCAAATCAATGTATTGCTCGCCGACAGCCGACATACTGTGCACCGAGGCTTGCAGGTCCGCGGGAATCTTCGGCGACCTGTCAATCGACAACGTGGCTTCCGCACCGGTTTCTGTGGGACCCACCGCGGTCACCTTGCCGATTTGCACACCTCGGTAGGTGACATTGCTGAACCGATAGAGCCCGCCGGTGCTGGGTAGCTCCAACTTCACAGTGAGCCGGCCGACCCCGAGTAACGTCGGGACCTGCATGTACTCGAACACCATCGCCGACATACCGATAAGCCCTGCGATCGTGAAGATCGTCAGCTGAATACGGACAAAGCGTGTCAGCATCAGCGGCCACCGGGACCTGACGGCTGATCAACTGGTGCAACGGCACTCATGTCAGGCGCCATGGGAGCCGGCGCACCCGCCGGCGCACCTGCCGGTCCCGCGCCGGCAGGCGCACCCGCCGGCGCACCTGCCGGCGCGGGACCGGCAGCCGGGGGCGGTGGTGGCAGGCCCAGGCTCGATGGGCTGTAGGTGTAGTTCAGGTATGCGGGATCGCCCGGAGCGGGCACGAGTGTTGTGTTCGGGTCGCCCCAGCGGGTGCCGAGGAGCAGCGATCTCTTGAGGCGTGGCGCCGTCAAATCGGCGACTGCGAAGACATTGAAATAGTCTCCCCGGATTGCCCGATCAAGGAAGTTCTGGGTAAACGGGAACGTCGGCAGGTATCCAAGGATGGTGCTGAGATCTGGCCCCACGTCGGCCAATGCGCGAACCGTCGGCTCAAGGTTCTGCAGGTTTTTCACAAGATCGGCCTGCGTATCGTTGACGAGCCGGGTAGCGGTGTTACTGAAGACGCGAAGTTTATCCAGGGCCAGGGTGATGCGCGGCCGTTCACGGATCAGCACGTCCAGCGCGGGAGGTATCTTTTGCAGCGCTTGCGATATCACGTCGCGTTGTGATGCGAACGTGCTGGCGAGACGGTTCAACGACTCGATGGACCCAATGATCCGCTCGCGCTCGCGATCCAGCACGCCGACGAAATTGTCGAGTCGCGTCAATAATTCGCGGACCTCGTTCTCGTTGCCGGACAATGCGGCACTGAAGTTGTGCACGATGTCGCCGATTTGTCCCAGCCCGCCGGAATTGAGCACCACTGAAAGCGACGACAGCGTCTCCTCGGTGGACGGATATGTATACGATCTGTCCAGCGGGATCGTGGCGCCGGGCTCGAGTCGCCCGGTTGGATGCTGGCCGAGTGGGGGATTCAGCTCGACATGCATCGAACCCAAGAGGCTGGTCTGCCCGACGGTGGCGACCGCGTTGGCGGGCACGACGACATCGGGTTTGACAGACACCTCGACGTCGGCGTGGCCTTCCCTGACCCGCATCCGGCCAACGCTTCCCACCACGACGTCAGCCATCATCACGGGCGAATTGGATTCGAGTGTATCGATATTCGCGATCTCGACGTGATAAATGCTGGCGCCCGGCCCGCGGCCAACCGCGCCGGGCAACGGTAGCGAATTGATTCCTTGGAAGGAACAACCACTGACGCATGAAAAGGTCACGACGCAGGAAATGACGGAAAGTGCTCGGCGTGCGCTCATGGTGGGGTTCCTTGGCCAGGCGGCGACGGCTGCTGATCGGATGGTGCCGGCGGACTTTCAGCGGGCAGCAGCATCTGCTGCAGGTTCTTCGGCGCTGATTCACCCAGGCCCGTGTAGGCCGATACCGCCGGCGGAATCTCGGGCGCCTGCGGGCCTGGGCCCTCAGCACCGGGTGCAAGACGAGGCTCGGAGTAGATGAGCTTGTCCGGAGTCACGCTGCGCTGCAGGACCGGGCTGAACGGAATGGGCATGTAGTTGAAGTTGAACTGTCGCAGTCCCGGACTCGCGTATTCGCCGCACAGTTTTCCGGTCTCGCCAGCGGTGACATTTTCGAGCCCCCCGATCGCGGAGCAGAGGAACTGCACCGGATTGGAGAAGTTGTTGATGATGAAGCTCCCGATGGCGCCGGGAACGTTCGGGTTATAAATGCTGTAACCATTCGCAAACGCGGTGGGTGCACCGTGCAAAATGTTCTCGACGTCCATCCGCTGATCGGCTAGCGTCTGTGTGACATGGGCTAGTCGCTGCAGCTGTTCGGCGGTCTTGTCCCGATTTTCGGCGACGAATCCCTTCACCTGTCCGAGCGCAACCGACAGATCCGACAGGGCAGCATCAAGGTCGGATCGGCTGTCGTTGAGGACACTGCTCAGGGTTGCGAGCCGATCTTCGAACTGCACGATCTGTTGCCGGCTGTCGCGAAGCGTGGTGACGAAGTTTTGCAGATTCTTGATGATGTCCACGATGTTGCCGCTGCCATTGGCCAGGATGCGGCCGAGTCCGGACAGCTGCGCCAGTGTTTGCCGCAGCTTTGCGCCATTACCGTCCAACGCGCCGGCGGCGCTTTCAATGAATCGACTGACCGACGTCGACGACACCGCGCTGCTTGGGCCTAAATCTGTTGCCAGTCGGGTTAGTTGGGAGACGACCTCGTCCCACTCCACAGGCACGGCGGTCCGCTCGAGTGGGATCACTGCTCCGTCACCCATGGTCGGTCCGCTCTTGCGATAGCCCGGTGTGAGCTGGACGTAACGAGCCGAGACTAGGTTCTGGGAAACAATCACCGCCTTGGCGTCGGCGGGGATCGGCACGTCGCGGTCGATCTCCAACACCAGCTTGGCTTGGCTGGGCAGCGGCTGGATGGACGATACGGTGCCGACCTTGACGCCGGAGACTCTCAGCTCATCGCCTGGGTAAATGCCGGTGGCCGAGACGAAATAGGCGGTGAGCCGCGTCGGACGAAAGAACTTCTCGCGGACGATCAGCCCCGCGGCGGCCACAATCAATCCCACCAAAGCCACTGTCGTCACCGCTGCGAGCCGTTTCTTGCCGATCACCGTGAGCCCCCCGGAATGCCGTTGTGTGGCCATGGGAACAACGCTCGTGGCATGTTCGGGTCTCCACGGCGGAAGCCGAAGTAGTAGTCGAGAAATGGTTGGGCCGTTTCGGGCAGCGAAATATTGGGCACATAGGCGTTGTAGTAGTTGCCGTTGGCGACGGTCTCACCCGAGGTGATCTCAAATTTCTTCAGCCCTGGCAACGCCTTGGAGATGTTGTCGCGGTTCTTCTCCAGAACTGCTGCGACGGAATTCAATCTGTCCAGTGTCGGCGCGAGCTTACTCTGGTTGTCGGCTACCAGACCGGACAGCTGTCTGGCGACGACAGATGTGTTGGCCAGCAACTGGGTGATCGCGTCGCGCCGCTGCACCAGCACGCCGAGGAGATCATTCCCGTCGAGGATCAGGGTGTTGACCTGTTGGGTGCGCTGCGAAATGATTCCAGTGACATCCCTGGCGCTCTTGAGTAGGGCGTTGAGCGATTCGCTACGGCTGTTGAGGCCCTGCGACAGACGGGCTACGCCGTCGAACGCCGGACCCAGTTCCGGTGCGATCCGGTCGAGCGTCGCCGAAAGGGCGTTCAGCGATTGGTTGAGGGTGTCGGTGCTGGTCCCGGCGAGATCGCTGGTCAGATCGGAGACGGCTTCGGTCAGCGAATAAGGGGACGACGTCCTGGACAGCGGTATGACGTCGGACGGATGCATCCTTCCGGGGCCCGCCGGCTCCAGTGTGAGAATTCTAGCGCCAAGCAGCGAACCGGTGCGGATGTGTGCGGTGGTCTCCCTTCCTAGCCGCAACTTGCCCTTGACCTGGAATGTCACCAGAGCATCGCCGTCGCGTAACGCGACGTCGGACACCGTGCCGACCTTCACACCCGACACCAACACCTTGGCGCCCGCAGCGATGCCGCCGGCTTCGGAGAAAAACGCCTGGTAGCGGACGGTCGTCGCCCATGAGATCAGCTTCTCGGGTGCCAGCCCCACGGAAATGATCATTAAGGCTAGAACGACACCGATAAATCCTGGTCGAATAAGTTGGGCGCCACGGTATTTCAGCATTAGGGCTCCCCACACCTTCCTTCGGTCTGTTTGAACCAAGGAAAGACCGCGGTGCGGTTCTGCATATCGGTGACGCGGAAGCTCACACTGCAGATGTAGTAGTTGACGAAGCTGCCGTAGGCACCCGTCCGCGCGAGTTTGCGGAAGTTGTGGGGCGCTCGCTGCAAGGCATCGTCGAGCATTCCCTTGCCATTATCGAGCAAGGGCGCCAGGCGATTCAGCTGGTCGACCGTTCCGGCCAGCGGAGCGCGTGCGGCGCTCAGTAGGTCGGCAACCGATGCGGTGCCGTTGTCGAGCGCTTGGATGGCATCGCCGATCGGGTCGCGGTCTTTGGAGAGTTCGCTTATCAGACGCTGCAGGCGATCAAGCGCGCCGGAAAACTGATTGCCGTCTTTGGCAAGGGTTTCCACCACTGTGTTGAGGTTGTCGATCAGCTTTTCGATGGCCTCATTTTTGTTTGCGACGTCGTTGGCGAACGATGATGTTTTCGATAGCAGTGACTGAAGGGGCTGCCCTTGACCCTGAAATACCTTTAGCAGCGCCGCCGACAGCGCGTTGACGTCGCGTGGATTCAGGCCTCGGATAACGGGTTTAAGGCCGCCAAGTAGCAGATCAAGGTCCAGCGCAGGCGACGTTTGGTCCGCCGGAATATGCGATCGCGGGGGCAGTATCCTCGTCGATCCCGGTCCGATGACGAGTTCCAGGAATCGATCACCGACGAGGTTGAGGAAGCGGACGGCCACCTTGGTCCCCGTCGTGAGGACGATGTCACGGTCGGCGTCGAACTCCACCAGGACCGTATTGTCCGGCTGCAGCGACACCGAGCTGACCGTGCCCACGCGAATGCCGGCTACGCGCACCGAGTCTCCCGTTTTGAGCTGTGAGGCGTCGGCGAATGTCGCTGAGTAATCATGTGTCGAGCTGGCGCGAAACCCACCGAATACAACAAATAAGAAACCTGTCAGCGTCAGCATTATGACGGCGAAGGTGCCGACCTTAACGAGCGTCCCCCAGGTGGTCCTCCCTGCGCCGATCAACCTGGTTGTCCCATCTGAGCGGAGTTGCGGGGCGGCCCATCGATGGGCCCGTAGAGAAATTGCTTGAGAGCGTCGGAGTTCAAGAGGTTCGTCGGGTTTCCGTACTTCCATGGGTTGGAGCCGACATCGGTAACGTCGAAGGGCGGGAATGTGTTGAACTGCAGCGGCAATTCGTGTTCGCACTGTGGACCGCCACTGGCGGCTACCTTTGGTAGGTCGTGCGGATAGCGGTAGCGCTCGGCGCCCAGGCTTATCGCGCCGAGCACTTCAAGCCCGGGGAGGTTGCCGTTGGGCTGTTTGGCTAGCTGGAACATACCTTTCAGCGAGCAGGTCAGGGCCGGGTGATACTCGTTGGTCAGGTCAGTCGTCGGCACCAGCAGGTGCATCACGTCTGTGAGCGCTTGGCTGTTGCTGCCCAGCACGTCTGTACCGAGGTCGGCCAGACCGATCGTGCTGATCAGCAGCATGTCGAGGTCGTGTTGTTCGTCGACGATGGTTTGGCTTATTTGCGTCGTGTTGCTTACCGTCGTGATCAAGTCAGGGGCCGCGTCGGCGTAGGCGTTGGTCACCTCGGCGGCGGCGTCGATGTCGTGGCTCAGATTCGGCAGGCTCGGCTCGATCTTGGCGAGAAAGGCATTCAGGTCGCGCAGCGTTTGCCCGAATCGCTCACCTCGCCCGCTGAGAGCCTTGGCGATCGCCCCTAGAGTCTCGTTGAGTTTGGCTGGGTTGATCTTCGACAGCACCGACGTGAGTTGCCGGAAGATGGTGTTGCTCTCGACGGTGACGTGGTCGGCGTCGAGAACCTGCCCCGCACGCACGCTCTGCGCTGACGGGTGGTTGGGCGGAATCAGTTGGACGAATTTGGCGCCGAATGCCGTCGTCGCGACGATACTGACGAGAATATTCGCCGGAATCAGGTGCAGCCGCGTGGGATCGATAGCCAGGTGAATGGCGGCCTGCCCGTTGGGTGTGTCCTCGATGGAAGTGACGGCGCCGACCGGTGCGCCATGCAGCTTGACCTTGGCGCCGGGGTTCATCACCAGACCCGCGCGATCGGAAATCACGGTTACCGGAACGCTTTCGGTGAAACCGCCGCGGAACTGAACTGCAGCAAGGTTGATGATTCCCGCGATGATCACCACAGTTGCCAGCCCTGCGAGCGGGCGGGCATATGCGCGACGCGAGCCGCCGTGGCGACCGGTCGGCGCGGCACCCGCCGGCAGCATCCGTGCCGGTGCAGGCGGGAGACTTCCGATCACTTACGCGCCCACGTGTTTTTCAGCTCGCATTTCGCTATCCAGATCGCAGGTATTTAAATCGCCAACCGGGTGTGATACGAATCTCATGTCAGTAACGGTGGGAACGATACATTCGTGCAGAGCAAACTACAAGACTGCTTTCTCCGGTGTTATCACTGTTGAGAGAACAAGAATAATGTTCTACCGTGGCCATAGTCGAAACATCGTCAGAGGAGCCGTGTGACCGACCTACACGTCCGTCACGTTCCGCCAGAGTTGGCGAAGCGCTACGTAGACCAGGGCTGGTGGACGTCGGACACCCTCGGGGAGCTGCTAGCCCGGGGCCTCACAGACAATTCGCACGTCACTTTTCGAGTGCATTCCGCCCAGCGGCCTTTCGACGGCACCGTCGGTGACGTCGAACTGCTTGCCCGCAGGCTGGCGGCGGGGTTACGGGCCCGAGGCGTCGGCCCGGGGGATGTGGTGGCTTTTCAACTTCCGAACTGGGTTGAGGCGGCGGCGACATTCTGGGCGTCGGCATTCCTGGGTGCGGTGATTGTCCCGATCGTCCACTTCTACGGTCCGAAGGAAGTGGGCTTCATCCTGTCGCGGGTCAAGCCGCGCGTCTTCATCACCGCCGAGAACTTCGGACGAATGGCCCACGACCCGAAGGTCAGCGCCGACGTCCCCATCGTTGCGCTGGTCGGCCCGGGCTTCGACGCGTTGCTGGAAGACGAGCCGATGCAAGGCACGCTGCCGGCCGACCCCGCGACGCCGACCCTGATCGCCTTCACGTCCGGCACCACCAGCGACCCTAAGGGCGTCATCCACAGCCACCAGTCGCTGGGCTTCGAGACGCGCCAGCTGTTAGAGAATTACCCACCCGGTCGCGGCAGGCTACTCACCGCGCTGCCGGTCGGGCACTTCATCGGCATGCTCGGCGCGTTCCTCATCCCGGTCATCGAGGGGGCACCGATCGACCTGTGCGATGTCTGGGACCCCGACCGCGCGATCGATCTGATGGAAAGCGACGGCGTCGCGCTCGGAGGGGGGCCTCCCTATTTCGTCACCAGCCTGCTCGACCACCCGCGATTCACCGAAGACCACCTCCAGTACATCAAGTACCTCGGCCTCGGGGGATCGACCGTTCCAGCCGCGGTCACGCGGCGACTGGCCGACCTCGGCATCCTCGTCCACCGCTCCTATGGCAGCAGCGAACACCCGTCGATCACCGGCTCACATTGGACTGCGCCGGAAGACAAGCGTCTCTTCACCGACGGCGAGGCGCGGCCGGGCGTGGAGATCCGGTTGGCCGACGACGGCGAAATCCTCAGTCGTGGACCGGATTTGTGTCTCGGTTACACCGACCCGGCGCTAACTGAACGGGCATTTGACGCGGACGGCTGGTACCACACCGGCGATATCGGAGTCATGGACGACGACGGCTACCTCACCCTCACCGATCGCAAGTCCGACATCATCATTCGCGGCGGAGAGAACATCAGTGCGCTACAGGTCGAGGAGATTTTGCTTGCCCTCCCCGCGGTCGCGGAGGCCGTCGTGGTGGCCGCACCGGATCCGCGGCTCGGCGAACGCGTCGCCGCGGTGTTGCGGATCAAGCCCGAACATTCCATGCCGACGATGAGCGCGGTACGCGCTCACTTCGAGCGCACCGGCGTGGCCAGGCAGAAGTGGCCCGAAGAGCTGCATCAGGTAGAGGATTTTCCGCGCACGGCCAGCGGGAAGGTCCAGAAATATGTTGTCCGGCAGCGGCCTTTCGGTCCTCCAGGGCGAGAGTCTCAAAAATGAGAGGAGCGTGGTGACTATCTTCGCAGAGCAGCGAACCTACATAGCGGGCCGTTGGATCACCGGTGACGACGTGGTTAGCGTCGAAAATCCGGCTGACGAAAGCCATGTCGCGGACGTCACGGCCACGCCGCTGGGCGAGGTGCGCCGCGCCATCGCCGAGGCGCGCCGCAGTTTCGACGACGGCGTGTGGTCCGAAACCCCGCCGGCCGAACGGGCGCGGATCTTGACCGCGTTCGTCGACCATGTCGATGCCGCCCGCGCCGAACTGGTGCCCACCCTCGTCGCGGAGGCCGGCCAGCCTGCGTTCTTTGCCGAGATGACCCAGCTGACGGCCGGAGTCATGATCGCCCGTCAGACCATTGACCTTTACCTGTCCATGTCGCACGAGGAAGCCAGTCCGGTTCCCGTCGATGACCTGGTCCGCGGCCGGGTCGCACTCAGCATCCGTCGCCACGAACCGGTCGGCGTAGTCACTGCCATCACGCCCTACAACGCGGCGCTGATCATGGGCTTCCAGAAGCTCATTCCCGCTCTGATGGCTGGCAATTCGGTGATCTTGCGGCCCAGCCCGCTCACGCCGATCTCGTCATTGATCTTCGGTGCGGCTGCCGACGCCGCGGGCCTGCCGCCGGGCGTGCTGAGCGTGGTGGTGGAGGCGGGCATCGCCGGCGCCGAGCTGCTCACCAGCGACCCCGCGGTCGACATGGTGTCCTTCACCGGTTCCACGGCGGCGGGCCGCAAGATCCTCGAACAGGCTGCGCCGACCGTCAAGCGCGTATCGCTGGAACTCGGCGGCAAGTCCGCGCAGATCTACCTGCCTGACGCCGTGCAACGCGCGCCTGCGGGCGCGGCCATGGCTATCGCGACGACCGCCGGCCAGGCCTGCGTGGCCGCCACCCGCATGCTCGTCCCGCAGGATCAGAAAGAGCAGGTGCTCGAAGCGGTGAGTGCGGCCTACCAGGCGATCAAGGTGGGCATGCCCACCGACCCCGGGATCACCATGGGACCGGTCATCAGCGCCGCTCAGCGCGACAAGTGCGAGCAATACGTCAAGCTCGCGGAAGAGCACGGCGGCAAGGTATTCAGTGGCGGCGGACGCCCTGCGGGTCTGGACCGCGGTTACTTCTTCGAGCCCACCGTCTTGGACCTGCCGAACAACGCCAACCCGGCGGCCCAGGACGAGATATTCGGTCCCATCATCGGCGTGCTGGGCTACCGCGACGTCGACGACGCGGTCGCGATCGCCAACGACAGCGTCTACGGCCTGTCCGGTCAGGTCTATGGGACCGATGCCGCGGCGGCGGTGAACGTGGCCCGCCGGCTGCGCACCGGCGCGGTCAACGTCAACACCACCGTCTTCTCCGCGTACGCGCCGAGCGGAGGCTACAAGCAGAGCGGTCTCGGTCGGGAAAGAGGCCCGGACGGCATCCGCGAGTTTCAGGAGGTCAAGCACATGTCGATCGGGGAGTTGAAATGAGCCCAGAAGCCAACGGACACGCGACCTATAACTTGGACTGGTTGATCTCTGTCGACGACCACATCCTCGAGCCGCCGAATCTGTGGGTCGACCGCGTTGCCTTCAAGGACCGAGACCGCGCGCCGCACATGGAGGTTGACGACACGGGCATGGACGTCTGGGTCTACGACGGCAAGAGGATGCCAAGCTCGGGCTTGAGCGCTGTCGTCGGAAAGTCCAAAGAGGAGTTCAGCCCCGAACCGCTGAATTACTCGGAGATGCGGCCAGGTTGTTACGACGCCAAGGCGCGTCTGGAGGATATGGACCGCTCCGGTGTGCTTGCATCGCTGTGCTTTCCGACCCTGCCACGGTTTTGCGGACAACTGTTCATGGAGGCCAGCGACCGGGAATTCGGGTTCCACTGTCTCCAGATCTACAACGACTGGCTCGTCGAGGACTGGTGTGGCGTCGCGCCGGGGCGGTACATCCCGCTGATGCTGATCCCCATGTGGGATCCGGCCCTCGCCGTCACGGAGATGGAGCGCATGGCGGCTAGGGGCGTCACGGCCTTCGCGTTCTCCGAGAACCCCGAACCCTTGGGGCTGCCGACCATTCACGACGCCAGCGGCTACTGGGATCCCGTCATGGCGGCGGCCAACGAACTCGGGCTCGTCGCGAGCATGCACGTCGGCTCGTCGTCGACGCTGCCCAAGATCTGCTCGGATGCCCCGTTCATGGCGAACCTCACCTGGGGTGCCTCGCGCACGTCGGGAACCATGCTTTCCTGGCTCTTCAGCGGGCTGTTTCAGCGCTACCCGAACCTGAAGATCGCTCTTTCTGAGGGCGAGGTCGGTTGGATGCCCTACTTCCTGGAGCGCGCCGAACAGGTGCTCGACAAGCAGCGGTACTGGGTGAAGCGTGGGACCACGTTCATGGGTCACGCCGGTAACGGGGCCGACCTCGACACGCTCGACATCCGGGAAACCTTCCGCGGTCACGTCTTCGGCTGTTTCATCGAGGACCACCACGGGGTCAAAAGCCTCGCTGAACTCGGCGAGGACAACATCATGTGCGAGACGGACTATCCACATTCGGACTCGACCTGGCCCGATTGCATTGGCGTGGCGCGCAATGTGATCAAGGACCTGCCGGAGAATGTGCAGTACAAGCTGCTGCGAGGAAACGCCGAACGGCTTTACCGGTTTACGCCGGCCGAGCCGCCCGTCTTGGCGTCCCAAACGAGAGAAGCCTGAGCCCATGACCGGCGTATTGGACGGCAAAAGCGCGATCGTCACCGGCGCCGGCTCCGGTGTGGGTCGAGTGTCTGCCCTACGCTTCGCGCAAGAGGGTGCGCGGCTGGTCGTGGCCGACATCAATCTCGACAACGCGAAAGAGGCTGTGCGCGAGATCGAATCGGGCGGCGGCACCGCCATCGCCGTCGGGACCGACGTATCGGACGAGCAGCAGGTCCAAGCAATGATCGCGGCCGCGGTTGACCAGTACGGCACACTCGACATCCTTTTCAACAATGTCGGCATACCGACACCGCGGCTAGGCATGATCTTCGAGGAGCACACGCTCGAAGACTTCAACCGCTTGGTCGCGGTCAACCTCGGTGGGGTGTTCCTCGGGTGCAAGCACGCGGTGCTGCAGTTTAAGAAGCAAAACTCTGGCGGCGTCATCCTCAACACCGCTTCGGTGGCAGGCCTTGTGGGTTGGGGCGGAACGGTCTACGGCGCCACCAAGGGCGGCGTTCTTCAGCTCACCCGCGCCGTCGCGATCGAAGCGGCCCCCTTCGGAATTCGCGTCAATGCCATCTGCCCGGCGGCCATGCCCGCGACCGGTTTCATGGCGGCGGGTGGACTACAAGTCGACGCCGTTCAGCAGGCCGCGATTGCCGAAGCCGTCGGTGGGCAGCACCCGTTGGGCCGCGCCATCACGGCAGAGGACTGCGCGGAGGCGGCGCTGTATCTGGTGTCGGACGCGTCGCGCAACGTCACTGGCGTGGCGCTGCCGATCGACGGCGGGTTCGTGGCCCGATGACCGCGCCCGCCCTGGACCGCAATCGGCTGCGGGAGCTGTTCGACCTGCGCAGCTCCTACAATGCGTACAGCGGTGGCGCCTACCAGGAAGATCCGTACTCGGTTTGGCACCGGTTGCGCGCGGAGGGTCCGGTCCTGCCCGGCGTTCTCCACGAGCTGAGCGGCTGCACCGATACGATGTTCTTCCACGGGCTGCCGTACCCCGACTGCCCGCATTTCACGGCATTCGACTACGACTCCTGCATGACGGCCTACCGCAACCCGGAGGTGTTCGCGTCGTCCCCGGAGCCCATAGACCTCGACGGTGGTCCGCTGGGCCTGACCAACAGCATGCTTTCGATGGGCGGCGAGCAGCACAAGCGCTATCGCGGACTTGTCCAACCGTCCTTCCTGCCGGCGAATGGCAAGTGGTGGATCGACAATTGGATCTCCGAGACGGTCGACATGCTCATAGACGGGTTCGTGCACGACGGACACGCCGAACTCAACGTCGACTTCTGCGCGGCCATCCCCGTACTGACCATCACCGGCAGTTTTGGGGTGCCCGTCAAGCAGGCCCTCGATATCCGACAAGCGCTCGCGACCGATCCGCAGAAGGTGGTCGACATACTCAAGCCGGTCATCGCGGCCCGCCGAGACGAGCCGAAGGACGACCTGATCAGCGTTCTCGTCCAAGCCGAGTTGACGGACGAGGACGGCGTTGCGGACCGGCTCACCGATCGTGAGATCGATTCCTTCGTACTGCTCTTGCTCGGTGCGGGCTCGGGCACCACCTGGAAACAGATGGGCACCACGATCACGGCGCTATTGCAGCGTCCCGAACTCCTCGAGGCGGTGCGCGCCGACCCGCAGCTGCTGCGCGCCGCCATCGAGGAGGGGATTCGGTGGCTGCCAACCGATCCGATGTTCTCCCGCTGGGTCATGGCCGACACCGAACTTGGCGGCATCGAGATCCCCGCTGGATCCGTCGTACATCTCGCGATCGGCGCCGCCAACAGGGATCCCGCCCGGTGGGATCGCCCCGACGAGTACGACATCACCCGAAAGTATAGGCCGTCATTGGGATTCGGGCAGGGCGTGCATATCTGTCTCGGCATGCACGTGGCCCGAGCCGAGATGACCATTGCGATCTCGGCGCTGCTCGACAGGCTGCCCAATCTGCGGCTCGACCCCGACGCCGAACCCCCTCGCTTCGTCGGGATGTACGAGCGCGGGGCGACCGCCATACCTGTGCTCTTCGATAAAGCCTGAGGTGACCTGAGATGACCCCGCCCGAATCAAACTACACGCAACCCGACCTCCTGCTGCTCGGCGAGGACCACATTCGCGCGTATCGCGAAACCGGCGGCGAGGTCGGGTATATCTGGAACGGCGTTCCCACACTGTTGCTCACCGCGACCGGTCGCCGCACGGGCCAAAAACGCACCTCAGCACTCATTTTCGGACGCGACGGCGATGACTACCTGGTGGTGGCTTCCATGGGTGGCGCGCCGAGTCACCCGATTTGGTACCTGAATCTTCAGGCCAATCCGGAGGCAACCGTCCAGGTGAAAGAAGACACACTGACGGTTGTCGCGCGCACCGCGTCGGCCGCCGAGAAGCCGCGCCTGTGGAAGATCGTCACCGATGTCTGGCCCAATTACGACGTCTACCAGTCACGCACCGACCGCGAGATTCCCGTCGTCGTGCTCTCACCGACATGACAGCCGCTAGCATTCCTTCGGTGTCATGGGCTGAGGAACGCGCCACGGAGCGGTCGGCGGCCGTACAGCGGTCGCGCGCCCGCATCGCCAACCAGGTGAGGTTGATGCTCGACGCCGCCGGCAGGCTCATTCGGGAAAAGGGTGACGGTTTCACCACCCAGGAGCTGGCCAAAGAGGCCGGCGTTGCACTGCAGACGTTCTACCGCTACTTCCCCAGCAAGGATGAGCTGCTGCTGGCCGTGATCGCCGATTCGATGACCGATGCGTGTGCCCGCTGGGCGGCTGCCGCCGAGGAGTTGCCCGATCCGGTCGCGCGGCTGCGCTTCTACGTCACCGCGGTCATGGAGGTGCCCGACGCCGAAGAAGGCGACGGTGGCACCGCCAAATTCATTGTGTCAACACACTGGCGGCTGCACCGTATATTCCCCGATGAGCTCGCGACGGCCGAGAAGCCGTTTGTCGACCTATTGCTCAAGGAGATCAAGGCCGGAGTAAAGGCCGGACTGCTGGCGCCCGCCGACCCGGAATGGGCTGCCTGGTTCATTGCCGAACTGGTTCGGTCCGTGTACCACTACCACGCATACGCACCGCTGGCGACTGACGCAACAGATCGCCTGTGGGAATTCTGTCTAACCGCCCTGGGCGGCACGGCACGATGATTCTCCGAGAACGAACGCCTCGACGGAATGGGGAATAGCCATGCCGCACGCGAAACCGGACGAACTACCCAGCTGCGGAGCGGGGCGCTGGCCGATGGCCGGGGACAATTTCCGTTCAGTGCAGTGGGGAGACATGGAGGTCGGGTACACGACAACCGGGCCGCTGGATTGCACGGAGCTCTACCAACTGGGCGGGCTCCCCGGTGGGGTGTGCACTTGCCCGCACTACGGATACATCTTCGAAGGATCAATCCGCGCGACCTATCCGAACACCGACTGGGTGGACGAGGAGGCAAGTGCTGGCGAGGTGTACTTCTTCCCGGCCGGCCACATCCTGATCTATCCGGAACCCACTAAGGCGCTCGAGCTCAATCCCGCCTTCGCACTGCAGCAATGCATGGATGCGATGGGGCGGGCCGGCGAGCGGATGGGCCTCGCTCAGCACGAAACACATTGATTCCCAATGGCACAGGAGACGTTGCTACCTATACCGGCCGGCTCGGGAAGGCCGGAGACGAGTGCTGTGCCCCCGCGATCGTCTGAGTTCGACGACGACGCGCCCGAGCTCTCGCCCGAATACACAGAGGCGGAGTACCTGCTCTCAGGCACAGCTAGCTGTTACGCGGGACCCGCCACCGGGCCCGCCAGCGTCGTCAGCAGCGGGCATCGCTACGTCACCCGAGTCCTGACCCGTTTTCCAAAACACCCGGCGCGGTTCAGTGGGCGCGTCGTCATCGAGCCGTTCAACACGACCTACGGTGTCGACCGGGATGCACTCTGGTTACACGTCGGCGCGATGCTGCAAGCACAGGGCGACGCCTGGATCGGAATCAGTGTGCGCGCTTGGTCGGCAGGAGAACTCCGGCGCCGCGACCCGGCACGCTATGCCGACATCGAAATTCCCTCGAACGACCTTGTGTGGGACCTGTTGCGGGCGATCGGCGCGTTGGTCAAGCAGGGCGGTGAGCACTGCCCGCTGCTCCACCTTGTGGTCCGGCGCGTCTACCTCGGCGGTTACTCGCAAAGTGCGGTTGACACCGCAACTTTCGCGGCGACGTTCGGCGCGCTGACCCGCACCACCGACGATTGTCCCGTTTACGACGGCTACTTTCCCGCCTCCCACGCGGCAAGTCTGACCCCGATCGCCGTTGGGGAAGGCCTGCCCCGATTCGAGTACGCCCCAATGCCGCCGGCCGGGGTTCCGGTCATTGAAGTCCAACCGCAAAGCGATGTCGAAGGATTCAGCTTCGAAGAGTTCGTAAACCCCGGCGCCGCGTCGGTGCGCCGAGAGGATGCCGACTCCGCAGAAGATCGTTTCCGGTCGTACGAAGTCGCCGGTGCACCCCATGCGGCCAAGATCGTCGGCTGTGACGGGAACGGTTCGACCTTTCCGGTGTCGGCGTTCCTAAGGGCCGCGTTGCACCTGCTATTCCGTTGGGTCGAGAACGACATCACGCCGCCGAAGGCGCCACGCATTGTCCTGCGAATCGATGACGTGGTGGCCGAGGCGCGGGTTGACCGGTTCGGCAATGCGATCGGGGGTGTGCTGTCACCGTTCCTGGACGCGCCGCTCGCAAGCTATGCGGCTCACTCGACACCAGGACCACTATGCATGCTCGCCGGCCGGGAGACGACCTTGCCTTATGAGGTGCTCGCCAGCCGGTATGGCGACGTCCAGACCTACCTCGCCGAGTTCACGATCAGCCTGGACTCGACCATCCAAGCGGGCTTTCTTCTAGAAGACGACCGTGCTGCACTCCTGGAAGTTCAGACCGCAAAGGCGCACGCAGCGTTCAGTCCAGTCTTGTTGCCAGACGGGGCCGCAACGACATGACCGTGTCGAGGGCGCCCATCCCGCACAGCCTCGAACAGGCGCTGTCCCCGCAGTGGCTCACCACCGCGCTGCAACCGCGGTTTCCCGGCATCGAAATACGTGCGGTGGTACCCGGCCCGATCGTGGACCGGATCTCTACCAATGCGAGATTTACCATCGAGTGCGCCGGCGGTGTTCCTGAAGACCTCTCGCCGGCCCTGTGCGTAAAAGGCTACTTCAACGAAATTGGCCGGACGGCACGCTATGTCGGGGCCCCCGAAGCGTATTTCTACCGAGACATCGCCGCCACGAGTGGGGTGCGCACGCTGCGCAGTGTGTACGCAGACATCGATCCGGATACCCAGCACGGTGTAGTTATCACCGAAGACGTCGTGTCGCAGGGAGGTACTTTTCTCGACGGCAATAGTCCGTACACGGCCGCCCAAACGGCCGAGACGCTGGCCGAGCTGGCCCGGCTGCACGCTAAGACATGGGCCGCGCTTCGCTATGCCGATGTCGCGTGGTTGGGACCACGTCTCGGTCGCGTGCTCGAGATATGGGGTCAGTCGACCACGATCGCCACGATCGCCCGCAACTTCGAAGGACCGAACGGGCAAGGGATCCCCGCTGAGGTAAGGGACGCGGTGCGGCTGGTGAAGGCCTATCGCCGCTTGATCGTGCCGACCGGCGCAGAGATGGCGGCCAAGCAGTGGTGCGTCATCCACGGCGATGCCCACGTAGGCAACGTATTTCTCGATTCCGCCCAGATCCCGTCAATGTTGGACTGGCAGCTCGTCCAGCGCGGCAAGTGGTACCTCGACGTCGGTTATCATCTCGCTTCGACACTGACCGTCGAGGAGCGCCGACGCACCGAGCGCGATCTGTTGCGCCATTACCTGGATCGCCTCGCTGCACACGGCATCGCGGCACCGTCATGGGACGAAGCTTGGCGCGCAATCGGTTTGGGCATGGTCCATGGGTTCTTTCTGTGGGGAATCACCACCAAAGTGCAGCCTGATGTGATCGCCACCTTGCTGCATCGGACCGGCACGGCAGTCGCTGATCACGATGCGCTGTCGGGGCTGCACGAGTAGAGAAGGAGGCATCAGATGGACCCAGACTCTTCGAACGCTTTTGACGGGCTGCGCGTCGTCGAGTTGGCGCAATGGGTGTTCGTGCCGGTGGCCGGTGCGCTGCTGGCCGACTGGGGCGCCGACGTCATCCGCATTGAGCGCATCGAGGGAGACCCCTATCGAGGGCTGGCAACACAGGGTATCGGCACCGACCGCGACGGCGTCAACTTGTCGATGGCTCTGGCTAATCGGGGCAAGCGTTCGATCGCGATCAATCTGCATCATGAAACCGGATTGACTGTGCTCCATGAATTGCTCGCCTCCGCGGACGTGTTCCTCACCAGCTTACGCCCGGGCGCGTTGAGCCGGCTGGGCCTTGGCGCGGAGGCGTTGCGCGACCGGTATCCCAGTCTTGTCTACGCGCGCGGTCATGGCTTCGGAGTACGCGGCCCGGATGCCAACCAGCCTGGCTACGACAGCTCGGCGTTCTGGGCGCGCGGCGGAGTGGGACACATACTTACTCCGCCCGACCGTGAGTACCCGATCAGTCAGCGCGGCGCGATCGGCGACCGAAACGCCGCTATGGCACTGGCTTTCGGCATCGCAACTGCGCTGCTCAAGCGAACGAAAACGGGCGTTGGTTCGGTGGTCGACGTGTCCCTGCTGGCCACCGCGATGTGGACGCTGTCTTCCGACTTGCTGGCGGTGCTCAACGGCGGTGAGGCCGGGCCGGTGAGTGGGCGCGGGCCACAGGTAAATCCGCTCACCGGCAATTATCGGACCAAGGACGGCCGTCATATCCAACTGATGTTCCTGCAAGGTGACCGCTACTGGGCGGAGTTCTGCCGAGTTGTCGGCCGCGAAGACCTCATCGAAGACCCCCGCTTTGTCGATTTGGCCGCGCGGCGAGCTAATGGTGATGCCTGCGTGGCCGAATTGGATTCGGTGTTCGCTCGCCGCACGCTTGTGGAGTGGAAAGAGTTGCTGGCGAAACTCGATGCACCCTGGGCGCCTGTGCAATCCGTAGCGGAGGTGATCGAGGATCCGCAGGTCATCGCCAACGGCTACGTCGGCGAGGTCAGGCTCGATGAAGGCCAGACCTATCGGCTGCCCGCGGTGCCGGTGCAACTCGACGAACAGGCGGCACCGTTGCGTCGTGCACCTGAGCACGGGGAGCACACTGAGGCGCTGCTGCAGGAACTCGGCTACGACTGGGACGCAATATCGAAGATGATGCAGGACGGGGTAATTCCGTGACCGAGCGGCCGGTTCCGGTCCCCGATGAGTCGTCGGCGCCGTTCTGGTCCGCTGCGGCCGAGCACGTCCTGACCGTGGCGCGCTGTGCGCAGTGCGGTCAGTTCACGATGCCCCCCGACGCGGTCTGCCCGCATTGCCACACCAGTGATCCGAGGTTCGAATTCACTCCGGTCAGCGGCCGCGGCACGGTGCGGTCATGGACGGTGGCGCGGCAGGCGTTTCTGCCGGGGTTCGGAGATGACCTGCCATTCGTCCTCGTCGACGTGGAGCTCGTTGAGCAGAAAGATCTCCGGATGATCGGCCGCCTGCTCGACGGCGTCGATGCAGACCTGCACATTGGTGCTGCCGTTATCCTCGGATTCGAGGACCTCGCCCCGGGCGTGGCTGTTCCCGCCTTCGAGCTACTGTGAGCGCCAGATTCGCGGCGAGCAACAAGGTCGCCGTCGTCGGCTATGCGCACAGCCAGGTGACTCGCCGCGCCGGTCAGCCGCTGGGTGCGTTGGCGGTCGACACCGCGCGCGCCGCCATCGCCGACGCCGGTTTGCGCCTTGAGCAGATCGACGGGTTCGTGAGCTCGAGCTTGTTGCCGAGCGCGGGAGGCCAAGCCGCCGAAGACGGCGTCAGCATCGTCTCGTCCGCATGGCTGTCCCAGCACCTGGGCGCCACTCCGCGTTATGTTGCCGGCTTCGATGGCATCGGCCAGATCACTGGGTCGATGGCCATCGCCGTCAACGCGGTAGCCACTGGTGCTGCCGATTATGTGGTGTTCCACCGCGCCCTGCACAATCCCGCCGGGCGGTATCACGCCAACCCCATGCGCGAGGCCCGGGGGCTGCAGCAATGGACGGCACCCCAGGGCTTCTTTGGGCCGCTGGCCATGATTGCGTTGCCGCACAACGAATATCTGCAGCGCTTCGGCGCGAGCCGGGAATCGATGGCGGCCGTGGTCGTCGAGGCGCGCAAGAACGGCGCGCGGATCCCTTGGTCGTTTTGGCACGACCGGCCGCTTACCGTAGGCGAGTATCTTTCTGCGCCAATGTTGTTCGACCCCGTTTGTCGCTACGATTGCGACATTCCAGTCGACGGTGTGGCTGCGTTCGTGCTCACCTCCGCCGAACGCGCGAAGGACTTGCCGCACCGTCCGGTTTACATCGCCGGTTATGCCGCGGGTACGCCGACCCGGCGGCGTCTGCCGTTGCACTGGCCGCTGGACGACATCGTCGAGGTGGGCGCCGAGACCGCTCGGCGGCTCTGGGCGCACGCTGGCGTCTCGGTCGGGGAGGTCGATCTACCGCAGGTCTACGACGGCTTCTCGCTATTCGTCTGGCTATGGCTGGAGGTTCTCGGACTCTGCCCGCGCGGTGAGGCGCATCGGTTCGTCGAGTTTGGCGGCATCGACAGTGATTGCCCAGGCGGGATACCAGCGCTCTCGGGTGGTGGCGCGCTCGGCAACGGGCGCATGCACGGAATCCCACAAATGCTCGAGTGCTACCTGCAGTTGGCACGGCGAGCCGGTGAACGTCAGCGCGAAGGCGCGACTATCGGTCTGGCATGCCATTCCTCACCACATTTCGGCGGGGCCGTTGTCTACAGCGCGGAAGCCTTTTGATAGTTGTCTTGTTGGTTCTAGAAGAATAGAGTTCTACTGTCACTCGGGGTTTCAGGAGTTGCCGTGGGTCTTGCCATGGAAATTGATCCGCGCACAGTGCGGCTGGTCGTATGACGAGCGCCAGCGTCGGGCGCGAATCGTGGGTGGAGCGCGCGGTCGATCGCTCGGCAGCTGTCCAGCGTTCGCGCACCCGCATCGCCAAGCAGGTGCGGGTAATGCTCGACGCAGCACGGCGACTCATCCGTGAGAAGGACGATTTCACGACCCAGGATCTGATCATCGAGGCCGGGGTGTCGCTGCAGACCTTCTATCGCTACTTCGCGTCCAAGGACGAACTACTGCTCGCGTTGATCGCAGACGCGATGACCGAAGCGTGCGATCGTTGGACCAAGGCTGCTGCCGATATACCCGATCCTATGGATCGTCTGCGGTTTTACATCACCGCGCCGCTCGAGTGGTTCGACGCCGATAGCGACGAAGGCGCCGGCATGCGGTTCATCGTGTCCACCCATTGGCACCTGCACCGCAAGTTCCCGAATGAGCTCGCCGAGGCCGGGAAGCCGCTCGTCGATCTCGTCCTCGCCGAGGTCAATAGCGCCGCGGACAGCGGCCTACTGAATCCCCGTAATCCCGAATGGGATTCGTGGTTCATCGTCGAGCTGCTGCGCTCGATCAACCACTACTACGCCTACGCGGCAAAGGCCGACGAGGACCTGAAGGTGACCAAAGAAGCGCTGTGGGAGTTTTGCAGAACTGCGCTAGGCGGACCTCGCGCATGACCGCCGACCACATTGCGAAAGGATGCCCAGTGACGGATTTCGACACCATCGACTTCTTCACCGATCCATCGTTGGTTCCCGATCCGCACCCGTATTTCGACTATCTGCGCGCAAAGGGGCCGGTGGTACGGGAGTCGCTTCACGGGGTCGTCGCGGTCACCGGTTATGACGAGGCCATGGCGTTATACAAAGACATCGACTCGTTCTCGAGCTGCGTCGCGGTCGGCGGCCCGTTTCCGCCATTGCCATTCGAACCTTCCGGTGATGACATCAGCGATCTGATCGAGCAGCACCGCACCGAACTGCCGCTGCACGAGCGCATGGTGACGATGGACCCTCCGGACCACACACGCGCCCGTTCGGTGTTGAGCCGGCTGTTGACGCCCGCGAGATTGAAGGAAAACCAGGACTTCCTGTTGACCCTTGCCGACGAGCAGCTTGATGAATTCGTCGACCGCGGTGAGTGTGAGTTCCTCGCCCAATATTCTAAGCCTTACTCGCTGTTGGCCGTCGCCAACTTGCTCGGTGTGCCCGAGACAGACCACAAGGAATTCCGTATGGAGCTGGCGGATTCGCACACCGTGGGCAACCTGGACCATGATCCGGCGGCGATCAACCCCTTGGAATTCCTCGACGAGAAGTTCGGCTTCTACATCGAGGACAGGCGCCGCGAACCCCGTGGCGATGTGCTGAGCGATCTTGCTGGTGCGAAATATCCGGACGGTTCCACCCCGGAGATTGTCGACGTGGTTCGAACTGCCACCTTCCTGTTCGGGGCCGGCCAGGAGACCACCGCCAAGCTGCTCGGCGCTGCGTTGCAAATCCTCTGCGACCGGCCGGATCTGCAGCAGACGCTGCGAGGCGATCGCAGCCTGATCCCCGTGTTCATCGAGGAGACATTGCGGATGGAAAGCCCCGTGAAGAGCGCCTTCCGATTGGCGCGCAAGTCGACTTGTCTGGGTGGCGTCGACATCCCGGCCGGTACCATCGTCATGGTCTCGCCAGGCGCGATCAACCGCGATCCCAACCGTTTCGAGAACCCACATGAATTCCGACTCGACCGCCCTAACGTTCGTGAGCAGATAGCATTCGCCCGCGGCGTGCATACCTGCCCGGGTGCGCCGCTGGCCCGGGTCGAGGGCCGGATCTCGTTGGAGCGCATTCTCGATCGCATGGGCGACATCCGCGCCAACGAAGCCGAACACGGGCCGGCGGATAACTGCCGTCACAGCTACGCGCCGACCTTCATGATGCGGGGCCTCACGGAACTCCACCTCCAATTCACGCCGACTAAGTAGGTGGTGAATGGTGCACCGGATGGCGGTAGTGAGCCCAACCCTGGTAGTGGCGTTGGCAATTGTGGCCGTAGCCCCGACAGCAGCCGCGGCCGGCGACGACTGGGGACTCAACGGAACATACATCGCGACATCGAACGGTGACTGGGCGCAAACCAACGACGTTTACCGCAACGAGGCGACCGTCCGCAGCACCTGGACGATTACCACGACCTGTACGACACCGGTCGAATGCTCCGGACGTGTCACCAGTGACCTGGGGTGGAGTGCGGATATAGGTATACACGGCAGCGAGTATGTCCTTAAGCGTGACATTCCCAATTGGGAGCCGTGCGCCGATGGCGTCGGGCGCAGCGGCCATCAGATTTACCGGTTCTCCCCAGTCGACGAAAGAGGCTGGCTCAATTTCGATTCGACGGTATTCTCGGGTCAGGACAAGACTTTGGGGGATAGCGGCGCCTGCGGAATCAATCAAGCGCTCATGATCACGATGCCGTTCCGGTTGGAAAAAGTCGCCTGAACGCGGCTAGGCGGGGGGCGCGCCGACGGTCACGCCGGCGGCCTTTTCGAGCGGTTTGATCACCGCCGTGAAATCGGAATCGGGCCCCTCTTCGCGCGCGGCGGCCTCCCAGAGTCGCCCGATTGCTTCGGCGACCTCGACCGGTACGCCGAGCGCTTTGGCCTCGTCGAGGTAAAGCCGCACATCCTTGACCATCAATCCGGTGGCGAAGCCGTAATCAAAGGTGCGCGGCAGGATCGCGCGGGGGAACTTGTCGCGGCTCGCGCTGGTTGCGCCCGAGCCGGCGTTGAGCACGTCGATCATTACGGCGGGATCTAGACCGGCCTTGACGCCCATTACGACGACCTCTGCGGTGGCGACCAGGACGTTGGCCGCCAGAATGTTGTTGGCGAGTTTCATCGTCTGCGCAGACCCGGGTTTTTCACCGATGTAGAACGGCCGCCCGATGGATTCGAGTGCGGTTCGGATGACGTCGAATTCATTGCGTGGCCCGGACACCATGAGGGTGAGTGCCCCATTTTCGGCTCCGCTGACGCCGCCGCTGACCGGGCTGTCGAGTGCGGCGATGTCGCAGTCGGCCAGCAGGCCATGGATTTGCACCGCCGTTCGGCTGCCGACGGTGGACAGGTCGATGTAGCGCTTGACCCGCGTGCCCTCGATGACACCCGCCGCCCCCGTCGCCACTTCCAGCGACGCCGATGGCGACGGCAGGCTCGCCATGACCGTCTCGGCGCGATCTGCGACCTCCCGGGACGATGCCGCGGCTCGTGCCCCGAGCGCCACTGCGCGCTGCAGCGTTGCGCCCTGCGTGTCGAAGACGACCACGTTGTGATGCGCTTCGATGAGGCGTCGTGCCATGGGGAAGCCCATGTTTCCCAGCCCGATAAACCCGATTTCCATAACCAACCCCTAGGCTTTGTCGAGTTCGGCGAATGCCTCGCCGGCGATGCGAAAGCTGTCCACCGCAGCTGGCACGCCCGCGTAAATGGCGACCTGCAGAAAGACTTCGCGAATCTCATCTCGGGTCACGCCGTTGGTCAGTGCCGCCTTGACGTGCGTGCGCAATTCGTTCGGCCGGTTGAGGGCGGAAATCATGGCCAGGTTCAGCAAGCTGCGTGTCTTTCGTGGCAGATCCTCACGGCCCCACACCGCGCCCCAGCAGTACTCGGTGACGAGATCTTGTAGAGGCTTGGTGAAGTCATCGGCGTTGGCCAGTGCTTGCTTGACGTATTCCTCCCCCAGCACTGCGGAGCGGATTTCAAGTCCTCGTTGGTAGGTTTCGCGGTCCACTGTCTTCTCCTTGGCGATCAGGTCGTTTGCGGCCAGCTAAGCTCCCAGAATGGCACTGCCCGGCTTGGTGCTGATACACGGCGGCGCGCACGCCGCCGATTGCTGGGATCCCACGGTCGCCGAATTGGCGCGACAGGCAACGGAACTGCGTGTCCTCGCTGTGGACCTCCCCGGTCGCGCCACCAAGCCGGCCGATCTGACGAGCGTCGGGATTGCGGACTTCGTGAACTCCGTGGTCGCCGACGTCGACGACGCGGGATTCAGTGACGTTGTCGTGGTCGGGCATTCGATGGCCGGATTGGTGGTGCCCGGTGTCGTCGCAAAGCTCGGGGCGACTCGGGTACGGGAGCTGATCCTGGTCGCCGCGTTCGTCCCGCCGCACGGACTGTCGGTGGTGGACACCCTTGGTGGGCCCCTGGCCCCGCTGGCACGCTCGGCGCGTTGGATGCACATGTCTTCGATACCCAGGCCGTTCGCGCGATTCGCCTTCTGCAACGGCATGACACACGCCCAGCGCGAGTTCGCGCTTGCGCGGCTGTACGGCGAGGCGATCAACGTCATCGTCGAGCCTGTCGACCGCAGTGACCTGCCGGGCGACGTGCCACGGACGTGGATCATGACGCTGCGCGACCGGGCGCTGTCCATGCGACAGCAGCGGTTCGCGATCGAATCGCTGGGCGGCGTCGACACCATGATCTGCGTCGACACTTGTCACAACGTGATGATCTCCGAGCCAAACTGGCTGGCTGCGAGACTGGCCGAACGATGCCGGCTGCGTGCCGGCGGCTAGGTGGCTGTTGCGCCGAGCGTGAACTCATCGCGAGATTTCGGCCGATTTTTCACCGTGAGTTCACGTTGGGCGTTTGAGCGGGCCGAGCGTGGCTACAATGACTGCTTCAGCGCCGCAACAGTTTCCAGGTCGTCGAGCGCCTCGACACTTCGTCGCAGGCCTTCCATGGCGATGTCTTCGACCTGCATGCCCCCCATTCCCACCGTGATCAGCGTGGCGGTGTAGGCGTACAGCGCGCCTTGCCGGTACCGCAGCCAGAGATCGTCGTGGTCCAGGTCGGGCCCGCCCGCGGCCGCCAGCGCCCGCCGGTAGTCATCAAGCAGGTCACGCTGACCGGTGCGGCGGTCCTCCGGCGTCAAGCTGGTAATCAGGGTGTAGGCCAATTCGCGGCTGGGGTGCCCGCGCCGTACGGCCTGCCAGTCCAGAAGTCCCGCATTGCCTTCGCGGAAGTAGACATTGCCCGGGTGAGCGTCGCCGTGCATGACGGTGTGTGGGGGTGTGTCGATTACCGCGGCCACCGCGCGGTAGTTGTCGGCAATGAAGCGACCGTTCTCGACCGGGATGGTGGTGCGTTCGGACAATCGCTTGATCGAGGTCTTCATCAGCGAGCCGGTCAACAGCGAGGTGACGTCACCCGACGGGGTGTAGAGCCATCCCAGCGGCCCTCGCCCGTCTTGGGGAAGGCGGTTCCAGAAGGTGGCGTGCAGCACGGCGAGCAATTCGACGATAAGGCTCGCTTGGTCGATGGAAAGCGGGTGCAAGGTGTCAGGAAATTCGCAAGAGTCGGCGGGCAGGTCTTCCAAGACCAGCAAGTACCGGCCCGTCCAGGAATCGAATGCCGT
>PLSK01000214.1 GCA_003165155.1 Mycobacterium sp. | reverse complement strand
CGGCGAACGTCGCGACGCAGATTAGACGGCGCGTGCGTGACCAATTTCTCGATCGTGACCAGGTCGCGGTCAACCAGGCCGCGAGCGTAATCGGGACCGAAAAGGTGTTCTGCGCGGATGTGGGCCGCGCGTTGCGCCAATATCACCGCCAGCACGTGCGCGTTCACCGGCGTCTGGACCAGCAGGGGACGCGGTAAGCCACCATCAACAGTGAGGCCAAACAGGTGGTCTTCGTCTTCCTGCAACGCCTCGGCCAGCAATGGTCGCCATAACGGGCCCGGCTTGACGCCCTGCTCGAACGCCTTGATTTGGCGGCTTATCGAGTCCCGAACGATCGGTTCCAATCCACGCCGGCTTCGAACCTGCTGGACCTCGTTCACGAGATCGTCCTGAGTCCACTCCCATGCTTTGCGCGCGGCACGGAGCCGCTGTGCGGTCTCAGGAAGGTCAGGGGCGGCACCAGCCACCTACTAATTTTCCCTCACCAAAAGGGCCCCCGCGACGGTCATTATGCGCGTTTTCGGACTCACCTCCTCTCACCAGTGCTCACTTACGCGCACGGTGCGACCGCTGATGTTCTGGCGTCGTGGCCCGATCGCCACGAAACACAACAACCAGAACCAGGAGAAACAACCCATGAAGTTGAAAATCGATACCTCCGCCGTGTCATTCATTTGCACGCGGTCACCGGAGCAGCGAATCGCATTTGACACCGGCCAGCCGAAGCTCGATCGCGAGACCGGCCAGCCCCTGTGGCAGGTACAGCTAATGGCGCTGGACGCCTCGGGTGCTGACGTCATCGCGGTGACCGTGCCCGGTGATCCAAACATCACCGTCGGGCAGCCAGTACACGTCGAAAGCCTTGTGGCGCTGCCATGGAGCCAAGAGGGGCGCAGCGGCGTCGCATTTCGAGCCGATTCGCTCCGTGCCGCGGGCGCACCGCTCGCGGGAGTCATCACGCCGCCGAAAGCCGCGCCGGGGATGCCAGGCAGCACGGGTAAGCCCGCCGCCTAAATCCAGTTGACGGAGAGAACTGCACCACCGCAACACCTAGCCCTGTGGTGGTGCAGTTCACCCACCTCACCAATTCGAATCGGAAGGCTCTGCAGATGTCTCCAGCTTCAAAATCACACGGCAACACGAACTCTCACACCACGGAATCTGAATGGGACGAAACCGTCACCATCATCGTCACGGCACTGGGCAAAGCTCTCGGAGTGCTCGCGTGGTGGTCGATTCTGTTTCCGATGATCAGCGTCCCTGCCATCGTGAGCCTTTGGCTGGGATTCGCGTTCGGGCCGATCTTTGGCATTCTCCTCGCCACGCTATCGGGCTTGGCTTTGGCCGTATGGTCACAAATTTGGCCCGCATCGTTCGACGAGTGGGTGACGGCGCGGATGCGGTCCAAGTGGCGAACATGGTGGACTTATCGCCGCTCCTGGACCGCGATCTGCACCCTGCATGGCCTGACGGCCACCCTGGGTGAACGCACCCTCGTTCCCACGTTGCGATCAGTAGCCATCGGCACCACCTGCGATGCGGTCGCAGTACGGATTCTGATCGGGCAATCCGTGGCTGACTGGCAGAACAAAGCACCTGCCCTGGCTGAAGCCTTATGTGCGCAGCGTCTAACCATCAGGTCGACTACGCCCCGTGAGATCAGTATTACCGCCCACCACCGGGATGCTCTTGTCAATCCCATCGCCCTGCGCCGCCCGACCCGCGACACGCGGGTGGACCCGGCCCGTATCGGCGTGGGCGCCACCGAGGCAGGCGAATGGTGGCGGCTCCCGGTCTTGGGGCATCACATCCTGATCGCCGGCGCGACGGGTTCCGGCAAGGGCTCGGTGCTGTGGTCGCTTGTAGCAGGTCTTGCGCCTGGAATCTGGGCCGGCTGGATTCGTGTACTGGTAGTAGACCCGAAGGGCGGCATGGAATTTGGCCGCGGTCAGAAGCTGTTCTCCAGCTTCGCCTACGACAACAACGACAACACACTTACCCTGCTACGGGTCGCGACGAAGATCATGCAAGAGCGTGCGCAGCGATTGCGCGGCCACACCCGGCTGCACAAACCTTCGGTCGGCGAGCCGTTAATCGTGCTGATCGTGGATGAAATTGCCTCTCTGACCGCCTATATCGGCGACCGCAAGGTTCGCGCCGAAGCCGAGCAACTCCTCGGACTGCTGTTGTCCCAAGGCCGTGCCGTCGGCGTCTCCGTCATCGCCGCCGTACAAGACCCGTCGAAGGACGTCCTTCCGATCCGGCAGCTGTTCTCGGTCAGGATCGGCATGCGGATGACTGAGTCGTCGCAGACCACGATGGTCCTGGGCGCAGCGGCCCGTGACGCCGGTGCGGTCTGCGACCAGATCTCAACCACCACACCCGGCGTTGGCTATGTCTGCCAAGACGGCACAGCCGAACCGGTGCGGGTCCGTGCGTTCCATGTCACCGACGCCGACATCGACTACCTGACTGTACAGTTCGCCCCTGTGCGTAAGACGACCCAGCGATGACGGTCGAATTACCGGGTGTGCCGCCGGAGGTGAATGTCGCCGACGTGGTGACACAGATGATCCGACGGGCTGCTTCATCTAGCTTCGAGGACTGGTGGAGGAAGGCCGAGGAAGCCGGATTCTGCGCGAACCCCATCCACCTGACTGGCGGCGACGGGGTCGGCCGCGACCATCACGTGTTCACCAGGTGCAACAACCGCCGCGCAATCGTGTGCCCGTCATGCTCAGACCTCTATGCCCGCGACACCTGGCAACTCATCCACGCAGGCCTACACGGTGGGCATCACGACATACCCAAAACGGTGGCCGAGCACCCCCAGGCGTTCGTGACCCTCACGGCGCCGGGCTTCGGCGCCGTCCACACGATTCGAACAACCGGAAGCTGTCACCCGCCAGGCACTCACCGGGGCCAATGCCCGCACGGGAGACCGCTGTGGTGCGATCGGACGCACGACCACCACGACCCTGCGCTCGGGCAGCCGCTGTGTCGTAACTGTTACGACTACATCGGACACGTGCTGTTCAGCTGGCACGCTCCAGAACTCTGGCGACGCTTTACGATTCAGCTTCGGCGCCTTCTGAGCCGTCAGCTGCGAGATCGCGCGGAGAACCCGAAGAACACGCTGGTGTCATTCATGAAAGTTGTTGAACTGCAAAGGCGCGGACTCCCCCACTTCCACGCGGTAATACGGTTGGATGCCGCGTCAGAGCCGGGCCAACCACCCTCGCCGCCGGATACCACTGTCGGCGCGGGTGACTTCGCTGCCCTGGTTCGCCAAGCAGCCATCGCTATCGAAATAACTGTGAGCGGCGACAAAGTGCTCAGGTTCGGCGACCAGCTGGATATCAAAATCATTGGATGCACGGACACGGGCGAAGCTGGAAATGCAGATATCTCGAGCCGGCAGATCGCGGGATACCTCGCGAAATACGTGACCAAATCGGTCGCAGACTTCGGCGTCCTAGCACGCCGATTTAGTCCCGCCGCAATAGATCAACTCGACGTGACTGAACATATGCGCGAAATCATGAGAACTATCGTCAAGCTGGCCGAACAGCAGCCTTACGAAGACATGCTTTCCTGGGTGCACACCCTCGGTTACCGAGGCCACGTCATCAGTAAGTCTCGGCAATTTTCGACGACGATGACGGCGCTGCGTGAACGCCGTGCAGCTTGGCGCAAAGAGCAAGCCCACGACGGCCTGCCGGCAGCTATTACGCGAGACGAGTCGAATGCACCAATGCAGTGGGAATTCGAGCGGTTGGGCCACACCAGCCTGGGCGATCGCGTCCTGGTTCTCTCAGCATTCGCCCGTGCTCAGCAACAGCGCTTCACGGCGCGAGATGCGCTGCGAGAAGGGGCCTAAAGCGATGAACCCGCCGGATGGATACTGGTACAGTTCCAAGGAACTAGCTGAGCTGCTGCACGTCGATGCGTCCACCATCCGTCGTTGGCGCACATCGCATCCACCGCAGGGTCCGGCGTTCGTACAAATATCGAATCGGGTGTACGTGTACAACTCTCACGATGTCGAGGCTTGGTTGGCGAGCCGTCGCGTGGACCCTGGTGCGGCAGCGTAATGGCCGAAGCGCTTGATCTGCCACTGGGCATTTCGCTGTCCGCGGACATCGAGCCGCGAAAAGGCGCCGTCCAAGCCCACCGAGCCAGGGTGCGGTGGTTCGATCCTGTCACCAAGAAGCGCTTCTCAAAATCGGAAACGTTCGAGACGCGCGCAGATGCCGAGGATTGGGTAAAGCGGACCCGGAAATTGGCTGGCTACGGCATCGATCCGAACACTGCGACCACATCCTTGTCCGCTTACGGCGAAGCCAACATGAAGTTGGCTCTGCGAGGGCTGGAGGGCAAGACCACCGATCCATATCTAGCCGGCTGGCGCAAGCGGGTTATGCCGACGCTCGGGCACCTGCCTATCACCATGATCACCAACGGCGCCGTCGACCGAGCTGTACACGCGTGGATTTCGGATGACTGCAGCCGATCAACCGTCAAGAACAGTCTTGCGGTTCTTGTCCGCGTCATGGAGCAGGCAGTGCGAGACGGCCTCATCGACCGCAACCCCGCACGCATCAGCGGCTGGCAGCGGGAGTACAAACTCGCCGAAGACGAACTTGACGACCCGCGGTTGCTCGCGCTTCCTGACTGGGCTGCGCTGACAGCTCTGTCTGAGGCGCTCGTCGCGAGGTCGGCGGACCGGTACCAAGGCTGGGGCGATGCGGTCATCTTCGAGGCATGTACCGCCGCCCGCATCGGCGAAGTATCAGGTTGCCTGGTCCGGGACATTAATACCGAGGACTGGATATGGACCGTGCGTCGCCAAACAACTCCCTCGCCTGGCGAGCTGGAGGCCGGACGAACCACGGCATCCGGCGGCGGCCTAGTAGATAAGAACACCAAGGGACGGCGGGCGCGCCAGGTTCCGTTGATCGACGCCCTCCGCGACATGGTTCAGCGGCGAATCGGCCTGGCGGGTGGCAACCCGGACGCACGCCTGTTCACCGGCCCGAGGGGTGGGCGGATCACCACCGCCACGCTCCGGGACGCAACTAACTGGGACGAGGTCGTGACCAAACTCGGCTACGAGCAGCTCAAGCGCCACAGCTTGCGGCACACGGGGCTGACCTGGATGGCGGACGCGGGCGTGCCCGTGCACGTCCTCAGGAAGATTGCCGGCCACGCTGACCTGAGCACGACGCAGGGCTACCTACACCCGGATCGCCAGTCTGTTGCGGGTGCAGGTGAGCTGCTGTCGAAGCACTTGTGGTCCCAAAATGGTCCCAAGCTCCGGGTCGTCTGATCCACCGCGCAAGCCATCACAGCAGCTCAGAGCCTATTCCTCTCTGTCGGGCTGACAGGATTTGAACCTGCGACCACTTGACCCCCAGTCAAGTGCGCTACCAAGCTGCGCCACAGCCCGCTCGCCGGTGGCTCCACCAGCAGCGGTCGAAAGCCTACCGCAGACGACCTGATACATCCCGCTGCGGCCCAGGCGCCGTGCGGCCCGGCTTGCTCGGCACCGCCCGAACTCGCCGCCCGGTTACGCTCGCGGCGTTGCGCTCTCGAAGCAGGCATCGACCTTCTGAACCCAGGCCAACAGAGCCTGTGCAAGTTCGGATTCGCGGCGATAGAACCGCTGTGCCGGAACCGGCACGCTGACCGCCACCATCTGTTCGGTCACCCCCTTGAGCACCGCAGCCACCGCGCAGATCCCTTCGGTCTGCTCCTCGCGGTCATAGGCGACGCCGTCGGCCCGCACGCGCTCGAGCTCCTTTCGCAACGCCACCGGGGTTGTGATGGTGTTGGCGGTGAGTCGGGCAAGCCGACTGGGCACCGCCTGGGCCTGCTGCTCGGGTGTGAGGTTGGCCAGCAGGGCTTTGCCGTTCGCACTGCAGTGCAGCGGAAACGACTCACCCACTGCACTGATGGCCCGCAGGCGGTGCGGCGAGACGACCTGGTCGACGAAGGTCGCACGATCGCCGTCGAGAATCGACAGGTCCACGGTCTCCTCCAGCTCGCGAGACAGCTCCTCCATAAACGGGTGCACGTCCATCACGACGCTGAGCCGCACCGTGCCGGCCATGCGCGCGATCTCAGGGCCCAGCCGGTACCGACCCCGGGCCATCCGCGAGGCCACCAGACCTTCGTCGTCCAAGGCGTTGAGGATCCGGCTCACCGTGGAGCGCGCCATGCCCAGCCGCTCGCCGATCTCACCTTGGCTGAGCCCACCCGGGTGAGCCTGCAGCAGCCGTAGGATCTCAGCCGCGCGGGCGATGACCTGGATGCCGCTGCCACGGGCGTCCTGGTCTTCGGGGCCGGCACTCATGGCCGCTCCGCCGGCGGGTGCGCCACGGTCACCAGCAGCAACGCCTCACGATCCGAACGGTTTTGGATCGACCGCAGCTCCCCCCTGGCGAAGTGCATGCTGTCGAGACGTCCCAGGACTATTTCCTTACCGCCGGTGGTGATGACCAGCTCGCCGTCGAGCAGCACATAGACCGTTTCTTCCTGGGTCGGCGCCTTCTCGGCCACTCCACCCGGGCGGTAGCGGGACACGCCAACCCAGAATCGCTCGGTGCAGCCGGCCTCGTGGCCCTGCAGCCGCACCGTATGCGCGCCGTGGTGCCTCGGAGCGGTGTAGGCAGGCGCTTCCGACGCCCGGGTGAGGTTCATCGTCACGCAGCCCGACCCGTCTCGAGGCGGTAGCTACCGGTCGGATCGACGATTGCCACCAGCCGCACGATGCAGCCATCGCCGCCGACCCAGCGCCACGGGAACGCGGCGAAGGTGACGCGTCTGCCGGTGACTTTGTCCAGGTCACCGCCGACGTTCTCGAAGCCGTAGATGCCCTTGGATAGGATCGCGCGGTGACACGGCTCCCACTCCGGGAAGTCATCGAGCACCTTGCGGCCAGTCGCCTCCTCATATTCCTTGACCGCCCACGGCAGCAGGCCGCCCAGATGTTCTGCGGGTCCGTGCGGGCCGATCGACGTGGCGAGCGGGTGGTCCAGCGCCTGGGTGTCGGTGCCGACCGCCTTGACGCCCTTGGCAGCAAACCACTCGCCGGCTTCCTTGTAGAACCCCGGCGAGTAGGCGTAGTACTCAGCGCTGTCGGCGTATTTATGGTGCCAGCCGGTGTTGACGATGACGATGTCGCCGGGCCGGATCTGCGGCGAGGCCTTTTCCAAGTCCTCGGCGGTGACCACCTCCCATTTCTTCTTCGGGATCGACACCACCACTCCAGTGCCGAAGAACGCGCTCAGCGGGATCTCCTCGAGGAAGGGCGTGCCTTCGATCACGTGCGCCGGCGCGTCGATGTGTGTCCCGGAATGCATTACCGTGGTGATCTTCTGGGTCAGCACACGGCTTCTGGCCATGTTGTGCAGTCGCTCGATCTTGACGTCCTCGAAGTACGGCCATGCCGGCACACCATGCCCCCACGGGTGCGACAGGTCATAGAACTCCAATTTCGACTCGGGTTCGCCGAGCGGCCAGGTGAAACTCACGATCTTTGCTTCCTTCCGTTTCTGCGGGTCAACATGCGGTGTAGCCGCCGTCCAGATACATCACTTGGCCGGTGTAGAAACTCGACGCGTCGCTGAGTAGATAGATCAGTGCGCCGACGAAGTCCTCCGGCTCAGCGAAGCGACGCAAGGGGATCCGGGCGAACATCGCCTCGCGCGTTTCGCGTCCCTTGTCATCGTCGGCGTACATCCACTCGGTCAGCTCGGACCGGAAAACCGTTGGGGCAAGGGCATTTACCCGAATGCCGTTAGCGCCCCACTCGGCCGCCAACGACTTGGCCAACAGGTCGGTGGCCGCCTTTGACGGGCAGTAGGCGCTGTAGCCGGCGGAGTGGCCCAGGGCACCTCGAACCGACGAGACCAGCACGATGCTGCCTCCCCCGCCTTGCCGCAACAGTGCCCGTCCAGCCGCTTGGCATACCAGCCAGGCGCCTCGCGCGTTCGCGTGCATCACCTTGTCGAAGTCTTCGACGGCCATCTCGGTGATGGGTTGGACGTGGTTCATTCCCGAGGCGACTAGGACGCCGTCGATGCGGCCATGCTGAGCGATCGCCGCTTCGACCATGGCCAGGGCATCCTCCGGGGTGTCCGGTCGGCGGGTGACCACCGCGGCGTCGTCGATTCCGGCCCGGTCAACGAGCTGGGCCAGACCTGCGGCATTGCCGCCAGCCAGGGTCAGCCGGGCCCCGGCTTCGGCCAGTGCCCGGGCGGCGACGCTGCCCAGCGAACCGGTCGCACCAGTGATCAGTATCGACTTGTCGCAAACGCTGAACCGTGTCTCCGCCTTCTTGACCATCAGATCTTCCACCAATCCCGCAATATGGACATATCAACCCGTTATACGAGAAATGATAAGGATCTGCATCACCGGATGTCAACGGCTAATCCTGTGATACAGCCCTTGATATCCGTATCGCGGGATTCGAGTCGGAAAATCGATCCCCGCCATGACCGCACACGTAAAGCCCTGCCTGCGCACTCGACGCGTCACGGCGTCGCGTACGTTCTCAGCGGCGCTTCGGCCCGCGCTTTTCGCGTTCCCGCACGTTGATCCGGATCGGGCTGCCCTCGAACCCGAAGGTCTCGCGCAGCCGCCGTTCCAGGAAGCGCCGGTAGCCGGCCTCCAGGAAACCAGTGGTGAACAGCACGAACGTCGGCGGCCTCGCGGTGGCCTGGGTCGCGAACAGGATGCGCGGCTGCTTGCCACCACGCACTGGGGGCGGCGTGGCCGCCACCACCTCCTTGACCCAGGTGTTCAGCGGGCCAGTCCCGATCCTGGCGTCCCACGACGCCAGCGCACCCTCCATCACCGGCACCAACTTCTGCACCGCCCGGCCGGTCTTGGCGGAGATGTTGACCCGCTGCGCCCACTGCAGCTGCGCCAGTTCGCGATCGATCTCACGTTCCAGCAGTTCGCGCCGGTCCTCGTCGACCAGATCCCACTTGTTGAATGCGAGGACCAAGGCCCGGCCGGCCTCGATCACCATGGTCAGGACCCGCCGATCCTGTTCGGTCAGCGGCTGCGACGCGTCGATCAGCACGACCACGACCTCGGCGGAATCGATGGCCGAGTGGGTCCGCACCGAGGCGTAGAACTCGTGCCCGCTGGCCTGGCCGACCTTGCGGCGCAACCCCGCGGTGTCGATGAATCGCCACACCTTGCCGTCCAGTTCGATCAGCGAATCCACCGGGTCCACCGTGGTTCCGGCGACGTCATGCACCACCGAACGTTGATCGCCCGCCAGCCTGTTGAGCAGAGAACTCTTACCGACGTTGGGCTTGCCGACCAGCGCCACCCGCCGGGGACCGCCGGCCACCGGTGCCACCTCAGACAGCTGGGGCACCGCGGCCAGCACTACGTCGAGCAAGTCGGCCACGCCACGACCGTGCATCGCGCTGATCCCATGCGGCTCACCGAGCCCCAGCGACCACAGTGTCGACGCATCCGCTTCGACCTTTTCATTGTCAACCTTGTTCGCGGCCAAGAAAACTGGCTTACCCGAGCGCAACAGGATCCGGGCGGCGGCCTCGTCTGCGGCGGTGGCACCGACGGTGGCATCGACCACCAGGACCACCGCGTCGGCGGTGCGCATGGCTATCGCCGCCTGCTCGGCCACCAATTGCTGCAGCCCCTTGGCGTCGGGTTCCCATCCCCCGGTGTCCTGCACGACGAACCGGCGTCCGGTCCACAGTGCGTCGTAGAAGACCCGGTCCCGCGTCACGCCAGGAATGTCCTGCACCACCGCTTCGCGCCGGCCCAAGATGCGGTTGACCAGTGTCGACTTGCCGACATTTGGCCGTCCTACAATCGCCACCACCGGCGCCGGTCCGGGTTCGTCCGGATCCGCAAGCTCGGAATTGACGACGTCCCAGTCGCTTTCGTCGGTCCAGGTGCCGTCCTGAGTCACCGCACTGCCCCGCTTCGCTGCTTGACCAAGTCCATCAGATGGGTGATCACTTCCGCCTCGGTCATGTCGCTGGTGTCGACGACTACCGCGTCCGAAGCCGCTCGCAGCGGCGAGACTGCCCGCGTCGAATCCAGATGGTCGCGGCGGCGTACGTCGGCCAATACACCGTCGTAGTCGTCAGCCATACCCGAGGCGACGTTCTGGTCGTTGCGACGCCGGGCGCGGGTATCGGCCGACGCGGTCAAGAAAATCTTCACCGGCACGTCGGGTAGGACCACCGTCCCGATGTCACGGCCCTCGACGACAACATTGCCCGGCCCCTCGGCCAGCTGTCGCTGCAGGGCGACGAGCCGGGTGCGAACGGCAGGAACCGATGATACGGCCGACACGGCGCGGGTGACCTGGTCCCCGCGGATCTCGCTCGAAACATCTTCTTCGCCAAGGTAACTGCTGACGCCTTCGGGATCGTAACTCACCGACAACTGCACCCCGGACGCGATCGAATCGACGGCATCGGGATCTGTCAGATCGACCCCGGCGCGCAGCGCCGCCAGCGTCACTATCCGGTACATGGCCCCGGTATCCAGGTAGCGCGCGTTCAACGCTCGCGCCAATCCCCTTGCCACCGAGGACTTTCCGGTTCCCGCAGGCCCGTCTATGGCAACCACTACGCCGGTCAGAGTTCGATGGCTCGCTACACTCCCGTCGCTCACTGCGTTCGTTCCGCTCGTTCCGCTCACAATCCCACCGCTTTGTAAAGTTGCCCGATCTCGCCACGGCTCAGCGCCCGGACGTGGCCCGGGCGCTGCTCCCCCAGTGACACCGAGCCGATGTCGGTACGCACCAGCGCCTCTACCGGGAAGCCGATCGCCGCGAGCATCCGGCGCACAATGCGGTTGCGTCCCTCATGCAACGTCAGCCGTACTAACGTTTTACCCGGAATGGCATCCACCACCGCGAAATCGTCGACGCGGGCGATGCCGTCCTCCAACTCGACCCCCGCCCGAAGCTGTTTACCCACCCCATGCGGAACCTTCCCCGTGACCGTCGCCAGATAAGTCTTCGGCACCTCGTGGGAGGGATGCATCAACCGGTGTGCCAACTCGCCGTCGTTGGTCAGCAGGATCAGCCCCTCGGTGTCGGCGTCCAGCCGCCCGACGTGAAATAGGTTCTTGTTGCCGCGCACCCGGCGCTCGATCAGGTCGCCGATGCACGACCGCCCGCGATCGTCGGACATCGTCGACTGCATACCGCGCGGCTTGTTCAGCGCCAAGTACACCAGCGAATCGTCGAGAAGGACCCGCACGCCATCCACCCGGATGATCGAGGCCTCGGGGTGGACCCTGGTACCCAACTCGGTCACCCGCTGCCCATCCACCTCGACGCGGCCTTGGATGATCAACTTCTCGGCGGCTCGTCGAGAAGCAATCCCTGCCTGGGACAACACTTTTTGCAGGCGGATCCCCTCGGGCGCGTCCGAATCCTGGGTCTCGGTCATCAATCCCGGTCCACGTCGAACGACAGCGCCTGCTCAGGGGCCGGCGCGCCCCCGAGTTTGATGAACCGTGGCTCGCTGTCTAAAGATTCGGTCAATTCGTCGATCGAGTCGACGTCGGGAAGAAGCGGCGCGATGTCAGGAAGATCAACCAGCGACGCCAAACCCAGTCGCTCCAGGAACAATTCAGTAGTGGCGAACGTCACCGCGCCGGTGTCGCCGTCGGCCCCCACCTCTGTGATCAAGCCGCGCGCCAGCAGGGTCCGCATGACCGCATCGACATTGACGCCGCGAACCGCGCTCACCCGCGCCCGTGTCACGGGCTGACGGTAGGCCACGACGGCCAGCGTCTCCAGCGCGGCCCTGGTGAGCTTTGATCGAGCGCCATCGAGTAGCAACTTCTCCACATAGGGTGCGAACCGGGCGCGCGTGTACATCCGCCAGCCCTCGCCGGATTCCCGCAAGTCAATGCCGCTGTCGCGTTCGCGAAGCTCGTCGGCCATCAGCTGCAACTTGGCGGCCACCCGATACACGGGTTGCTCAGTGGCCGCNNGGATCCAGCGGCGCCACCTCGGCGATATCCGGGATCCCGCCCTCGAGATCGACATCGAGATCGACGTCGGTTAATTCTTCACTCATTGGTCCCGCACCTCTACCAAAGCATCGCTGGTCGCACGTTCCCCGGTCCATGAAATCTGGAGCACGCCAAGCGGCTCTGACTGGTCGAATGCTACCGTCCGCGATCTATACAGTTCGAGCAGCGCCAGGAAGCGCCCGACGACCTCGATCGACGCCGTGCAGTCGGCGACCAGTTCAGAAAATGACGCCCATTGGCCGCTGCCCCGTGCTTCCAGGATCGCCAGCAATTTCTTGGCCTGCTCGGGAACTGAGACCTTCAGTTCGTGCAGATGCCCGAGGGCCACCGTCGGCACCGGCCGGGGGCTGAACGCGATCGCGGCGATCTGGGCGAACCGTTCCGCGTCGACGCCCAGCATCACTTCGGGCAGCAGCTCGGTGAACGGATCCTCCAGCGACACCGCACGCGGGTAGGTGCGCAGCGCTGTGGCCTCCAGCTCGGCGAACATCTCCGCAACATGCTTGAATGCGCGGTATTGCAGCAGCCGGGCGAACAGCAGGTCGCGGACCTCAAGCAGCGCCAGATCCTCTTCGTCGTCGACCTGCCCGGCCGGCAGCAGCCGGGCGGCCTTGAGGTCGAGCAGCGTCGCGGCAATCACCAGGAACGCCGTGGTCTCCTCAAGTTCCAGCTGTGAGCCGATCTCGCGGGTATAGGCGATGAAGTCGTCGGTGACTTGGTGCAGAGCCACCTCGGTGACATCGAGCCGGTGGGCGAAGATCAGCTGCAGCAGCAGATCGAACGGTCCCTCGAAGTTGGTTAGCCGGACTTGAAAACCAGCCGAGGAGCCGTTCCGCTGTGCCGCTTCGCCGTCTTTCTGGGGGTTCACGCGCCGAATCGGTCGATGAACTCGCGGGCCAACGCGCGGTAGGCCATCGCGCCTCCCGATTTGGGCGCCCACGTAGTGATGGGCTCGCCCGCGACGCTGGTCTCCGGGAAACGGACCGTTCGGGTGATCACGGTGTCGAACACTAGGTCACCGAACCGCTCCACGACGCGGGCCATGACCTCACGCGCGTTAACGGTGCGCGGGTCGTAGCGGGTGAGCAGGATGCCGCTGATTTCCAGCTTCGGGTTAAGCCTGTCCCGCACCTTGTCGACGGTGTCGGTGAGCAGCGCCAGGCCGCGCAGCGAGAAGTACTCGCATTCAGTGGGAATCACCACGCCATCGGAGCAGGTCAGCCCGTTCACGGTGAGCAGGCCTAGCGATGGCTGGCAGTCGATCAGCACGTAGTCGTAGCGGTCCAGCACCGGGTGCAGTGCCCGGGCCAGGCTCTGTTCCCGGCCCACCTCGTTAACCAGCTGAATCTCGGCGGCCGAGAGGTCGATGTTGCTGGGCACCAGGTCGAGGTTCTTGACGCGGGTGGGCATGATCACCTCGTCGATGGACACCCGCGGCTCCACCAGCAGGTTGTGCACGGTCTTGTCCAGCTCATAGTGCGGTACTCCGAGGCCCGCGGACAGCGCGCCCTGCGGGTCCATGTCCACCAGCAGCACTCGCCTGCCGTATTCGGCGAGTGCGGCACCCAGGTTGATCGTCGACGTGGTTTTCCCGACGCCGCCCTTCTGGTTGCACATTGCGATGACTTTGGCCGGGCCGTGCGAGGTGCGCGGCTTTGGCTCGGGGATCGCCCGCGGCGGGCGCCCAGTGAGGCCGACCTCGACGTCGTCGTCCGCGTGGTCGGTCATGCCCGGCGTGTTCGAGAAGTGAACATCGGGGCAAAGTCTAACGGGTTCGTGGGCCTCAGCCGGCCGACCCGCAGGCAAGATAACCAGCCAATACAGCTTAATTGCGGGCATAATCCCGTAACGAGTCACACCTGCCTCACCAGCATCATTGGGGACCGAGTGGCCGGCACTATCGTGGTCTCTATGGATCTCAAGCGACGCATCCCACTGCTGCGGTGGTCGGTCTGGCGGATGGCGACCGCCAATCGCAGCTTCACCACAACCGGCCAGATCGGTGATGGACGGGAAGCGGCCGCGGTCGACTACGTCGTTCAGAACGCCCGGGCCGGCGACACCGACGATGTGATCGCCACCATCGACAAGTTCGCCTACGAGAAATCCATCCTGATCAACGTCGGCGACGAGAAGGGAAAACTCCTCGATGCCGCGGTGCGGCGCGCCAATCCCGCCCTGGCCCTCGAGCTGGGCACCTATTGCGGCTACGGCGCGTTGCGGATCGCGCGGGCCGCGCCGAACGCCAAGGTGTATTCCGTCGAGTTCGCCGAAGCCAACGCCGCCAACGCCCGACAGATCTGGGCGCATGCCGGGGTCGCTGACCGCGTGACATGTGTCGTCGGCACCATCGGCGACGGCGGCCATACCCTGGACGTGCTGGCCAATGAGCACGGGTTTACCTCTGGCGCATTGGATTTCGTTTTTATCGACCACGACAAGGACGCCTACCTGGACGACCTGCAGAGCATCATCGACCGGGGCTGGTTGCACCCGGGCTCGATCGCGGTTGCCGACAACGTCCGGTTTCCAGGCGCGCCGAAGTACCGCGAGTACATGCAGCAGCAAGAGGGCAAGCTGTGGAAAACCGTCGAGCACAAGGCGCACCTGGAGTACCAGTCACTGGTGCCCGACCTGGTGCTGGAATCCGACTACCTTTAGCGCCGCGAGAGTGCAACTGGCTACGCGTTTGCCGAGTGGCACCGTCGGTAGTTGCACTTTCGCGGTGACTTATTGCGCGCGGGGGTGGGCTCCAGCCCACACTTCGCGCAGCGCGTGCACGGTGACCAGCGTGTAGATCTGCGTTGTCGTCACCGACGCATGACCCAGTAACTCCTGCACTACCCGCACATCGGCTCCGCCCTCGAGCAGGTGCGTGGCAAAAGAATGCCGCAGCATGTGCGGCGAGACACCCGACTTGATCCCGGCGCGCTCGGCGGCGTCCTGCAGCACTTGCCATGCACTTTGCCGCGACAACCGGCCGCCGCGCACGTTGAGAAAAATGGCCGGAGTGCCGCGGCCGCGACGGGCCAGCTCGGGGCGACCGCGCACCAGGTAGGCCTCCAGCGCCTGCACGGCGGGCCGTCCCACCGGCACTAGCCGTTGCTTACCGCCCTTACCGGACAACAGCACCGACCTCGCCTGGGTGTCGATGTCATCGACGTCGAGGCCCACGGCTTCAGAGATCCGAGACCCGGTGGAGTAGAGCAGCTCCAGCAACGCCCGGTTGCGCAACGTCAGCGGACCGTCGGCCGGGCTGTCGCCGCCCGCCCCGTCCAGCAGGGCCAACACGTCGTCGATCGTCAGGCTCTTGGGCAGCCGACGGCCCGGAGTGGGCGGCCGGACGGCTCGTGCCACATCCAAGTCGGTCAGGCCTTCGGCGACGGCGAACCGATGCAGGCCGCGTACCGCGATCAGCGCCCGCGCCGCCGACACCGCCGACAACGCCACAGCCCCCGAGTCGGGATCGCCCTGCCGCAGCGCCACCAGGAATTCGCTGACATCGTCCTCGCCGACCTTGGCCAGATCGTGAATCCCACGGTCCGACAGATGCTTGGAGTAGCGGCGCAAGTCGCGGCGGTAGGAGCTCAGCGTGTTGGCCGCCACCCCCCGTTCGATGGTCAGATGATCCAGGTAGCCCTGCAGTTGTGTCTCCAGGGCAGCCGTCATCGGGCGGCCTTTCGCGCCGCGAAGGCCTTCGGCTTATCGATCCACGGACTGTCCAGCGGACGCGGCTCGGCGAATCCCGTCGTTACTGCATGGGCGGCCAAAATCCCGGCAACGGCAATGGAATTGATGATTTCGCCGCTGAAAATCCTGCGTGCCGCATCCTCAATGGAATACCAGCGCATCGTCATATCGGCTTCTTCGTCATGCGCCTCGGGTCGGCCGACGTCACTGAGCCCGGTGGCCAGATAGATCCGCACCGATTCGTCGCTGTAACCCGGCGCGGTATCGAGGTCGAGAAGCACCTGCCAAGTGCTCGCCTTCAGGCCTACCTCTTCCTCAAGCTCCCGGGCGGCGCTGAGGTGCGGGGGCTCACCGGCGACGTCCAGCAGTCCGGCCGGTAGCTCCCATAGCCGTCGGCCGTAAGTGTGGCGGTACTGGTAGACCAACGGGATGCTGTGGTCATCGTTCATCGCCACGATGGCGACCGCGCCGTAGTGCTCGAGGACTTCACGTACCGCGGTGCGACCGCCAGGCATCCGCACCTTGTCGGAGCGCAGCGCGAAAATGTTGCCGACGTGCAGCGTTTCGGTTGACGCCGTCTCGAATAAGTGTTCAGCCACGGGCTGCGGGCTCAGGTAACGGCCGCTGTGCGCTTTCCCGATGCTGGTTACCGTTGGACGAGTGCTCGGGCATCTCCACCGGCAACAGCTCACCGCCCTTGTAATCGATGGCCGCCCCGACGAAGCTGACGAACAGGGGATGCGGCCGGGTCGGCCGGCTCTTCAGCTCGGGGTGTGCCTGGGTGCCGACGATGAACGGGTGCACCTCTGGTGGGTATTCGACGAATTCCACCAGATGGCCGTCCGGCGACGTGCCGGAAATCCGCAGGCCACTTTCGGCGATCCGGTCGCGGTAGTCGTTGTTGACCTCGTATCGGTGCCGGTGCCTCTCGGACACCTGGGTTGTCCCATACGCTTCGGCCACGATCGAACCTGGCTCCAGGACCGCGGGATAGGCCCCCAGCCGCATGGTGCCGCCCAGGTCGGCTTGGCCGGCCACGATGTCTCGTTGATCGGCCATCGTGGAAATGACCGGATCTGGTGTGTCCGGATCGAATTCGGCCGAGTTGGCCTCGGTCAGGCCCACCGAGCGGGCCGCCTCGATCACGATGCACTGCAGGCCCAGACACAGCCCCAGCACCGGCAACCCGCGCGCCCGCGCGTGCCGGATGGCGCCGATCTTGCCTTCGATTCCGCGGATGCCGAACCCGCCGGGGATCAGCACGCCGTGCACGTCGCCCAGGGCCGCCGTGGCACCGGCGGGCGTTTCGCAGTCGTCGGACGCCACCCAGTGGATCTCGACCTTGGCGTGGTGCTTGAACCCGCCCGCGCGCAGCGCCTCAGCGACCGAGAGGTAAGCGTCGGAAAGTTCAATATATTTGCCTACCAAGGCAATTCGAACGGTATCGTGCGGCTCGTGCACGCGGCGCAGCAAGTCGTCCCATTCGGTCCAGTCGACGTCACGGAACGGCAGGTGAAGGCGCCGCACAACATAGGCGTCGAGTTCCTCGCGGTGCAACACCTTGGGGATGTCATAGATCGACGGCGCGTCCGGGGTCGAGATGACGCCGTCGATATCGACGTCGCACATCAACGCGATCTTGTCCTTCAGTGGTTCCGGAACCTCGCGGTCGCAACGCAGGATCAGCGCGTCCGGAGTGATACCGATGCTGCGCAGCGCGGCCACCGAGTGCTGGGTGGGTTTGGTCTTAAGCTCACCCGACGGGGCCAGGTAAGGCACCAGGGACACGTGCAGGAAGAAGACGTTCTCCCGGCCGATGTCGTGGCGAACCTGCCGCGCCGCCTCCAGGAACGGCTGCGATTCGATGTCGCCGACGGTGCCGCCGATTTCGGTGATGACGACGTCGGGGCGGTTTCCGTCGGCGTCCGGCTGGGCCATCGACCGAATGCGCCGTTTGATCTCGTCGGTGATGTGCGGGATCACCTGGACGGTGTCGCCGAGGTATTCGCCACGTCGCTCCTTGGCGATAACCGTCGAATACACCTGCCCAGTAGTGACATTCGCCGAGCCAGACAGATCGCGGTCGAGGAAGCGTTCGTAGTGGCCGACGTCCAGATCAGTCTCGGCGCCGTCGTCGGTGACGANNACGAAGACCTCGCCGTGCTGGAACGGGTTCATGGTGCCCGGGTCGACGTTGAGATAGGGGTCGAGCTTCTGCATCGTCACGTGCAATCCGCGGGCGGTGAGTAGCTGTCCGAGGCTGCTGGCCGTCAGGCCCTTACCGAGTGAGGAGGCGACGCCGCCGCTGACGAAGAGGTGCTTGGTGACCGTTTGCGTGTGCTTGCGCACTGGCATCCTCCGTGAAGACGGGCAGGGCGTTGACGTTTCTCGTCGGAACTAACTGGGCCTGCCGACCCACGGAAATCCACCCTAACACCCAGCCCGCTTTGGCGCGCCGAACACGCCGAGCGCGGAGAACGCGTCCCTATTGCGGGACCGTGATCGACGTCGCGCCGTGGCCGGTGCCGTACTGCCCGATGTGGCCGCCGTTAATCAAGTCATGCAGGCCCAGGATCGCGGTGATCCGTCCTGGCGCGGTGTCGACGTCGTCGACGGTGCTGATCGCCGCCGCCATGCCGGCATCGGCGCGCACCACGGCGACCGCCGCTCCTCCCGTCGCCGAACCGTCCCGTCCGGCGAGCAGGGTGCCGGCGCCGTGCGGAGCCAGCGCGGCGGAGAATCGGGCCGCGCTGACGCCTTGGTTACCGGCGTCTTGGGGTAGCGAACCGCCGGTAATGACCACGGCGGCGTTCGCCGCACCGATGTGATCGCCTGCTTGGTAGGTGATGAAACCGGTGTCGCGCAACGCCGCCAGCACGGTGTCGCGCTGAAGGTCGTCGACGGGCTGCACGGCGGGGTTGGCATTGATCAGCAAGACGATGCCCAGGAGGTCCCCGGCTTGCGAACCCTGGTCGATCAGTTTGGTGCTCAACTGCTGACCGGCGGGCAGGATGGACGAGCTCACTACGGTTCGCAGTTTCTCCCCGGAGTTGGCGTCGACGAACTCCTGGGTCAAAGACAGCGTGCCGGTGACCGAGCCGCCGGCCTGCCCGATAATTTTCGACACGGCCGCGACATCATCGTCTTTGGCATCGGGGGTGCGGAACACCACTACCGTCTTGCCGCCCAGCGCGTCGTGCACCAACCGGCCAACCAATTGGGTGTCGAAATTGTTTACCGCACTCAGCTTTTCGTTTAGCATATTCTTCTGGTCGTTGAGCCCACTGATCTGCGTATACAGGTCGCGTTTCTCGTCACGCAGGCTGGACAGCAGGGTGTCCGACAGAAAGCCCGAACCCAGCACGACTCCCATGGCCAGCGCCAGGAAGACGGCCGCCAGCGAGAACGCGTGTTGACGTAACGAGATCATGAGCGCACGTCCTTAAAAACCTCGAATGGCTACGTGACCAAGTGCTGAATCCACACGGAGAATCGATCCCAGTATTGGACGATCCAGTGCAGGACTACGCCGTCGGTGCGCGACACCCACAGCGCGACGATGATGGCGATCAGCATCGTCAGCGCGAGCAGCGCGATCGAACCCGCCGAGATGTGGTTGCGATACAGGGTGGCAACCGCTTTGGCGTCCACCACCTTCTCTCCCACCCGCAGTCGGGTGAGGAAGGTGGACGGGTTGCTTTGGGTGCGGGTGCGGTCGAAGAACGTCTCGATGTTGGCGGTGTGGCCGGCAGTCACCAGCAGCGCGGCGCCGTGGTGGTCGGCCAGTAGCAGGGCCAGATCGGTCGCTGAACCCGCCGCCGGGAACGTCATGGCTCCGACGCCGAGGTCCTGGATTCGCTCCAGGCCCGGTGCGTGGCCGTCGGCGTCGGCCGGCAACACCACGTGGGCACCGCATTTGAGGGCATCGGTGCTGATCTGCTCCGGGTCACCGACGATGAGCTGTGGGCGATACCCCGCCTTGCGCAACACATCCGCGCCGCTGTTCACGCCGATGAGCACCGGCTGGTACTCCTTGATGAACGGCTTGAGGCAACGCAGGTCGTCGGCGGCACTGGGCTCGTCGGAGACGATCACCACATGCCGGCGGCGCAGGTCGATGTCGATATCGGGGATGCCGATACCGTCGATCAACAGCGGGCTCTCGCTTTTGATGAACTCAATGGTGTTGCCGGCAAANNTCGGTGCCGCGGATCAGCCGACGGTCTCCGGCATATACCCCGCCTTCGTGCAGGCGGATCTTTGAGCCGTCCTTGATCTTCTTGAAGATGTCGGGTCCGGTCTCGTCGATCAGGGTGACGCCGTTGTTCACCAGCACCTCGGGCCCGAGGTTCGGGTAGCGGCCCGAGACCGACGGCGACGCGTTGACGACGGCGGCGATGTCGGCCTCCACCAATGCGTCGGCGGTGATGCGGTCCAGATCCAGGACGTCGAGCACGACGATGTCACCGGGGCAGACCCTGCGCAGCAACCGGTCGATGTTCTTATCGACGCGGGCGGTGCCGGTGAGTCCCGGCCGAGAGGCATTACGTGTTAGAAGTCCTGACATCTTCATGGGGGGATTCTGTCGGTGAAGCGCGGTAAGCGCGTGGAGGCGCGCCGTAACATCTGCCCCAGAAGTTATCTTGCGTCACTTCTGTAACAGGCGCACGGCTATCTGGTCTCGACGGTCAGAGTTCGTCAGATCTCGTCGTTCTGGGCGCCTTCGAGCAGCTCACGGGCATGCGCGCGGGCGCTATCTGAGTCGCCGAGACCCGCCAGCATCCTGGCCAGCTCGGCGACCCGCTCGTCGTCGGCCACCCGCCGCACCACGCTGGTCCCCTTTGGTCCGGCGCCATGCACCACCAGGTGTACGTCGGCGTAGGCCGCGACCTGCGGCAGGTGCGTGACCACGATGACCTGGTGGGTGCGGGCCAACCGCGCGAGCCGTCTTCCGATCTGCACGGCCGCCCGGCCACCGACCCCGGCGTCGACCTCGTCGAACACCATGGTCGTGCCCGCCGCCGATCCAGCGAGCACGACTTCCAGCGCCAGCATCACCCGGGACAGTTCGCCGCCAGACGCGCTCTTGGCCAGCGGCAGCTCCGTCATCCCCCGGTGCGCCGCGAAACCGAACTCGACTTCATCTATGCCATCGGCGCCGGCCCGAGCGAACTCGCCCGAGGGCAACTTAAGGGCGGCCGCGTCATCCGTGGGTGCGATATCCAAATTCACATTGATGGTGAATTGGGCGTCGGCCATCGCGAGCCCGGACAGCTCGGCGGTGATCTCCTTGGCCAGCCGCTTGGCGGCCGTGCTCCGGATCTTGCTGAGGTCTGTTGCTGCTGAGGTCAATTCACCCGCGAGCTCGTCAGCATGGCGTTCCAGCGCCGCGAGCCCTTCCTCGGAGACATCGAGCCGGGCGCGCCGGGCGCGCGATTCGGCCGCCCACCGCAGCACCCCGTCGATATCGGCGGCATACTTGCGGGTCAGCGTCCGCAGTTGACCTTGCCGGGCCAGCTTGGATTCCAGCGCGCTGGCATCGACCGGCAGCTCTTCCAGGTAGTTGCCGAGCTCATGGCCCACATCGACAACCACCGTCAGCGCCTCGCTGATCTGCGCGGCCAACGCGTGCAGCTTGGCGTCATCGGTCGATTCCAGTGCGGCCCTTGCCCGCCCCAAGCCGTCGGCGGCACTGCCGCCGGACAGATCGTCGAGCTCACCCGACAGCGTTGCGCGGGCCGCGGCCGTGGCTTCGCGCAGCGTGTCCAGTTCGGAGAGCCGCACGATCTCGGCGACCAGGGCAGCGTCCTCACCGGGTTGCGGGTCGACGGCGTCGATCTCGTCGAGCGCGAACTTCAGCCGGTCGGCCTCGAGGGTGAGTTCCCGCATGCGGCTCCGGCGTTCTAAAAGGTCCTGACGCGCCGTCGACCAGGCGTCGCGGAGTTTGCGATACCGCTCGAGTGCGGGGCCGGACTTCGCGAATCGGTCCAGCGCGCCGCGTTGTTCCTCGGGCCGCATCAGCCGCAACTGGTCGTTTTGCCCGTGCAGGGTGAGCAACTCGGTCGTGAAGTCGCCCAGCGACTTGGCGGGCACACTGCGGCCGCCGAGATAGGCGCGTGATGGCCCGTCGCTGCTGACCGAACGCAGCGCGATCACGCTGCCGTCCTCGTCGCGCTCGGCGCCGGACGCGTCCAGAATCTGGTCCAGTTGCGCGGCCGCGGCATCGTCGAGATCGGTTGTCGTGAAACGACCTTCGACAACCGCACGGTCGGCTCCCGACCGCACTCGGTTGGCATCGGCGCGGCCACCGCCGAGCAGGTGCAGCCCGGTCACCACCATGGTCTTGCCGGTGCCCGTCTCGCCGGTCAGCACCGTCAGGCCGCGGCCGAACTCCCCGACCGCGGCGCTGATGGCTCCCAGCGACTCGATGCGGATTTCTGTCAGCATTCGGTCACCACTTAGTCAGTAACACAGCGGCGCCGTTACTGTCCGCGCCAACCGGTGACCGGCAGCCGGAACTTGCGCACCAGCCGATCGGTGAATGGCGCGCTGTCCAGGATCGCCCATTTCACCGGTGTGCCACAGCGGGTCACCTCGAGGCGCCCGCCGGCCGGTATCACCATCTCGCGACGGCCGTCGCAGAACACCAGGGCATCGTTGCCGCTTGCCTCTATCTCGATCGCGATGGTGGCGTCGGGACTGGTGACCATCGGCCTGCCGAACAGCGCGTGGGCGTTGTTGGGCACCACCAGGATGGCCTTGAGATCCGGCCACAGCACCGGGCCGCCCGCGGAGAACGCGTAGGCCGTGGACCCGGTTGGCGTAGACACCAACACCCCGTCGCAGCCGAACGTCGACACCGGGCGCCCATCGATTTCGACGACCACCCCCAGCACGCCCAGTCGCGGGCCTTTTTCCAGGCTGGCCTCGTTGAGCGCCCAGCCCTGATCGATGATGTTGCCGCCTTCGCGCACCACGATATCGAGCGTCAGGCGCTCTTCCACCCAATAGTCCTGCGCGACAACGTGCTCCAGCACGGAGTCGATGGCGTCCGCCTCGGCCTCGGCTAAGAAGCCGATCCGGCCCAGGTTGACGCCCAGCACCGGAATGGCGGCGTTGCGCGCCAGCTCAGCCGCCCGCAAGAAGGTGCCATCGCCGCCGAGGGCCAGCACAAGTTCGCAGCCATCGGCAGCATGCGGGTCGGCATCGACCACGTCGATCTCGACGCCCATTGCCCGCATGTCGTCGGGCGCCAGGTGCAGCGATCCCCTGTCGACCGCTTCGGCGGACAGCACGCGCAGCGAAATTCCGTTGTCGCCCAATACTTTCTGTACGCGCCGTGCGGTCTCGGAGGCGTCATCCCGCCCGGTGTGCACGACCAGCAGGATCGTGCGCGCGGTCACTGTGGGCCGTCCTCAATGGCGCGCTGGACGGCGTCCACCAGGCCGTCGGCGGACAGTCCCCGATCGGTCTGGGCGCGCAGCCACAGGAAGTATTCGACATTGCCCGACGGGCCCGGCAGCGGGCTAGCCGTCACATCGACCGTGCGCCAGCCCAGCTCCCCGGCCCGGCGCGCAACGGCCAGGACCGAGTCAGCGCGCAGGCCGGGGTCGTGCACCACCCCGCCGGCACCCACCTGGCCTTTACCTACCTCAAACTGCGGCTTCACCATGGGAACGATATCCGCGCCCGGCCCGGCGCATCCAGCCAGCGCGGGCAACACGGTGGCCAGCGAAATAAAGGACAGGTCCGCCACCACCAGATCGACCCGGCCGCCGATCGCCTCGGGNNCGACGCGCCGGCGTCCAGGCAGCGACGGCCTGCGACGGGAACCCCGAAGGCGTCCAGCGCCCCGATCAGTTTGTGCGCGCCGCGCGACACCCAGCTGCGTTCTCCCTCTGCCGCAACGGTCAGCGCCGCGGTGACGGCGACGGCGGTGGCCGGCTTGACCGCCGGCATACCGTCGATGCGCACCTTGCCGGCACCGATCAACTCCGCAGCCTGCTGCCGAGATCGCGCAAGCCCGCGCCGGACCAGCTCGGCGTCAACGCGGGCGCGCCGTGCCACCGAGCACTCAGCCCTTCTCCGCCGACTCCAGAGCGGCCAGCAGCACGTCGTGCGCCTCGGAAAGCCGCCGTGCGATCTCTTCGAGTTCGACGAGCGACGGCCCGTTCTCCGGGTCTTCTGTGTTTATGGGGTCGCTGGGCCGTGGCAACTGGGCAACCAGAGCGTCGATTTCTGCGCGGATCTGATCTGGATCGATAGTCATTGCGTTCCTACGCTAGTCGATGTGGTGACCCGCTGCGCCCGGCTTCGCCGCGCTTGCGATCACCACGAGTC
>PLSK01000275.1 GCA_003165155.1 Mycobacterium sp. | reverse complement strand
ATGGTGGTGTTGGTCTTCTGAATCGCGGGCACCAGCGTCGCATACGGTAGGCCGGCGAGGAAGCCGTCGACGACGCGTTCGAAGTTCGAGATCAGTCCTTCTATCCGGTGGGACAGGCGCATGTAGTCAAAGCCCTTGGAGTGCAACCCTTTCTGCTGCCTCGGCAAATTGGAGAAGTCTTGCGCGGGGATCGGCGGCCAGCGCGGGTCATCGGGCGCCATCGGCTCTGGGGGAGTGGGCTTTCCCGGGGCGAGATCGGAGGGGAACCGGGTCAAAGACCAGATCTCGAACAAGGTCTCCTCGGGCCCCAGCGGACGGATCCGGTAGGACGAGGCGCTGCTGTAGGTGGGCAGGATGAAGTGGTGCGGGAAGCAGAACCCGATGGCGTCGGTGATCCCCCGGCGGACCAGCTCGTTGAGGTCGGGCATATCGCTGCCGCGGGCGTGGTGCCAGTCGACGACCGCGTCATTGAGGGCGCTGCGCCAAGCGGCCATCGCCTGCGCGGGATCCGAGGGCAGCTCGATGTTCTGCAGGCCTTCGGCGACGCGGATGTCGTTCTCGTGCGTCATGCCGCCCATGCCGTCGCCCAGCGTGCGCATGAAGTACAGACTGTTTTCGACAATGGGATGCACCGCCTTGGAATTCGTTGTCGGGCTGGCGGTCCGCGCCGACGGCAGCAGCTGGGGATGCGTCTGCGGCACGTGGTAGCCCTCCATGAAGGCGGCCGTCGCCAGCTTCCAATTCACCGGAAGCCGGCACGACTGCCACCACTCGGTGCGCAACGAATCCACTTTCCAGGCGTCATAGATCGACGCGAATGGCTCCATGCAATCGCGTAACGCGGGGGCGTGGTCGTCGAGGTTGATCCACGCGCATCCGCCCCAGAGTTCACACCTGACTGAAACGAGCTGTAGATCGTCCGGACGAAGGTTCTCCTCGGCGAACATCTCGGGCCGCGCAACCACCGTGTTGCGTCCGTCGATGCCCCAGCACCACCCGTGGAATGGGCAGACGAAGGTACGCCGGGTTCCGTTGCCTTCCAACAGCTTTACCCCGCGGTGCCGGCATGCGTTGTGGTAGGCCCGCACGGTTTCGTCGTCGAGTCGCACGACGATGATCGACTGGTCGAGGATCTCGTACTCGACGAAATCGCCCTGCTTGGGTATTTCCTCGAGCCGACACGCCATCTGCCACACGCGGGGCCAGAGCATCTCGGTCTCCAGCGCGTAGAACTCGGGGTCGTAGTAGCGCTGCTTGGGAATCCGATCGGCGTTCTGCACCGCCCACGGCACCGGTAGCGGTGTCCAGTTCACGTCCGTGCTCACCTTGACTACCTCTTCTCCGACCGGGTCATAGGATCCGTGATCCCCGCCCCTGCCAGTAACGTTCGCGAATGCGCCTCTTGTAGAGCTTGCCGTTCGGGTCCCGCGGCAACTCGGGGTCGAATTCGATTGAGCGCGGGCACTTGTAGCCGGCGAGGTGGGCTCGGCAGTAATCGATGAGTTCGGCTTCGAGGTCGGGCCCGGAGGTGACGCCGCCAACCGGCTGCACGACGGCTTTGACCTCTTCGCCGAACTCATCGTTGGGCACGCCGAAGACCGCCGCGTCGACCAGCTTTGGATGCATGACCAGCAGGTTCTCCGCCTCTTGGGCGTAGATGTTCACCCCGCCGGAGACGATCATGAATGTCGACCGGTCGGTCAGGTACATGTAGCCGTCCTCGTCGACGTAACCCACGTCCCCCAGGGATCGCCAGCCGCGATCGTTGTAAACCGACGCCGTCTTGGCGGGATCCTTGAAGTATTGGAAGTCGGGCCCGCCTTCGAAGTAAAGCTCCCCGGAATGCCCGACAGGAAGCTCTTCGCCGTCGTCGCCGACCACATGGACCGGGGCCATGGGTATGCCCACCGAGCCGGGATGGGCGAGCCACTCCTGCGGCCCGATCATGGTACCTGCGAATCCTTCCGTGCCGCCGTAATATTCGTGAATGATGGGCCCGAACCACTCCATCATCCGGTGCTTGACGTCCACCGGGCAGGGTGCGGCCGCATGCAGCACGCACTGCAGACTCGAGGCGTCATACTTATGCCGGATCGCCTCGGGCAGCTTGAGCAGCCGCACGAACATCGTGGGAACAAACTGCGCGTGGGTAACGCGGTGCGTCTCAATCAGCCGTAAGACGCTCTCGGCGTCGAACTTGCGCATGATGATCGACGCGGCACCGACGCGGTTGACCGCCATCGTGTAGTTGACCCCGGCGGCGTGGTACAGCGGTGCGGGGGAGAGGTACACGCTGGCCGGGTTCATCTTGTAGCGCTGCGTCAGGGCCATCTCCAGCACCGACTGCGCCCAGGAGCCGTTCCCGTCGGTCGGCAGCGGCCGCCGCACGGCCTTGGGTCGTCCCGTGGTGCCCGACGAGTAGAGCATCTCGGACCCGTCCGACAAGGGCGGCGCATCCCCAGCCGCCGTGAGTGCGTCCTCGTAGGACTGCCAGCCGGGTAGCTGCCCGCCGATGGCGATGCGGATGTCCACCGCGGCGTTCGCATCGCGGATGTGCGCGGCCAACTCGGTCATCGAGGCGTCTAGGAACACTGCTTTTGCATCGGAGTCGGCTATGACGTAGGCAACTTCCTCCGGCGTGAAATGCGTGTTGACAGCGGTGTAGTAGAGCCCGGAAAGCTGGCAGCCCCAGGTGATCTCCAAGAATTCCGGCCGGTTCGGCAACACCAGNNGCATAAAGCTCGCCGAACGAGATTCCGGCGTCGTCGATAATCAAGGCCGGCGACTCTGTGGCCGTGATTGCGTGATCGGCGATATTCACCAGCGGATGCCTCGGACCGGCCTACGTGGCGACGGCACCGTCGGTCGGTGCGGCCGCCGCGGCCGCCTGGCGCCGGGCCTGTTCGGACGGCAGCACCTTGTCCTTGAACACCGTCTGAATCAGCGCCTGCACATCCTTGCTGACTGACGCCAGCGCGACCAGGTCATTGGAGGTCTGCCAGTGCACCCGCATCCCCATCAGCTCCCAGGCTCGCTTCAGGTTGGCCTTGGTGAGCATCAGCGTCGTCAACGGTGCCTGGGCAATGTGGCGGGCGATCGCGTCCACGCGGTCGTCCAGGTCCTCCCGCTTAACCACCTCGTTGACGAGCCCAACCTCCAGCGCCTTCTTGGCGTCGATCACCTCGGCGGTGAACAGATAGTAGGCGGCACGGCGCCAATTCATGAATACCCAAGGCTCTATGGAACATTCACCCGATGGCATGCCGAAACCCTGCAGGGGCGGGTAAGAGAAGTAGGCGTCCTCAGAGGCGATGACGATGTCGGTCGTCAGGCCCATATGCGTGCCACCGCCGACACAGTAGCCGTGCACCTGCGCGATGGTGGGCTTGGAGAACTCCCACAGATTCAGGGTTGGCTTGACGAAGAGATCCGACTGCGCCTTCCACGGGTTGCCTGTCACCATGGCGTTCTCAACGAACGCTGGATAGTCGACGGCGTTATTGCCAATGGCATGCCCAGAGCAGAATCCTTTGCCATTCGCCTTCAGCACCAAAACCTTGATGTCGTAGTCGCGGTCGGCATCCAGCAATGCGGCGTCGACTTCTTCGGCCAGCTTCTGGTCTTGGGCGTTCGCCTTCTCCGGCCAGTTCAGCGTGATCTTCGCGATCGCCCCATCTTTCTGGTAGATGATCCGCTCGCGAGTCTCGTTGAGATCCATACCTGCTTACCCTTTCGTTATGTACTGATGATGCCGATTTCGGTGCCGATGTCGTAAGTGGTCCCGACCTGCCCCGTCCATTGCACGGTGCCCGAGGCGCCGGCTTCGATTTCCTGTTCCACCTTCTCGGTGGCGATCGTGTAGATCGGCGTGCCCTCCTCGACATGCGCGCCCGCGTCGACGAGAAGGTCGGTAAGCTCGGCCTCCGAGACGGCTACCGACACACGGGGAATACGAATGATGAAGTCAGCCATGGGCTCCCGCCCTCTGTGCCTTTTCAAAGGTGCGCTGGGCTGCCTCCACGATGCGCGCCGGCGACGGGTACACCTGCGCCTCGAGCGCCGCCGCGGCCGGGTTGGGGACGAACCGGGCCCCCAATCGTTCGATGGGTGCGGCCAACTCGCCGAACAATTCGGACTGCAGGATCGCCGCAACCTCGGCCCCCGGCCCCGCGAATTGAACCGCGTCGTGCACGATCACGACTCGTCTTGTGCGACGGCTGGATTCGACGATTGTCTCGACGTCCAGCGGGACCAGCGTGCGCAGATCGACGACCTCGGCGCTGACACCCTGCTCTGCTAAGGTGGTCGCCGCTGCGAGCGCGTCGTGCACGCTGCGTCCATAGCTGATCAGTGTTACGTCGGTGCCCGGCCGCTTGATGTCGGCGTGGCCTAGTGGAATTGAGAACCCCGGCTCGACGGGCACCGGTCCTTTCTTGCCCTGCAAGCGAATCGTTTCGATGAATAGGCAGGGGTCTTCATCGAAGATCGCCGTCGTCAGGAGACCTTTGCCATCCCGCGGGGTAGAGGGCACGATGACCTTCATCCCGGGGATATGCATGAACCACGCCTCGAGGCTCTGGGAGTGGGTGGCGCCGGTGGCCAGTCCCGCGTAAACCTGGGTGCGGATGGTGATCGGTGCCGTCGTGCGCCCAGCGGTCATGAACCGCAGCTTGGCCGCGTTATTGATCAGCTGGTCCGCGGCGATGCCGATGAAATCCATGATCATGATCTCGGCCACCGGCAGCATCCCATCGATGGCGGCGCCGATCGCCGCGCCCACGATGGCGGCTTCCGAAATCGGGGTGTCCAGCACCCGGTCGTGGCCGTACTTCGTCGACAACCCCGCCGTCGGTCCGGACGCACCCGGATCGGCGATGTCCTCACCGAGCAGAAACACCCTGTCGTCGGCCGCCAGCGCTTCGTCGAGCGCGAGGTTCAGCGCCTCGCGCATCGTCATCTCTTTTTCTTCCATTCGCTCTTGTGGCCTTTCTTGGGGCCTCACACCGGGAACTTGATCGGGGTTGCGTACACGTCGTGGTCGAGTTCATCGATTGAAGCGGAATCCGCGCTCATAACGACGCCCAACGCCGTCTCCACCGTCGCCAGCGCCTGGTTGTCGATGCGGTCGAGCTCGTCGGATGCGCAGGTGCCCGTCGCGATGAGGTGGTCGCGGAACTTGGGCACCGGGTCGGCCGCCATCGCCGCCTCCAACTGCGCCTTGGGGATATACGGCATCCGGTCGCCGAAGTAGTGGCCGCGGAAGCGGAATGTCACGCATTCCAGGAAGGTGGGGCCGCCACCGGTGCGCGCCCGCTGCAGCGCCTCGTCAAGCGCCGATTTCACCGCCAGCGGGTCGTTGCCGTCCACCCGGACACCCGGCATCCCGTATCCGGCGGCCCTTTCGGCGACGTGTTCAAGTTTCATGGTGTCCGAAGTCGGCGTCATCTCGGCGTACAAATTGTTCTGGCATAACAGGACCAGCGGCAGGTCCCACAGCGCGGCCATGTTGGCCGCCTCGTGAAAGGAGCCGGTGTTGGTGGCGCCGTCGCCGAAACTGACGACCGTGACGCGATCCAGGCCCTTGCGCTTTGCCGCCATCGCCAGTCCCACCGCCACCGGCGGTCCGGCCCCGACGATCCCGGTGGAAAGCATGACGCCCTTGTCGGGGTTGGCGATGTGCATGGTGCCGCCCTTGCCACGGCTCGCGCCGACGGTGCGGCCCATCATCTCGCCGTAGATCTCCTCGAGCGGAACCCCCTTGCCGATCAGATCGTGTAGCCCGCGGTAGGTCGTCACCAGCTGGTCGTCCGGTCGCAGCGACACTCCCATCGCGGCGGCGATCGCCTCTTGGCCGCGCGACGGCCAGTACACGCACATGAACTCGCCGGTGCCGATGCCTTTGGAGAGCCGGTCGTCGGCCGCCTTCATCAAAACCATCAACGCGTAGAGGTGACGCTTGGTCTCCGTGGAGTGGATGTCGCTCATCGCGGATCTCCGCTGGTCACGCCCAACTCTCTAATTCCTTTGCGGGGCGGCCCGATTAACATCGTCGCGGTCATGCACCCGACCATGGTTTGACCTTGAGGAAGCCGCCTCCGTCGACGCGCAGCTGCTGGCCGGTGATGTAGCGTGCCGCGTCCGATGCCAGGAACAGCACGGCCTCGCTGATGTCCTCGGGTTCGACATAGGGGATAGGCATCGCCTGGACCAGCGGAAATACCGGTTCGGCGTCCTCGCGTGTGGGGTTCTTCAGATCGGGCCGGAACGCCCGGTACATCGGCGCACTGTGCAACATCTCGGTGTTGACGTTCGTCGGGTGCACCGCGTTCATCCGGATGGAGAAGGGAGCCAGGGCGCGGGCGAAGTCGTTGACATAGTGCGCGGCAGCCAGTTTCGCGAACGCGTATCCGGCTCCTCCGGTACCGCCGTCTATGCCGGAGGTGTTCATCGATGACATGAAGGCCGCGTTCGATCCGATAACGATGATTGATGCGCCGGCCTGCAGATGTCTGAGGCTCGCGTGCACGAGGTTCAGCACCCCGAGCAGGTCCACGTCCACGGCGTCGGCGAAGGCCTGTGGCGGGAGGCCTGCGGTCAGCGGGCAGATGCCGGCGTTGGCGACCACGATGTTGAGGTGCCCGAGTTCGGCGACGCCCTCGTCGATCGCTGTGGAAAGGGCCGCCCGGTCACGAACGTCGGCAATCGCGGTGAATGCCCGCTGGCCTTCCTTTTCGACGAGTCGCGCTGTCTCGTCCAGATCCTCCGGACGTGCCAGCGGATACTCGTTGGTTTCGATGTCCGCGCAAAGATCCACCGCGATGATGTCCGCGCCCTCTGCTGCAAGCATTCGCGCGTGGGAACGCCCTTGACCGCGCGCGGCTCCGCTGATCACGGCCACTTTGCCTGTCACCCTGCCCATCGCCCGTCCTATCACCCGTCAGTCGTTGCAACTTCTCACATTGGCGACCCGAATTGGGGACCAAAGCCGTTTACTGCCAACATCATCGGCGGATTGTCTGAGTAATCCGAAAGGTCTGCGGAAGGTAGAGGTGAATCTGCCCATGCGGGGCGACGCGTGGGGATGATCTGTGCGAACAGCGTTCCGCGGCCATTGGCCTGCGCGCCGGTCGGCTCCATCGCATCTCTCCCACGAAATACCGCCACCAGAAACCATCCGTGGCTGCAGCCGGGCTATCAATATCCCTTACGGTAGCTAGAATATCTAAAATAGCAAGAAAGACATCGGACGAGGGGTTGACGGGAAAATGGAAGGGTCAGGCGTCCACCAAGGCAGCCACCAAGGCATCCTGCAAGGTGTCCGAGTCGTGGAGTTGGCGTCATGGACCTACGTACCGTCGGCCGGCGCCGCCTTGTCGGACTGGGGCGCCGATGTCATCAAGGTTGAAGGCGTCGCTTCCGGAGACCCAGGACGCGCGTTGGTTGTCGGCCCTTTCACCCGCGAGGCGGCCCGGCCGGACGCCGACTTCATCCTCGAGATGGGCAACCGCGGCAAGCGCAGCATTGCCATTGACGTCAAATCCGAGACGGGTCGGGACCTGTTCGGTCGCCTGTTGGCCAGTGCCGATGTATTCCTGACCAACTGGCTACCCGGCGCACTCGAACGGGCCCGGCTCACCGTCGATGACATCCGCTCGTTCAACCCAAAGATCATCATCGCGCGCGGTACGGGATTAGGTGTGCGCGGCCCGGATCGCGACCGTGGCGGGTTCGACGCCGCCACGTACCTGGCGCGTGGCGGTGTCGCGTATACGCTGACGCCGTTCGGGACGGAAACGCCGGCTGTCCAGGGCCCGGGGTTCGGCGACCTGCAGGGCGGGGCGACGCTGGCCGGCGGGGTGTGCGCCGCGCTTTACCACCGGGAGAAGACCGGTGAGCCGACCATTGTCGATTCCTCGTTGCTCGCCCAGGCGATGTGGGCGATTGCACCGTCGATTTGTGCAGCCGATTTCTTCGATATCGACGGCATCCCAGGCGCACCACCCGGGTTGGCCATGAATCCCCTTGTGAACCGGTACAAGACCAAAGACGGCAGGTGGATTCAACTGGTCTTCTTGCAGCCGGACAAGTTCTGGGCCGGCTTCTGTGAGCGGATGGGCCTGGGCGAATTGGCCACCGACGAGCGCTTCGTGCCGTCAAGCAACTTGATAGCCAACACGGCCGAGGCGACCGAAATCTTCGCAAACGCGTTTGCCGGCGATGATCTCGCGCACTGGCAGAAGGTCCTCGCGGACGAACCAGGCGTGTGGGGGGCGCTGGCGACCCCGCGGGAAACGCTCAATGACCCGCAGGTCGAACCCAATGGCTACGTGGTGACGAACGTCGACGATCAGGGCGAAAAATACCGGATCGTCGCCGCGCCGGTTCAATTCAACGAAACTCCGCCAGCCCCCGCGCGTGCGCCAGAACATGGCCAGCACACCGAAGAGATTCTGCTTGAGCTCGATGTCGACTGGGACGACATCGCTAGAGCGAAGGACCTCAAGGCCATACTGTGAACCGTTCATCGGATCTTTCGTTCCAGTGACGAATGGCACCACTTATAGGGACCAAAGTCATTGTCTGCTAATAATCTGCTCATCTTTGCCACAAAGAGTTGTAGGTTTGTGCCGAGAGCACACATGTGACTGAATTTATGCGCAACAGCGACGCCTTCACCTGGGCGATGGAAAGTGATCCACGACTGCGATCAACTGTGGTCAGCGTGGTGCTGCTGGATCGATCCCCGGACTGGGACGAGGTGCGCGAACGATTCGATCTGATCAGCAGGAAACTGCCGATGTTTCGGCAGCGGGTGGTGGCGTCGCCGCCGCCAGCCCCGCCGCGCTGGGAGTATGTCCGGGATTTCGACCTGGATTATCACGTCCGGCGAGCGGCCGCCCCCGGGGCTGGCACGCTCGACGATGTACTCGAGATGGCCCGATTGGCCGAGATGCAGGATTTCGATCGGGCCCGGGCGCTTTGGGAGACGACCCTGATCGACGGTCTGGAAAACGGTGGCGCGGCGATGCTCTGCAAGTTCCACCATGCCCTCACCGACGGAATCGGCGGCGTCCAGATCGCGATGAGCCTGTTCAACCTTTCTGAAGATCTGCATGAGCATGAATCTTTGCCGCCCACGCCAGAGGTAAC
>PLSK01000321.1 GCA_003165155.1 Mycobacterium sp. | reverse complement strand
CACCGGCGCGGCCAAGGCGGTCGCCTTGGTTTGCCCCGAAGTCAAAGGCAAGCTGACCGGCATGTCCTTCCGCGTGCCCACGCCGACGGTTTCCGTTGTGGACCTCACGGTGAAAACGGTGAAGGACACGAGCTACGCCGAGATTTCCGCGGCGATCAAGAAGGCCAGCGAGACCTATCTCAAGGGCATTCTCGAATACACCACCGACGAGGTGGTCAGCAGCGACTTCATTCATTGGCCGGCCTCCTCCATTTTTGACGGCGGCTCGGGCATCGAATTGAACAAGCGCTTTTTCAAGCTCGTGAGCTGGTACGACAACGAGTGGGGCTATTCCAACCGTGTGGCGGACCTCCTGAAGTACGTCATCGGCAAAGGCCTGTAATTCCATCCATTCTCAAAAAGGCGATCCGGCAACGGGTCGCCTTTTTTCCGTCAATGGTTCAGGTCTTGTTTCACAAAAATGATCAGCCCGGCGCCGAAGGTGACGAGGGCGGACTCGCTGGACAATAGGATCATGCTCCAGACTTCCGGACGCCACTGGTAGTCCATGCCCTGGCTGAGTTGCTGGAGAACCTGCCACGGGTAATCGATATACCGGGTGAAAATGTAGGGATCGAGGCCCGCCAGGTGTTTGGTGAATTCAATCAGGAACAGGCTGCTGATGCCCACGGACACTGCGGCGCCGGTGTTGCGGATGACTGTGGAAATGAGCAGCCCGTACATCACCAGGGCGGTCAGCGGTATCCAACTGAGCGCGTAAGCGGCGAGCAGTCCCTGCAGCGCCTGGGTCCGGCTGCAGACCACGCCGGCCGAATCGGTGACGGCGTCGAAATGGTAATGAATGGAGCCCAGCGCGAGGGAGCAGAGCAGGGCGGTGGCCGAAAGAATGATCATGTAGATCAGGCCCGTCATCGCCTTGGCCAGGTAAAACTCCCAGCGATGCACCGGCGCGGCCAGCGCGGCCCGGATGGTGCCCGCGCCCGTTTCTTCCGCCACCAGCCGGGCGGCGAACGCGATAACCAATACCGGCCCAATGTCCGAGAAAATCATTTGCATGGAAAACCCGACATAGCCCCAGGCATTCGTCGTGGCCGCGCTGCTGAGCTGGCCGGCGACAAAATAAATGATTACGGATACGAGGCCCACGGCGAACAGGCCGAAACGTGGCAGCGCCCGGCGCGCCGCCTTGGCGATCTCGTTGCGCAGCAAATGGGCGAAGAGGCTAGGCATGGGATTTGTCTCCGGTGATCGCCAGGAAAAACTCCTTCAGGCTCTTTTGTTTGGGCGCGATGGCGGAAACCCGGAACCCGGCCTGGAGCAGGCTTTGGTTCAACCACGCGGAATCGTCCCGCGCCAGCGTGATTTCCAGCGTGTCCGCCGCGATGGTTTCCACCTTCCGGATTTGTTCGTGCCGGGCGATGAAATCGTGACCGGGAACCCCGCCCTGAAACGTGACCCGCACGACCCGCTCGTGCGGCTGCAGCAACTCCTTCACACGGGCACCGACGCGACCGGGCTGTGGGAAAAGGCGCCATTCTGAAACGTCCGAATGGTCAGCGCCCAGTCGGTCCCATGCGAGAGAATCGTTTGCACGAGTCCGCTCGCGGAGAATACGGCGGTCTTGAATTCGAGCAGCACCAGCTCGTTGGTGCCATCACCTTTCAGATCCTGCACGGGCGACCAGTCATACCGCGGGCCGCACGGCACCGGCCAGCCGTGCTCATGCAAAACCTGGGTTGGTTGCCCGGGCAATAGTTGGTCCGCGCCGCGCCGGAAGATATAAATATCCGTTTTGAAATCAAGCTTGCCACTGATTTGCCAGAGCACGAGGTCTTCCCGGCCAGCGCCCGCCACGTCCACGCGGTCGGCGTGGGGCGGCCCGGCCGCTGGCGTCTTTTCCATGTCATCCATGATTTTTCGGATGCCTTCGTTCTCCAGTTTTTGGCTGGCCGATGGTTCGGGTTTGGTGCGCGAAGATTGGCGAACGCGCAGGCTGTGCGCGGGATTGGAACCGAGAACCCAAGGGTTGCGCCACAGGTTTTCATCCACTGACCACGTCCCGGGATTGTTGACGAGCGTTATGGGCGGCCCGGGATTCCACTCATAAGCGCTGTTTCGTTGATACACCACGGCCTGATCGGCGGTAACCACCGGGATCAAAATCGTTCCGTCCTGGTTCGTACCCAGCGAAATCAGGAGGGGTTGGCCGCCGTTGGTGAACACCTGGCGGGACGTGATGAGCGGGCGTCGTTCCGTTTCGAACCGCCCGGCGTTCTGCCGGGAATAAACCAACCCGGTGGCGGTGGCCATCAACAGTTCCAAGCCCGGATGCGGATCAACATCACCCAGGGCCACCCATGCGGTTTGGGGCGGCAGGGGAATGACTTGATCCGGCAAACTGGCAAATCCATCCGGGCCTTGGTGATAAAGCCAGAGTGTTTTCTCCGCCTGGTCAATCACGTACAGATCGCAACGCCCAGTCCAGGCGCCATCGACAAACAGCGGCGCACTGGCGCTCGCCGGCAGGGTGATGACTTGGGGCGACAGCCCCACCGGCCCCGCCCGCCCCGCCGGTGCCGATCAGCCCGGCGGCCCCGCCCGCGCCGCCGTTGTGGTTGGCGGTGCCGCCGGACACGCCGGACCCGCCGTTACCGCCATTACCGAACAAAATCCCGCCGGCCTTGCCGGGTGCCCCGGTGCCCGCGGCCCCGTTGGCACCATTGCCAATCAGCGGGCGCCCCAACAGCGCAAGGAACGGCTCATTGATCAGACCCAGCACGCTCTGCAACGGCGACGTGGCGGCGGCCTCGGCGCTCGCATACGCACCCCCCGCGCCGGTAATCGCCTGCACGAATTGGGTATGAAACACCGCCGCTTGCGCGCCGAGCGCCTGGTAGTCCTGGGCGTGGCTAGAAAACAGCGACGCAATCGCCGCCGACACCTCATCACCCGCAGCGGCGATCACCCCGGTGGTCGAGGTCGCCGCTGCCGCATTAGCCGTACCGATCGTCGAACCAATAGCGGCCACATTCGAGGCCGCCGCCACCAGCGCCTCGGGCGCTGCAATCACATACGACATCTGATTGCCTTCCAGTCAAGTCATGACAACTACACCATGCGATTGGGAGATTGCCGCAGCATTCGGCCAACCGGCGAGAAAACACGCTAACCCTGCCCATGCCTATGACCATCCCGCACGGCGCGACACGTGTTCACTCACCCACGTTCGGGATGATCGGCATGTTCGGGATTGGGATTGTGCCGGGCGGACACACAAACCATTGAAACTTCGGGAGGACACAATCTTTTCCTTCCGCAACGTGATTGCCCTTGACGCCGTGGTCGTGGCAGACGGAAGTGTCCCAAGCCGGGTAGATGGGAACCGGCTGCATTCCGCCATTCGGGGCTGGTACAGCTCCCATAATCGGGGGATCTCCAGGGCACCAGTAAAAAGGTTTGGCGTCGGCGGTACCCGCGCCGAGGCCTACTCCTGCTGCCGCGACGGCGCCTGACAGCAGCGCCCCGGCGATGATTCAATTGGTCTTCACGGTAGGTAGGTCCTTTCTGACCACCGCCGCCTTGCGCGGCGTCGTTGTACCAAGTAAATAGGGGCCAGTCCGCTACCGATCCCAACAACAGCCGTTGCCGAAGTACCAAGAGACGGTTCTCGGGGGTACCGGTCTCGAAGTCGTTGTCTGGTTATGCGGCAATCGATTTAGCCGAGATCATCCGGCAAGAACACAGCGTATCCGGTTGGTTCCCGAACAATTTCGGCGAAATAACAGCGACTCCAGACCGGGATGTGAGGTCAACTCCTTGCGGTCTGGGACCGCGTTTCATCAAGATGACTTTGTGACTGCCCTCGCGGACGCCGTCCTGCCGCTGATCAGGACACGCGCGGAAGTGTGGCGGTGTTCATTTCCCCAGATGGGAAGCCTGTCCCCCGGTCCGATCGCTCAACAGAGCGGGGAGAGCCCATACAGCCATTCAAGCTCGATCAGCGCCTGAAACCGGCGATAGTCGCCGAAATCGTGGCCAGATACGAGGCGGGCGAGCCCTCAACGGCCGGCCGGAATGAGCAACGACGCCACGGCGCCCCATCCGCACTGAGTCAAGACTGCGGGCGCTCAGACATGCATGACCCTGTCACGCCTCGGCCAGTTTCGGATTGCTTTGTGCGAGTGATTCGAGATGCAAGAGGATGCGAGCCCGGGCCCGCGGACGTGCGATGGCCAGTAGGGCGATGTCGAATGCGTGCAGTGCACGCTCCCGCAGGGCAACGTCGTCGATCTCGCCGGCAGTCCAGCGCCGCTGCAGGTGAAACAACACCATGCCGGCGTGCTCGGCGAGCACGACGGGGTCGATGTCGGGGCGCAGTGCGCCGCTCTGTATGGCCGCGCGAAGCTCGGTGACGAGAAGATCCCAGCCCGTCCACTGTTTGTTCAGCTGATTGAACAGCCGGTCATCCATGAGGATCGCGCGCACCACTGGCCGGGGGACGTCGGCAACCGTCTTGTCGATGGAAACCGCGACGACTTCCCAGATCCGTTCGATGGGGTCGCGCGCCGCGATCTGGTGTACCTCGACATCCATCGAGGCCAGCGAACGTTGCACGAGAGCGGTGAGCAGGCCGTCCTTGTCCCCGAAGTGGTTGTAGAGCGTGCGGACACTGACCTCCGCCTCATCCGCGAGTCGGCGCATCGAGAGCTGCTCGACGCCATGCTGCTCGATGAAGGACCGCGCGGCGTCGAGAACCCGTCGGCTAGTCCGCTGCTGGACCCGGGACAGCATCCACGCATCCTACGGGACTTGACACTTTGGCATAGGAGTACAACACACGGGTAGAAATACAACATCGTTGCAAATATGCCCTTGGTGTGCCTAGCATCACTGTCACGCGAATCACCGAAAACGTGACCGCACATCTGAGGGGAACGTCATGGCTCAAGGTTCCGCTGGCCCTGCTTCTGCGACAAATGCCGACAATCCGTATGTGGTCGTGTCGATCGACAGCCACGTCGGCCCGTCGGTCAAGGACCAGCTGCGGGACTACTGCGAAGCGAAATACCTCGACGACTTCGATCGGTTCGTCGCAGAGATGGAGAGCCAGGGACTGCTGCACTGGCGCTCCTCGGAAGCGTCCAAAAGAGGCGGCAAAGAGAGCTGGTCACTCGGAAAGTCGCTGGCCGAGCGCGGAAAGGCGCAAGCCAAACAGCAGAAACCCCCTGCCGGCAAGCTTGAGGAGAAGGAAGCCGAACGCTTCGGGAAGCAGGCCGGCATTCGTAACGCCGACCAGGTCGGCGCCCGGTTTCTGCAACGTAGCTATGAACACAGCTTGGCGCCCGGCCTGCAGGACCATGCCGCCCGTATCGCCGATATGGACGAGCAGGGGGTTGCCGCCGATGTCATCTTCCATGGCGGCCTCAACGGTCAGTCGATCCCGTTCTCGACCACCGGCCTGATCAGCTGGGGCGATTCCGCCTACAACAACTTGGAGCATGTCGGTGTCCGCATCTACAACCGGTGGTTGGCGGATTTTTGTGCGATGGCCCCGGAGCGTCATGCCGGGATCGCCCATATCCCGATTTCCGATCCCGGGGCATGTGCGCGTGAGGTCGAGTGGGCGGCCGAAGCGGGCCTGAGGGGAATCAATCTGCCGGCGCCGCGCGGCGACTTCCCGATGCTCAATGATCCGGTGTGGGAACCCCTTTGGGCTGCGTGCGCCGAGACCGGGCTGTCCGTCAACACCCACGGCGGTGGAGGCGAGCACTACCCGTACGAGGGCCAAGGCGCTCAGGCGATGTACATGATGGAGACGCCGTTCCGGACCCGTCGTGGCCTCTGGGTCATGATCTTCAGCGGGATATTCGTCCGCTACCCGAACCTCAAGTTGGTGCTCACCGAGCAGTGGATGGACTGGGCACTCTCGGCGATGGCTGACATGGACGGGCTATACAACGGCCCGACCGGCTTGGCGATTCGCAGCACACTGCCCAAACCCCCGTCAGAGTACTTCAGGGAAAACTGCTTCATCGGCGCCAGTTTCATGTCCAACGGGGAAGCCCAGCTGGCGATCGAACACGGTCTGACCGACAACGTCATGTGGGGGGATGACTATCCGCACGCCGAGGGTACCTGGCCGGATACCCGCGAGGCGATGCGCTTCACCTTCTCCGATATCGACCCGAAATACACGCGGCAGTTCCTGGGCGAGACGGCAATCGACCTCTACGGCCTCGATCGCGCCAAACTTGCCGACGCCGCCGCGAAGATCGGCCCGACGGTTTCCGAAGTCGCGACGCCATACACCCTCCCCGAAGATGCCGTCGTCGGACTCTATGCGTTCCGCACCGGTCCGGGAATCTTCATCTGAACTTGGAGACCGACGAAAACATGGATGACGTAACAGGTTTCAAGACACCGTGCCGACAGGTGACTGCAGAGGAGGCCGACCACCTCCACGAGTTCGGCTGGGTGAAGCTCAAACGCTTCGTCGATCCGGAGTTCGTACAGACGATGCTAGACATGGCGCGGGCAGCCATGGGCGAGGACGGCGACAGCAACCCGGTGCGCGAGGGTGCGGATCCGTTGGCCTACTTCAATGTCGGGCACAGCGGCGGACTGTCGAACCCGGTGCTGCGTCCGTTGATCAACGAGGTAGGCAAGAATGCGGGCCTGCTGCTGCGCCGCCGCCAGGCCGACGGTTCGAGCCTGGGTATCCGGTACTACTCGGACTTCTTCGTACCCAAGCTGCCGGCCAACAAGGAGTCACGCCATGGCGGTAACGGGCCCACCGCTTTCCACCAGGACTTCATCACGTTCGCCGTGGATAGGTCCGGCGGAATGACCTTCTGGTTCCCCCTCGAACCGTACGGGCCGGAAGCGGGGACCATGTCCTTCGTCAGCGGGTCGCATCGCGCCGGGGTGCTCGGCGACTACACCACCTACGGCAGCGGCGATGCCCTCGATGTGTTCCCGGAACTACGCGACCTCGACATGACCGAGCAGATGACCTATGAGTTAGGCGACATCACGGTTCACACCCATCTCACCATCCACGGCGCCGGCCCGAACGTGATGGACCGCCCCAGATGGGGCTACCTCCTGGCCACCCAACCGGCCGACATCTGCTGGAACGGGTCACCCTGCCCGAACTTCGACACGACCGACCTGACACCGTGGGCGCCGCTGAACAGCGAGCGCTTCCCCTTGATCGGCTGATACATGACGATCGCAGAGGCGTTCCCGAACAGGAACTTCATGCAAGTGTGCTGGGTCGTCCCGGATCTGCATGCGGCCATCGACTCCTGGAGCCGTAGCGCCGGTGTTGGGCCGTTCTTCTGGTTCGACGGCGTCGGATGTGTCGGCGGCCGGCATCGCGGTAAACCCGCCGAGTTCCCTAAGGTCAGCGCCGCCATCGCCTACGCAGGTGACCTGCAAGTGGAACTGGTCGCCCAGGACAACGACGACCCCGGGGTATTCCGAGATGTCTTCGGGCCCGGACAATCTGGCTTGCACCACATGGCCTTGGTCTGCAAGGACTACGAAGCCGAGCGCGACGCGTACCTGCGGGCCGGCGCGGCCCTCGCGTTCGAGGGCACCATCGGCAACAGCCGCACCTGTTGGGTCGACACCACTCCGACGCTCGGCTTCATGGTCGAATTGCTCGAACCGAGCGCCAGCCGCGACGCCGGTTTCGCCGCGATGCGCGCCGCCGCCGAGTCGTGGGACGGCGTCAACCCGATCACCAGCTTTTGACATGGAACCGGCATCGACGTTTCCACAACTGCTCGCCGAGGTGGTCGTGGCTCGCGCCGATCACGACGCCCTCATCTTCGCCGAGGAGACGCTCAGTTATACCGAGCTCGATCGACGCACCGCCCGGATTGCCCGCGCTCTACTGGCAATCGGCGTCGGAAAAGGCACGCGCATAGGAATTTTGGCGCCCGACAGCACGCTGCTGCTGACTACGTTCTATGCGGCCTTGCGGATCGGCGCGCTCGTCACCCCGATCAGCACGCTGGCGACTCCAACCGAGTTGGCGCACATCATCGGCAACAGCGACGCTCAGATCCTGATCGGGGTGCGCAGCTTCCTCTCGCACGACTACGGCGCCCGCCTCGAAGCTGCGCTGCCAGGTCTTGACGCGAGCACCGCGGAAGCGCTCCGGATCCCAACCGCGCCGTATCTGCGGTCGATCTGGCTCGACGACCCTGTCGGTCTGCAGTGGGCGCGCTCAACCGAGGATCTGCTGGAGCGGGCCGACGCGCTCGACGCACCTGATCCTGCGCTACTGGCCGCCGTCGAGCATGAGGTCGTGGCCTGCGACGACGCTTTCGTCGTCTACACGTCGGGCAGCACCGCAGCACCGAAAGCAGTGGTCCACGGTCAGTGGGCGGTCGCTCGCCAACCTCGGGTTCTCGCGCCCTACTTCGACGTCCAGAGCAGCGACCGCACTCTGTCCTTGCTGCCCGCCTTCTGGATGGGCGGCATCTCGGCAGCGCTGCAGGTGCTGACCACCGGCGGGACGCTGGTGTATCCCACCAGCCCGGATGTCGACGTCGTCCTGGACATCATCGAACGGCACGGCATCACGAATATCGTCATCTGGCACATGCTGGCCAAACTGCGGGCTGCGGCCGAGGCCCGCGATGTCGACCTTGCTTCCATCAAGATCACCACTGGGCCGTCATGGGACAAGCACGGCAACGAGATCCCCAGATATCTGCAGTCCCGCATGCTCGGTATGTCCGAGAGCTTCGCGCCTCACAGCGCCGAACCGATCACCACTCGCCTTCCCGAGTCCAAGTCGGGTGCGGCCGGGCGCGCCGTGAACGGGATCGAGCGTCGGGTCGTCGATCCGAAGACCGGCAACGAGGTTCCCGTCGGCGAGATCGGTGAACTCCAGCTGCGGGGCGGCGCGCTGATGAAGGGCTTCTACAAGGTCGACCCTCGTTCGGTCTTCACCCCCGACGGGTTCTTCCCGACCCAGGATCTCGTGCGAATCGACGCCGACGGCTACGCGTTCTTCATCGGTCGCATCGGTGACATGATCAAGTCCAACTCGGCCAACGTCTCCCGCCTGGAGGTCGAGGAGGCGCTCAACGCGCTTCCCGACGTCGAGTTGGCGCTCGTGACGGGGCTGCCGGATGCTGACCTCGGCGAAATCGTTGCTGCCGCAGTGATTCCCGCGCCAGAAAGTAGCCCGACCGAGGACAGCCTGCGGGCGCGACTACGGGAAACCCTGTCGAGCTTCAAGGTTCCGCGCCGCATCATCTTCATCACGCATGAAGATGTGCCGAGAACACCGACCGGAAAGGTCAGGCTCTTCGAGCTTGCCAAACTGATCGCATCGAACCAGCGGGCCGCGCCCGATCATGCCGGTTTATCGACCGGCTGAGAACTCCAGCAGATCAGGAATATCCGAAGACCGCCTAGGAGAAACGGCAGCACATGACACAGCGGGAGAGCAGCCCCTCGGCGGAAGAGTACGTCCTCTACGAGAAGGATCCGAAGACCAAGATAGCGACGATCACCCTAGATCGTCCCGGCGAGCTGAACGCGATGACTATCGAGGCTCAGCATCGCTATGCCGACCTTGTCCACAACGCCAGCATCGACGACGACGTCAAGGTTCTGGTGATCCGGGCCAACGGGCCCAACCTCGGCAGCGGTGCCGAACTCTCAGAGTTGCTGGACCTGATGGCCGGTCGCGGGGAGGGCACCATGAACCGCGCCGTGCGAGTGCCGGAGGACGATGTCGTCTACCCCCCGGAGGGGACCTATCGCCGCCGGGCGACCACCGTCCAGTACTACACCGACCCCAGTGCCGGAATGCGCAGCCTGCAAGATTTCAAGAAGATCAGCATCCTCGAGGTGCGCGGCTACTGCTATGGCTGGCACTTCTACCAGGCTGCCGACGCGGATATCGTGATCGCCTCGGAGGACTCGCTTTTCGGCCACGCCGCATGGCGGTATGCGGGATTCGCAGCGCGGCAGTGGCAATGGTGCACGACGATGGGCGTCCGCAAGTTCATGGAGATGGTCTTCACGGGCCGGCCGTTCACCGCCAAGGAGATGTACGACTGCGACTTCGTCAATGCCGTCGTGCCTTTCGATGAGCTAGAGGCCATGACGCAGAAGTACGCGCTCGCGTGTTCGCGCAGCAGGCCCACCGACACGGTCTTCGCGCAGAAGACCTTCTTCGAGATCTTCAAGCAGCACCAGGGCGAATACATGGGCAGCATCCTGTCCGGACTGCTGGAATCGACGCTCGACCAACTGCGGCCCGACCCGGGCGCCGCCGGGATGGAGCTCGACGAGGGCACTCTCGGCAGGCTCACCGACACCGTCAAGGACAACGACGCCCAATTCCCACCGGACTGGCGGCTGAGCCGGCGGGGCAGGGCAAGCGAGTAGGAGGCGACGACCATGCTGGTAATCACCAATGCCGTGATCTTCGACGGCCAGCGGCTGCTTCCCGGCCGGCACAGTGTGACGTTGGACGGCAATACCATTGCCGCCGTTGATGATCTGTCGACAGTGACGTCGGTATCGACGACGACGACCGTGATCGATGCCGCGGGCATGACACTGATGCCCGGACTGATCACCTCGCATCTGCACGCGGACTTCTACAAGTTCGACATCAACGACAGTGACCGGCTCGGTAAGGAACGCCCGCCGGGGGTCATGATGGCTATCGGAGTGCGTACCTGTCGTGTGTTGCTCGAAAGCGGCTTCACCGGCTACTCCGGCGCCTCGTGTTCGAACGACGTCGATGCCCAACTCAAGATGGCCATCGAGGAGGATCTCATCCCGGGTCCCCGGATTCGGGCCTGCGGTCATCACCTGGGCACCACAGGCGACATGAACACCGGCGGACGATGGTGGAAGTCCTACCAGACCCCGGGAACCGACGTGTGCGCCGACGGACCTGACGCACTGCGGACGTTGGTCCGTCAGGAAATCAACCGCGGCGCCGAAACCATCAAGATCTTCGCCAGTTCCGGTCACGGCCAACTCCACCGCACGACCCGCAACATGTCGCGCGCCGAGATCGCCGCCATCATCGAATCGGCGCATGAGCGGGGCGCCAGGGTGCGGGCGCACGTCTCCGACAAGGCGATGATCATGGAGTGCATCGAACTCGGTCTCGATGTCGTCGACCACGGAGACGATATCGACGACGAGGTGATCGCGGCGATGGTCGAAGCTGGGACCTTCTGGGTGCCCAGCCTCATCTTCCCCTGGAGCCTGCTCAAGCTCGGCTTCGCCGAACAGAACGGTGTCACACAGGCGCAGTATGACCACGTCCGCTCGATCCTGCCCGCGGCCCAGGCCGCCGGTGTCCGCATACTGATCGGCGACGATTACAGCGGGGTTTTCCGGGACGCGATCGAGAACGACCCGCTCGATCACCAAATCGGAAACTACGGGCGCGAATTCGCCTATTACGGTGCGATCGACGGATTGTCGCCCGAGGATGTACTCAGTTGGGGAACGCGCAACGCGGGCGAACTGTTGGTGGATGCCCCGGCACGGGTCGGTGTCATCGAACCGGGTGCATTGGCCGATCTCATCCTCGTCGATGGCGATCCCGTGCAAGATCTTTCGATATTGGCGCGCCCCACAGAGGCATTGCGGACCGTCATTCGGGACGGCGTGTTGGTCATCGACCGGCTCGGCGATCAACGAGCCGCACAGATCACCTGCCGACCACAGGCAGTCGGCATCGGCGTCGGCGCCAACTAGTCAGAACGAGGGATTGTGTTTACAGGACAACAGAAGGTCGTGTTCGTGACCGGCGCAGGTTCAGGCATCGGGCGCGCCGCGGCGGAGGCGTTCGTTCGTCGTGGCTACGCGACGGTACTCGCCGATATCGACCCGGAGGCCGGCGCTAAGGCCGAGGCCGAGCTGAGCCAGTGGGGTGAGTGCACGTTCACGCCATGCGATGTCGCCGACGATGCCAGCGTCGCCGGTGCGGTGACACTCGGCGTCGAGACGTACGGACGCCTCGACGCGGCGTTCAATGCCGCGGGTATCGACGGTGAGCATGGCAAGCCGACGGCCGAGTGCACGATGGAGAATTGGAACCGGGTCATCGCTGTGGACCTGACCGGCACGTTTTCCTGCATGCGTTACCAGATTCCGGCAATGATCGCCTCAGACGGCGGCTCGATCGTCAACTGTGCCTCGGTGGCGGGATTGCGTGCCGGGCCGACTGTTCCGGCCTACACCGCCGCCAAGCACGGTGTGGTGGGGCTGACCAGGGTCGCCGCCCGCGAATACGCGGGTCAAGGTATCCGGGTGAACGCCATCTGCCCCGGGACCGTCGACACACCGATGTTCCGGCGCTCGATGACCCCCGAGGCGATCACCCGGCTCGTGTCGAATACCCCGGTCGGTCGCTTGGCAGAGGCGAGCGAGATCGCCGATATCGCGCTGTGGCTGTGCGACGACGCCCCAGGATTTCTGACCGGGCAGGCGATCGCCGTCGACGGCGGCGTTGGAGCATGAGTAGCCGACCCGACCGCACTGCGGAAACCGCCCAAATACGCTATGCCACCTGAACGTACCGAGAGGAACAACGCGATGACGACCGCACCGGCAGCGCAAAGCGATGTCTACTACGACCCGTACGACGTCGATATCGACTGTGACCCGTACCCGACCTACGCACGGCTGCGCGACGAGGCACCGCTGTATTACAACGAGGCGCACGACTTCTACGCGGTGAGCCGCCATGCCGATGTCGCCAAGGGGCTTGGCGATCGAGTCACCTTCTCCTCCAGTCGGGGCAACATCCTGGAGCTCATCAAATCGGGCATCGTGATGCCGCCGGGCATGCTGATCTACGAGGACGCGCCCGCTCATCCTATCCACCGCAAACTGGTGTCGAAGTTATTCACCGCCAAGGCGATTGCGGCACTCGAACCGAAGATACGGGCGTTCTCGGCGGCGTGCCTGGGGCCGCTCGTCGATGCTCAGCGGTTCGATCTGGTCGCCGAGTTCGCCGCCCAGATG
>PLSK01000126.1 GCA_003165155.1 Mycobacterium sp. | reverse complement strand
CGATGATCTCCTCGACCTGGCTGCGAACGCCCTCCAGTGAAATTCCCAGCGACTCCAGCGACTTCGCCGCGACGCCTTCACCTTCGTGGATCAGACCCAACAGGATGTGCTCGGTGCCGATGTAGTTGTGGTTGAGCATCCTGGCCTCTTCTTGCGCCAAGACGACCACCCTGCGGGCACGGTCGGTAAATCGTTCAAACATCGGCGGTTACCTGCTCTCCCTCACCATCGGTACAAGCCTGTCAGCGGCCCTTCGAGCCGCCTAGCCGGTCCCCTCGGGCCGGAAACGCATACCTGCCGTCCACTCTAATGGTCGGCTTGCCCTTGCGGTTGCTTGCACTGCGGATCCCGCCGCATTGCGGGCACCGCGCCCCGTCTGTCTCCCTGCCACAACTAGAGCCATGACTGGTCAAACGAGGAAATCCGGCGAATGGTTTCATCTGACCGACGCCAATCGGTTCGCCGCCAGCGAAATCGACAAACTACCGACGCTCAGGGCCGCCCGGGTCTGGGGCGCGTCCAATCGCCGGTAATCCGTATGTCAGGTGGCCGCGTGGAATGCGTCGATGACGTCGGCCGGAATGCGGCCGCGCGTCGACACATTGTGCCCGTTACGGCGGGCCCAATCGCGGATCGCGGCGCTTTGCTCACGGTCGATGGCGCCGCGGCCGCGCCCTGTCCCCGAACGCCCACGGCGCCGGCCCCCGACGCGACGGCCTGCTGCCACCCATTGCTTCAGATCGCCGCGCAGTTTCGCGGCATTCTTGGTCGAAAGGTCAATCTCATAGGTCACCCCGTCAAGCCCGAATTCGACCGTTTCGTCGGCGGAGCCGGCACCATCGAAATCATCGACCAGAGTGACGGTAACTTTCTTCGCCATTGGTTTACCCTCCGCGTTCTTCCTGAGCAGTTGCTGGGCAGATCACGTCTACTCCCCAGTAACTAATCTGCCATAACTAACCGGAATATTCAATCCGACGACAAAAAGTGACGTAAGGTTCAGTTCTACTCGGGGCGAACAATCGGGAACAAAACCGTGTCCCGAATTAGCAGCCCGGTCAAACACATCAACAACCGATCGATACCCATTCCGGTTCCGGTACACGGCGGCATCGCATACTCCAATGCGGCGAGAAAATCCTCGTCAAGCGCCATCGCCTCATCGTCACCCGCGGCTGCGGCGCGCGCTTGTTGCGCGAATCTCTCCCGTTGTACGACCGGATCGTTTAATTCGGAGTACCCAGTTGCCAGTTCAAAACCACGCAAGTAGAGATCCCACTTCTCGGTGACGCCCGGGATACTGCGGTGCTGGCGTGTCAAAGGCGTTGTCTCCACTGGAAAATCTTTGACAAAGGTGGGCGCGGTCAGGGCGTTGCCCACCGTGTGCTCCCACAGTTCCTCGACCAGTTTGCCGTGCCCGTACCCGCGATCATCGGGAATCTCCAGGCCATCGGGGCCCAGCCGATCCGCGATGGCGCGTAACCGATCGACCGTAGTTTGCGGCGTGATCTCTTCACCCAGCGCCGCCGACAGGGACGGATACATTTGAATCGAAGGCCATTCGCCGTCTATGTCGTACACACTGCCGTCGGGCAGCTGGAGTTGTCTGGTCCCGATCGCCTCGTCGGCTACCTCTTGAATAAGCTCGCGGGTGGTGACTGCCGAATCGTCATAGGTTCCGTACGTCTGGTAGGTCTCCAACATCGAAAATTCCGGTGAATGTGTGGAATCGGATCCTTCGTTTCGGAACACTCGATTTAGTTCGAAGACCTTGTCGAAGCCACCGACGACACAGCGCTTGAGGAACAGTTCCGGTGCGATGCGCAGGTAGAGATCGATGTCCAGAGCATTAGAATGCGTGATGAAAGGCCGGGCTGCCGCGCCGCCTGCCAGCGTTTGCAAGATAGGCGTCTCGACTTCCAGGAACCCGCGCCGCTCCAGTGCGTTCCGTATCGCGCGGACAACGGCGATTCGCTGGCGGGCCACCGTACGCGCTTCCGGACGGACAATCAGATCGACGTAGCGTTGCCGAACCCGCGATTCTTCGCTCATTTCCTTGTGTGCGACAGGCAGCGGCCGCAACGACTTGGCTGCCATCTGCCAAGAATCGGCCAAAACGGACAATTCGCCGCGTCGTGAACTGATCACGTTGCCATGCACATAGACGATGTCGCCCAGATCGACGTCGGCCTTCCACGTGTCGAGCGACTCCTGACCGGCCTTGTCCAGGCTGATCATCGCCTGCAGATTGGTGCCGTCGCCGTCTTGGAGCGTGGCAAAGCAAAGTTTTCCGGAATTACGCGCGAATATCACCCGGCCCGCGATACCCACGACATCATCGGTCGCCGAGTCGATCGCAAGGTCGGGATGGGCGGCCCGGACCTGCGCCAGGGTGTGGGTGCGTTCGACGGCGACCGGGTACGGGTCGCGCCCCTCCGCCAACAGCCGAGCGCGCTTGTCCCTGCGGATCCGGAATTGCTCGGGTAGATCTGCGTCGGCTTCCGGGGGTTGAGATGTCACGACGTGCCAGCTTAATGACCGCTGGCCCGGCGCGTCAGCGCGCGGTCTTTAGCCGACCGCGCTGGGTGTCTTGGTTGCGTTCGAACACCAGCCGCAGGCCATCCAGGGTCAGGTGTTGGTCGTAGTGGTTGACGGTATGCAGTTCGGCCAGCAGCAGGGGAGCGGTGTGTCCGGTGGCCACGATCGCAACTTGATCGCCCAGGTCGCTGGAAAAGCCGTCCACGTCCTCGCGGATGCGCGCCACCAAGCCGTCGACCAGACCGGCAAAGCCGAACACCGCACCGGCCTGCATGCATTCGACAGTGTTTTTGCCGATCACCGACCTGGGCCGAGACAACTCGACGCGACGCAGCGCCGCCGACCGTGCTGCCGCGGCATCCGAAGACACCTGCACCCCGGGCGCGATGGCGCCGCCGAGAAACTCCCCCTTGGCCGACACCACGTCCACGCAGATCGACGATCCGAAATCGACGACGATGGCGGCTTTGCCGTACTTGTGGAAGGCCGCCAGGCAATTCACGATCCGGTCGGCACCCACTTCTTTCGGGTTGTCAACCAGCAGCGGGATACCAGTGCGCACCCCCGGCTCGATCAACACATGCGGCACCGACGGCCAGTACTGATCGAGCATCACACGCACCTCGTGCAGCACCGATGGCACCGTCGACAGAGCGGCGGCGCCGGTGAGCCGCTCGGAGTCGTCGCCGATCAGCCCGTCGATAGTCAATGCCAGTTCGTCGGCGGTGATCTCGGATTCGGTGCGAATCCGCCATTGCTGCACGACCTTTGCGTGCTCTTTGGATCCGGACAGCAACCCGACGACGGTGTGGGTGTTGCGGACGTCGATCGCCAGCAGCACGGCTATCGCACGCCAATCCGGGGGTCGAGCAGCTCCCCCGCGACGGATATGTCGAAGGGCACGGAGCCTGGGTCGTGGCCAAGATCGATCGGCGCGTTCTGGGCGTCGACGAATACGATCCGCGGTTGGTAGGCGCGCGCCTCGGCGTCCTCCATGGTTCCGTACGCGATCAAGATCACCAGATCGCCCGGGTGAACGAGATGTGCTGCGGCGCCGTTGATTCCGATAACGCCGGTGCCACGCTCACCGGTGATCGCGTAGGTCACCAGCCGGGCACCGTTGTCGATGTCAACGATGGTCACCTGTTCACCCTCGAGCAGGTCCGCGGCGTCCATCAAGTCGGCATCGATGGTCACCGAACCGACGTAGTGCAGGTCGGCCTGGGTGACCGTGGCGCGGTGGATTTTCGACTTCAGCATCGTCCGTAACATCAGTTTCTCCTCGCTGATTGGGTGTATCCGTCCGGCCCCACGGGTGCCGGCGAAGTTCCGATCTCGATTGCGATGTTGTCCAGCAGTCTGGTGCTTCCCACTCTGGCCGCGACCAGTAGCCGACCGGGTTCGCCGGCCCGCACCGCACCAAGCTCCGCGTCGCGCAACTCCAGGTAGTCGACGGTCAAACCGGGCACAGCGTCGAGCACCGCGCTCGCCGCGGCGAGCGCGGCCCGTGCGCCGGTCACCGCGGAATGCGCCGCGGCCGTCAGCGCCGCCGAGAGGGTCGCAGCCAATTCGCGCTGCGCCGGGTCGAGATAACGGTTGCGCGAGGACATCGCCAACCCGTCTGATTCCCGAACGGTCGGCACTCCGACAACCGCAACGTGGACGTTCAAGTCGGCGACCAGCTGGCGTATCAGCACCAGCTGCTGGTAGTCCTTCTCGCCGAAGAACACCCGGTCGGGACACACGATCTGGAGCAGCTTGAGCACGACGGTCAGCACGCCGGCAAAATGCGTGGGGCGCGGACCCCCCTCGAGTTCGGCAGCCAGCGGACCGGGCTGGACGGTGGTGCGCAGACCGTTCGGATACATCATCGCGGGGGTTGGCGAGAAGACGATCTCGACGCCTTCGCCGCGCAGCATCGCCAGGTCGTTGTCGAGGGTCCGCGGGTAGGCGTCAAGATCTTCGCCGGCACCGAATTGCAGCGGATTGACGAAGATCGACACCACCACCACCGAGCCGGGCACCCGTTTGGCGGCGCGCACCAGGGCTAAGTGCCCGTCGTGCAGCGCGCCCATGGTGGGCACCAACGTCACCCGCCGGCCGGTATGCCGCAGCGCGCGGCTGACCTCGGTGACGTCGCGCGGTGTCGAGTACACATTGAGTTCGCCCGCCTTGAAGGCCGTCGTCTTGCCCCTTGTCACTGTGCCAGCACCTCAACGACGGCCTTCGGCGCATGTGCGCGCTGAGCGGTCCGCAAGGCGTTGACCCGGTACGCCTGGGCCAGGTCCGGGTCAACCCGAGCCAGCGCGTCCAGATGTTCGGCGACCGCGGCCGCGTCACCACGGGCGACCGGGCCGGTGAGCGCGGCCTGACCGCGTTGCAGGGTGTTCTCCAGCGCCGCCCGGGCCAACGGCCCGACGATGCGTTCCGCGATGCCGCCCGGCTGATCATCGACGCATTGCTGGCCAAGCAGTTCGCTGCCGCGCAGCGCGGCCCGCAGCGCCTCGAGCGCATCGGCGATCACCGTGACGATGTGGTTGCCGGCATGGGCCAGAGCGGCGTGGTAGAGCACGCGGGCATCCTCGCGGACACAGAACGGCTCCCCACCCATTTCCAGGACCAGCGATTGCGCGATCGCGTACCCGACGTCATCGGCCGCGGTGATCCCGAAGCAGGTGTCGGGTAGCCGGCTGATGTCCTCGTCAGAGCCGGTGAACGTCATCGCCGGGTGAATCGCCAGCGGTATGCAGCCGATCTCGGTCAGGGGCGCGAGGACGCCGATGCCGTTGGCGCCGGAGGTGTGCACCACGATCGTCTGCGGCCGTACCGCGGAAGTGGTCGCTAAGCCGGACACCAGGCCGGCCAACTCGCTGTCAGGAACCGCCAACAGCAGCAGCTCCGCCGAGGCGGCGACGTCCGGTGTTGGCAGCACCGGGGTGTCGGGCAGCCGACGCTGCGCCCGCTGCCGCGAATCGTGGGCGACGGCGCTGCAAGCAACGACGACATGGTCGGCGCGCTCCAGCGCGACACCGAGTGCGGTGCCCACCCGGCCGGCGGAGATGATCCCCACTTTGAGCCTGGCCGGGCGCAAACCGTCGAGCTGCACCATCGCAGACGACCTCACATATGTGTATTCGTTCGTTCCAGTCCCGTTTGAGGGGTACCGGACGGTCACAACGACTGTAGACGATTTCCGGACCAGGCCACAGTGTCAGGCGTCAACAGTGTCAACCGTCACGTCGGCGACGCCGACCGCCTCCGCTTGGCTCGATCTGCAGCCGCGCCAAGAGGTCGGCAACCGACTGACCACCGGTATCCGCCGCACGCGCGTGCGACCCATCAGTCGGTTCCTCGCCGCGGTGCCGGGGAGCCGGCTCGGGAGGTGGCGCCGGGGCCAGCCTTGGTGCCGGTGCCGGCTCGGGTGCCGGTGGTGGCGGCGGCGCCGCCGCCGCGGGCGGTGGGGCCGCGAAGTTACTGACGCCGTAGTCGCGGTACTCCGCCGAATGACGCGACCGCGATCTGCGACCGGAATCGCCGAATGACGGTGGCGGTTCGGTTGGCTGTTCACGGTCCACTGGACCGTCCATGGGCTCGTCGGGGCTGCTGTGTTGTCGATCGCGTCGTCGCCGACCCGATGTCACGGGCGGCGGTGGACCGGGAGGCACCCACTGTGGTGGCGGTGCCGGCGGCGGCGGCGGTGCTACGGGCGCCGGAGCGGGGTCTGGGGTGGGTGGTGGCGGCCGGTGGCGAGGCTCGAATCGCGGCTCGGGCGCCGGGGGCGGCGGTGCCACACGCGGCGATACAAAAGGGGCCTCGTATCGGGTCTCGTATCGGATCGGCTCCCGCGCGGGCGGCGGCTGCCGGGGCGGCAACAGCGGCTCCTCGGGGACGTCGATGATCGCGGCCTCATCCGGACGGGCGGCGGGGGGGTGGTCCTGGCGGACCGAAGTGGGCCGATCACTGGCCACCCAATCGACCGGTCCACCCTCGCCGTTCCGCGCCCAATCGGCGTAAGCACGCCCGGGGGCGGGCTCTGATTCCTGAGTTTCCAGCGCCGGGCGCTGCGCGAGGTCAGTGTCGAACAAGATCTCCAGGCTGGTTCGCAGCGCGGCGAGTTCGGCGCGCAGTACTGCCACATCGTCGGCGGCTTGGGCGCGCAGCTCGGAAGCCAGTTCGCGGCGTAGCTGGGATTCTACGGTCAGCTCATACTCGCGGCGGGCCGAGATTTCCCGGTCCAGCTGCAGATCGTAAACCAATTTGAGATCACGCACCCGGGATTGGTCGGCATCGCTTTGCCGGCGATAGAGCACCGACACGAATGAGCCGGCGACTGCGGCCCACAGCGCCAGGATCACAGCGAGCTTGAGGAGTTCCACGCGATCGGTGAAAACCAGCGCGGAACTGGCCCCTATCGCGAGGATCAGCAACGCCGTCAAGAGCACCCACCCCGGCCTGCGTCCGCCGCGCCGGGCCCGGCCGCCGCGGGACAGAACGGTCATGGCCTGCACTGTACCTTCGCGAGTTCATTCCGCGTGTCGCACGAGTCCGGCGATTCTCACCTGGGTTTATCGCGGCTTGCTAGCACCGGCTAGCCGAGCTAGCTTTCCGTGCCCTCGCCGTGCTCGGTCGGATCTTGCGGCGACTTACAGCAATGCTGCAGCCAGAGTGCGGCAACCACCAACGCCAGCGCGCTGCCGGCCGCCACCAGCGTTCCGGCGGTGTCTTGGTCCGCGACCCGCAGCCACGACCGCCTCGGAAGGAAGTACACCAACACCCCGACCCACCAGCCCAGCACCAGCGCGCCCACCCACGCCGATGCCTTGGCGACCAGCAGGCTGTGCGCCACCGTGAGGGGGTGCAGCAGTCCGGGCCCGGCGCCGATCTCGCCGTCGTTGATCTTGGCCCGCACGTAGCGCGCGCACAGGGCCTCAGCGATAGCGACGGCGAGCAGCGACAGACCGGTCCACACGGTGATGGGTGGAAACCACCGGTACAGGACGACTACCAGCACATAACCGACGACCGCGGTGCCAACCACCGCGGCCGTCAGGTCACGTTTCCGGGTCGGTCCCATCAGCTTTCCAGCGTTCGTTCGTACAGCCGCACGCCCTCTCGGTCGGCCGGTTCGAGCTCAGCCAACAAGGCAGCGATGCGCCGCGTCCCGCCCGGCAGCGTCAGCTCGGCGTCCGGGTCGAGGTCCAGCCACGGGACCATCACGAACGCCCGCAGATGGGCCATCGGATGCGGCAGCGTCAAATTGCTGTCCCGGGCGACCACTTCCTTTTCCGGGGCTCCCCGGCCCTGCCCGGACTGGTGGCAGGCGATCAGGTCGACGTCGAGGGTGCGCGGTCCCCAGCGCTCCCCGCGAATCCGGCCCGCGTCCCCCTCGAATTCGTGGGCCCGGCGCAACCAGGCGTGCCCGTCGCACGCCGGGTCGGCGGCGACCAACACCGCGTTGAGGAACGGCGCCTGCTCCACGCCACCCCACGGGGCAGTCTCATAGACCGGAGAGACCGCCAGCACCGTCTCGCCGAGTCCGTGGACGACCGACTGGAGCCGCGCTAACCGGTCACCAAGGTTAGAGCCGATGGACAAGACGACCCGCGTCATAGCGTCGTGCCTGCGGGGATCACCGAGCCGCGGCCACCGCGCCGTGACCGCCGGACCACCACCGCGACATCACCGAACTGCTGCGGAATGGGAGCCTGCGGTTTATGGACTACCACCTCGACGGCATGCACGCGTTCGTCGTCCATCACCCGCTCGGCAATCTCACCGCCAACACTTTCGATCAGGTTGCGCGGCGGTCCGGTCACAATATCGGCAGCCAGCCGGGCTAAAGCGGAGTAATCGTAGGTGTCGGCCAGATCATCGCTCGCGGCGGCGCGATCCAGGTCTATCCACACGGTGACATCGACGAGGAAGTCCTGCCCGTTCGCACGCTCATGCTCGAATACTCCGTGCCGGCCGTGAACTTTCAAGCCGCGCAACTCGATTCGATCAGCCATCGGCCCAGGCCTCCGCGACCTTGATGGCATCGACCGAGGCCCGAACGTCGTGCACACGCACACCCCAGGCCCCGTGCTGGGCGGCCAATGCGGAGATCACCGCCGTCGCCGTCTCTCGTCCGTCTGGCGGTCGCGGCGCCCCATCGGGGCCCGCTAAAAGCGTGCCGAGAAATTGCTTGCGTGACGCCCCCAGTAGTACCGGGATCCCGGTCGCCACAAACTCAGGCAATGCTTGCAGCAGCGCCCAATTGTGTTGTCCCGTCTTGGCGAAACCCAGCCCGGGGTCGATAACCAGCTTCGCCGGGTCGACACCCGCGCTCACCGCATCGTCGACGCTGGCGAGCAACTCGGCGCGCACCTCGACCACCACGTCGCGGTAGTGCGGCGCCTCATGGGGGCGCTTCGCCGACACCGATCGCCAATGCATCAGCACCCACGGCACACCCGCTTCAGCCACCAGGGGCGCCATCGCGGGATCGGCCCGTCCGCCGGAGACATCGTTTACGATCCGCGCGCCACTCTGCAGAGCCGCCCGCGCAACGTCGGCGTGCATTGTGTCGATGCTGACGGTGATGCCCTGTTCTGCAAGCTCTTTGACGACGGGGACCACGCGAGACAGCTCGACCCGCGGGTCGACTTGGGTGGCACCGGGCCGAGTCGACTCGCCGCCGACGTCGATTATCCCCGCGCCTTCGGCGGCCAACGCCAGACCGTGTGCCACGGCACCTTCCGCATCGAGATAACGCCCGCCATCAGAGAACGAGTCGTCAGTGACGTTCAGAACCCCCATAACCCGCACAGGTGTGCCGACTCACTTGCGCAGGATGAGGTCGAGCGCTTCGGCTCGAGACGCGGCATCGGTTTTGAACTGGCCACGCACCGCCGACGTAGTAGTGACGGCACCGGGCTTGCGGACACCGCGCATCGCCATGCACAGGTGCTCAGCCTCGACGACGACGATTACCCCGCACGGATCGAGCCGGTCGACCATGGCATCGGCGATCTGGCTCGTCAGGCGCTCCTGCACCTGGGGGCGCTTGGCGTAAAGGTCTACCAGTCGGGCGATCTTCGACAGACCGGTCACCCTGCCGTGCTTGCCGGGGATGTAACCGACATGGGCCACACCGTGAAAAGACACCAGATGGTGCTCACACGTTGAATACATCGGGATTTCCTTGACGATCACCAGCTCGTTGTGCTGTTCGTCGAACATGGTGTTCAGCACTGAGTCGGGATCGATGTAAAGGCCGGAGAACATCTCGTGGTACGCGCGAGCGACCCGGGCGGGGGTGTCCCGCAAACCCTCTCGATCCGGGTCTTCGCCGATCGCGTACAGCAACTCGAGAATCGCGGCCTCGGCACGCGGCTGGTCGAACACCCCAATGCGGCCGAGCGCGATGCGGGAATCCGGCAACGCCATCGAAACCTCCGTTCGTCAGCCGTGGGCCGGCGGGTTGGACCTGCTCACGTCTTCACCCGAGTGGTCAGGCGGGTATGAGGGCGACGCGTGACCCTGCTGGGGCGGCCATCCGGGTGCATGCCAACCGGCCGGCGCACCATAGTCGGGCTGGGCGCCGTGAGAACCGTTGCCGCCGTTCGTGTTTCTATCTCCCTCGGATCGGGCGGCCTCGGCGGCTTCGCTGGCCCGCGCGATGGCGGCCTTGAACGCCGGCTCGACAACCGGCGGGGGCCAGGGCTCGCCGCGCTCGATCGCCAGCTCGCCGGGCGTCTTGATCGGCGGCTTGTCCGACGGGATGCGGCCACCGAAGTCGTCGAACATGGTGAGCCGGGGACGCTTCTCGACGTCGGCGAAGATTGCGATCAATTCGGGCCGGTGCAGGGTTTCTTTTNNAGTCGGCCTGATTCCCCATGGTGCGGCCCAGGAACGGGTCGCCGTGCTCGGTGCCGTATTTGACGGCGCCGAGCTTGGAACTCATGCCGAATTCGGTGACCATGGCGCGGGCGATCTTGGTGGCCTGCTCGATGTCGGACACTGCCCCGGTGGTCGGCTCGCGAAACACAAGTTCTTCGGCGGCACGCCCACCCATCGCGAACACCAGCTGCGCGATCATTTCTGAGCGGGTACGCAGTCCTTTGTCTTCCTCGGGTACGGCCACCGCGTGCCCGCCGGTACGCCCGCGGGCCAGGATCGTCACTTTGTAGACCGGGTCGATGTCGGGCATCGCCCAGGCCGCCAAGGTGTGTCCGCCCTCGTGGTAGGCGGTGATCTTCTTCTCCTGCTCGCTGATGAGGCGGCCCTTGCGGCGTGGGCCGCCGATCACTCGGTCCACCGCCTCTTCCAGGGCGGGGCTGGCGATGACGGTGCCGTTCTCCCTGGCGGTCAGTAGCGCCGCCTCATTGATCACGTTGGCCAGGTCTGCGCCGGTCATGCCGACGGTGCGCTTGGCCAGCCCCTCCAGGTCGGCGTCCGGCGCGATCGGTTTGCCCTTGGAGTGCACTCGCAGCACCGCCCGGCGGCCCGCCAGGTCGGGGTTGGACACCGGGATCTGCCGGTCGAAGCGTCCGGGCCGCAGGAGCGCCGGGTCCAGGATGTCGGGCCGGTTGGTCGCGGCAATCAGGATGACACCGGCGCGCTCGCCGAAACCGTCCATCTCGACCAGCAACTGGTTGAGCGTCTGCTCACGCTCGTCGTGGCCACCGCCCAGGCCGGCGCCGCGCTGGCGCCCCACCGCGTCGATCTCGTCGACGAAGATGATGCAGGGACTGGCCTGCTTGGCCTGCTCGAACAGATCGCGGACCCGCGAGGCACCGACGCCGACGAACATCTCGACGAAGTCCGAACCGGAGATGGTGAAGAACGGCACCCCGGCCTCGCCTGCTACCGCGCGGGCCAGCAGCGTCTTGCCGGTTCCCGGTGGTCCGTACAGCAACACGCCCTTGGGGATCTTGGCGCCTAGCGCCTGGTAGCGCGCCGGATTCTGCAGGAAGTCCTTGATCTCGTAGAGCTCCTCGACCGCCTCGTCGACCCCGGCCACGTCCTCGAAGGTGGTCTTGGGCATGTCCTTGGAGAGCTGTTTGGCACGCGACTTGCCGAAACCGAAGCCCATCCGGGCGCCGCCTTGCATGCGGGAGAACATCGCGAACAGGCCCACCAACAACAGCAGCGGCAGCAGGTACACCAGCAGCTCGCCCAGGATGCTGCCCTCGTTGACGACAGTGCTGACCTTGGCGTTCTTAGCGGTGAGCGCATTGAACAAATCGACGGCATACCCGTTGGGATATTTGGTGATGACCTTGTCGGAGTTCTCGGTGTCGCCGTTGCCCTTGTTGAGCGTCAATCGCAGTTGCTGCTCGCGATCGTCGATCTGTGCGCTCTTGACGTTGCCGCTGTTGATCTGGGTCATCGCGACTGACGTGTCGACGGGCTTGTAACCGCGAGTGTCGTCGCTGAAATAGAAGAACGACCAGCCGAGCAGGACCACTACAGCGATCGCCGTGACGGTGCGAATCACGTTTTTCCGGTTCATCAATCATCGGCCGTTCCGGCCAGGTCCTTCCCTAT
>PLSK01000193.1:25898-30394 GCA_003165155.1 Mycobacterium sp. | reverse complement strand
TGACCTACGTCGGCTGGAGCCCGGCACCGAGTCAACCTGTGGCGCAGGCGAACACATCAAGCCCGGATCTCCCACGCGCCGCGTGACGCACGTCCGCGCAGAGCCTCGAACCAGCGGACCGTACTGAGTCTGACAGGGGCTTCTGACCCTGGAACAAGAACTGGCAATGTCCAACGAAGCGGCGCCAGGTAAAGCCAATTCGGCAGAGCAAACGATTGCGCCAACGAGCAAGGGATAAGCCATGTCATCACGTAACACGCGATTGGGAATAGTCGTCGGCATCGACGAATCACCGGCCGCCAAGGTAGCGGTGCAGTGGGCAGCACGCGACGCCGAGCTGCGCAAAATCCCAGTAACTCTTGTGCACGCGATCTCACCCGAGGTCGCGACGTGGCCGAATGTGCGGTTGCCCGCAGGCTTGGCGCGTTGGCAGCGCGATCGCGGGCGCCGACTCGTCGACGAGGCATTCAAACTCGTTGAAGAGGCTTCTCAGCATGGAGGTCCCGCTGAGGTCCATAGTGAAGTCTTGGCTTCGGCAGCCGTCCCCACGTTGGTCGAGTTGTCCAAAGAAGCAGAGTTGGTGGTCACNNGAGTTGGCGACCGCAATCGCATTCGATGAGGCTTCGCGCCGCAATGTCGGGTTGGTTGCTCTGCATGCGTGGAGCGATGCCGACGTGTCTGAGTGGCCCGGAATCGATTCGCCGGCTGCACAGTCGATGGCCGAAGAGGTGTTAGCCGAGCGCCTGGCGGGTTGGCAGGAAAAATATCCCGATGTACCGGTGAGCCGCGCCGTTGTGTGCGATAAGCCGGCACGCCAGCTCGTCGAGCGGTCGGCGGATGCCCAGCTGGTGGTGGTCGGAAGCCGAGGCCGCGGCGGATTCGCCGAAATGCTGTTGGGTTCAGTCGGCGAAGCGGTTGCCCAGATGGCTCAGGTCCCGGTCATCGTGGCGCGCGAGTCGGTGGCCTAGGCTCAGACGTTGGCGCCTACCTCACGGACGACTAGCACCGAGCATTCGGGATGGCGGAAGAGCGGGTGTCCTGAAGGCCCGACGAGCTGAGCCAGCTGATCGGCCTCGTCGCCACTGATCACTGCGAGCTGGATTCGCTCGTCGTGGATACTCAGAAAGCTGGCGATCGCGAACTCGGTCGTGATCGGGTGGACACGCAGCTCGGGATGACGGTGCCGCCAATCCTCAACGCGACGTTCGAACTCGCCGTCGGCATGCTCGGTGAGTTCCTCTGGTCGGCCCCCCAGGACGAGCAAGGGCGCCCTGCGCAACTTCGCTTCCCATGCCGCGTATTTGACGATGGCGTCGTTGCCGGGTGCGTCGACCATACGGACCACGATCCAATTGATGTCCGGCACCGGCTGGTTCCGATTGGTACGTATGACGGCAACTGAACAGTGTGCCTTTTCAGCGAGTTCAGTTGCGCTCGAACCCAAGATCGCGCGGGCATAGCGCCCGATCCCGACGGAGCCGATGCAGACCATCTCGGCGTCGCGCGATGCCTCTACGAGCACCGGCCCGGCCGGACCGCGTGGGATCTCGGTCTCGAGCTTGACGAGCTTCCCGCTGGCCTCAACCGCGAATTCTGCTTCGCGAAGCGACTTCTCGGCATGCGCCAGGTCGCGAGCGTAGTCTTCCGGGGATGGATGTGTCTGCTTGATAACCGAGATCAGGCGCAGTGGCACGGCGCGGCTAATGGCCTCATCGACAGCCCACAGCACGGCCGCGATTGCCGCCTGTGAACCATCGATTCCCACGATGATCGGTTTCATCGTCCGTGCTCCTCTCCAAGCGTTTGCCGGGCCAACGGGCGGTCCCGATCCGATGCCGGATCACCCGCGCCGGAATAGTTGTCGCCATCTTGACGATGCGCGGTCAGGCCCAGTCCCGGGTGAGCGAGGCGGTAGACATCGATCAGCCGGGCAAGATCGCTTGGCGTGACGATGCCGACCACCTTGCCCCCGTCGATGATCAGGGCACGGCTACCGTGACCGGCTGCTGCCAACCGATCAATCAACGCGCCAAGTGGCTCGTGTGGGGCCGCAGTGGGCACGCTGTGCAGCGGAAGCGCGATCTCGCCCACGCTGGTCGTAGCTCGTCGGCCGGCCGTGACGTCGCGCAGTTGCTTCAGCGTGACAAGTCCTACGATCGATCCATCCCGGTCGGCAACCGGGTATGCCGAGTGACGGTCACCGAGCAGATATTGCTCGATGAAGTCTGCCACGGTAAGCCAGCCGGGAGCGGCGTGCGGCTGAGCGGTCATAGCATCGGCGACACGCAGCCCCGCCAGGGCCTGGCGCGTCGTTACCTGTGTTTCCTCGTCGCGAGCGGCAACGAAGATGAACCAGCCGATGAACGCCAACCACACACCACCGATAAGGCCACCCAACAGAAACTCAGCCAACCCCAACGTGATCAAGATGATCGCGACCACTCGTCCGGCGTGCGCCGCGCCGACCGAGGCACGGACGCTATCGCCGTGGCGGCGCCATAGATAGGCGCGCACCAGGCGGCCACCATCCAAAGGGGCGCCCGGCAACAGGTTGAACAGGCCCAGCAACAAGTTGACGGCGGCCAGCCACCAGGCAACGCTGAGCACGATGGGGGCGGTCCGCACGCTTTCGAGACCCATTGCCAGTCCGGCGAATGCCGCGGACAGGACAAGGCTGGTGGCCGGACCCGCAAATGCGATCCGGAACGCCGCTTTGGGTGTCTTGGCCTCGCCGAGGGTCGTCACACCGCCGAACAGCCATAGCGTCACGCTCCCCACGCTGACTCCCATACGACGGGCCACGACCGCGTGGGCGACTTCATGCGCCACCAGCGACGTCAGGAGAACCAGCGCGCCACACGTTCCGGCCAGCCAGTAGACCACCGGCGAATACCCTTTGACCGTGCCGGGCAGCGTGCTCGCCAGGCTCCACGTAAACAACCACAGGATGACCAGCACGCTCCAGTGGACCTTCACCGGAAACCCGGCTATCCGTCCCAGTGGGATCTCATCGTGCACCTCAAAACCTCCAAAATAGGGGTAACAGAGCCTTCGCCATCTCCCGCCTATTGCCGAAAGTAAAGCGACGCCGGAGCGCACACTAGGGTCGTTAGACCTTTGCCGACAGCCAGTGGACCTGCACCCGCACATCGCTTCCGCGGCCCCCGGGACCGGGCTCCCGGCGTCCTAGTTCCACGCTCACAAGCCTGAAATCTGGCCGCCCGCAAGCGTCGCACGTCAAAGACACAGCGTGTCAACCAATTTCAAATCCGGCTGTGACGGCGCGGGCGGCAGCCGCTCGACCCGGTGCTTGATTCCAAGCAACAATCCTCGCGTGCTGAAAACCATTATCGGCCTGGCCAGTTCCATTGCAAACACTTCGCCTGGGTGGCGCAAGGCGATTCGGGCGCGAGTAAGAAGTCGGACACGGTCCTCCCAGTGCGGCTGGAGGTGGAATGACCACACGACATTCCAGCGCGAGTCTTCTCCCGTGGTATTCAACACGATGTACTTCTCGGGCACGATCGCGGCGACACTCAACGTCAACCCGGCTGGCAGTCCCATCCGGCCTTTCGGAGCCACACGGACGAGGTCTCCTACCGCAAGCTGTTGCCATTCGGGGTGAACTCGATCGTCGTCATAATGGTGAAGGCCAGCCAGGCTTTTCAGTCCATCCCAGCCGTAGAAACCCGCTTTGTCCTGACCCATCTGCAAGAGCCAGGGCCACACCGCAGCAGACTGCGCGTCGATGTATAACGCCTCGGTCGTCTGGATCGCCGGATCAGCGACCAACGCGTCACCGGGCAGCCGCATCTGGCACTCGGCCTTGGTTGTACCCCAATCGCGGTAGTACTTTCGCGCAGCGTAGAGCGCCGCGAGCGCCACCGAAGTCTCAGTGATCCTTTTACTCACGTTGGCCATGGCGCCATTCTGCGCTGGCGGATGTGCCGTTCGCGAGGGTCAATGGTCCTCGGTCGCCAGCCAATAGGCCCTGCAAACTATGCCGCCAGCTACCTGCAGCCCGCTCAGGAAATGAGGCATCTAGTCGCTGTCGAAAAACGATAAATAGGGCGTTTGGTGGTACTTGCGTACCAGCGACAGTCACCCTGGCCCGATAGTCCCCAATACGCCAACCGCATGGGTACCCGACACCCTGATTTGGGGCGAAAGATGTTTTGAGAAAAGGACTTTAGACACTCGTGCCAGCGGCATAGAAGCCATAGCGTTTGGTTTGGCATAAGTTGCCGTTCGCTGCGACAGAGGGTCTGCAGCGTCACACCATGCAAAGTTTGAGGAGATTGACAATGACACAGGCACCGGAAAAGACCGAGTCACGCTGGGCCGAGCTGTCTGACGACGTGCTCGAATCGGTCGAGGCAAGCCGTAAGCAGGCTATCGACGCCATCCGCAAGTTTGTCGACCAGGTGAGTGGAGACCTCCCCGATGAGTCGGGGCGCAAGAACGTCATCGACGCCGCCCTGGACTTAACTGAAGAG
>PLSK01000193.1:0-25840 GCA_003165155.1 Mycobacterium sp. | reverse complement strand
TGCCGTGAACGCCGCGGCCCGATCCAGGTCATGGTCGTTAGGACGTCCCCTGTTTATCCCGCCGATGAATCCGAACGGCCCAACGGTGTCGAACCCGCGGCACGAAAACGAACCGATTACCTCAAAGCCCTTCGATTCGAGTTGTTTCCGAACCGGTTTGTTGTAGTCCATCAGCGGAACCTTCCGCGCGCCGCTGGTGAAGAAAGTGAACGCTCGGACGTTGTCAACGGCGGGCAGATAACGTATGAGGTCCCGCAGCCTCGCGTCCACCGTCATGTAATAAATACCGGACCCGAAGCCGACGAGGTCATACCCGCGGAGCGTCGTAGGGTCGACCGACTCGGGTGTGACGACTTCGGCATCAAGCACCTCAGCCATCCGATCGGCTANNATTATGGCCCTGACGGGTCCATGCTGCGTGAGCACCTCGCCATCCGGTAAGGGCGTTAAGGCACGAAGACCCGGGGCGTTGGTCACCTTTTATCGGATTAGTCGAACGCCCGGATCACCTGGCGGGCCACGTGCTCGATCTGGCGGCGCATGCCGTAATCGAGGGGTAGATCATCGGGGGCCGGGATCTCCCCCATCGTCGCGATCACCCCGGGTTCCTCCTGCTCCCACCGGGCGTTGACCTTATCGCCCAACGCACGCGCGGGCGGGTTGTCGGAAAGCACCCGGCCGTGAAACCGCTCGATACCGTCGACGCGCGCGGCGACCGCCAGCGCACCGAGGAGCAGTGTCCCGATCCCGCGGCCCTGGTAGGCGTCACCGACGGTGAGCGCAACCTCCGCCGAGGCGAGGTCGTTTTCATCCCTGATGAAGCGTGCGTCGGCGATGACCGGCCCGTCGACGCCGTCGGTTACGACCCAGACGAAATGGTCAACGTAATCGACCTCGAACAGGTAGGCCAGCCTCCCCTCGGTCGGAACGCCACCCTGGTACCGCCGGTATAGAGTCCGCCGCGAGAATGAACCATTGCTCTTGAACCGCTCGGCATCACCAGGCAGGACCGGGCGCAGCAGTAGCCCGGCACCGTCTTTGGCCGATACCGGGATCGGAGCGATGTATGCGGCCAGCCGCTGCCGCGCGGTGCGGACCATCCGCTCGGCGACGACCGGCATGGCTAGCATGCACTCGAACGCGACGTCGTATCCGACATAGCCGCACACGTCATCTTTCGCGATCACCGTCGCCATTCTGGATGCGTTTCGCAGCAACGCGATTTCACCGACAATCGTCCCTGGCGACAGCTCGGTCACCGCGATCTGCCCATCCGTGCCGACATGTCTGATGTCGAGTCGACCGGACGCAATGATCGCAAACGAGACCGCTCGCTCACCCTGCCGCATCAACACCTCGCCGGCGGCCGCATGCAGGGGCTCCAGGTTGGCAGCCAATGCCTCCAGATCCTCAACCGGGATATCGGCGAACACATGCAGCGCCGCCAGATCCGCGGTGTTAACGGCGCTCACAGCAGCCCGCATGGCGCTCCCTACGCAAGCGCGCATGCGCCATCACCTGATGTACGGTACGCGGCCGGCGCGGCCAGCGCTCGGGCATTCTGCGGGTAAGCGCAGTGACAAAGGACCCTGTCGGGCCGGGACTTCGGCAGATCCGACCCGAGACCAAAGCAATCCGATAGTCGTGCTCTTGGCCCCTACGTCTTGGCCGACGGCAGTGGTCAGATGGACTTTTAAGGCTAAGGGAGACGACCATGACTTCAGCGATACGGCGGGATCATTGGCTACAGCACAAGCCAACGACGATCTATCAGTTGACCGACCGTATGCACAACGGACATATCGCCCGCGTACCCGTTCACGAGACCACGGCCACCGTGTCCGCATGGTTGGCGGATGTGGGCGCCCACAGCCCATTGGTTGACGACCTTGCCCGCGCGGTGCGCGACGGTGATTGGCCGGCAGCATATGCCCTCGGCGAATGCTTATCCGTTGATGTCGCCGTCGCCGGTTGACAGCCGTTGCCACCCGGGTACGCATCCCGAAGGGACGTTTGCCGATCTCCGCGTGACTTTTGTCACTACCCCAACCTACCGGACCGCAGCAGGATTGAAGGCGACATAACCACTCCAACGGTGTTCGGTTCGGCACCATCGGGTCAGGAACATGAAAACACCACTCGCCTCACTGGAGAGGCCCGACATCACCAAGATCGAGAATCGCGCGCTGTCGGTGGCACGGATGTTTCTCGACCGTGTCGCCGCGACCCCGCATACGGAAGCTTTTCGTTATCCACAGGATCACAGCTGGGAGAGCGTGACCTGGCAGCAGGTCGGAGATCGCGTGCACCAGATCGCCGCCGGGCTGATCGCACTGGGAATCGCCCCGGAGGATCGGGTCGCGCTCGCGTCATCGACGCGCTACGAATGGGTGCTTGCCGATTTCGCCGTGATGTGCGCCGGCGCCGCGACCACCACCGTCTATCCGACGACCATGGCCAGCGACGTCGCGTACATAGTGGCCAATTCCGGAAGCCGGGTGGTCGTCGCCGAGGATCAGACCCAGGTCGACAAGCTGCTCGAGCACCGTGGCGAACTGCCCGATGTGAACAAGGTCGTGATCATCGACGGCAACAGCAACGGCAACGGCAACGGCAACTGGGTGATCACCCTTGACGACCTGGAGCAATTGGGTAAGCAACTGCTCGCCGACTCGCCCAATGTCATCGAGGAGCGGGTCGCAACCGTCGGCCCGGACCAACTCGCCAGCCTGATCTACACTTCCGGCACCACCGGGCGGCCGAAGGGCGTGCGATTGACCCACGGGGCATGGACGTACACCGCCGCGGCCATTGACGCGCTCAACATCCTCGGCCCAGACGACCTGAACTTCCTGTGGCTGCCACTGGCACACGCATTCGGCAAGGTGATGCTGGCACTGCCGCTGCAGATCGGCTTCCCCACCGCGATCGACGGCCGCGTCGAGAGGATTGTCGATAACCTCGCGGCCCTGCATCCCACCATCATGGGTGCAGCACCGCGCATCTTCGAGAAGGCACATGCCCGCATCGAGGGGATGGTCGCCGAGCAGGGCAGGCTCACGAAAACGATGTTCGACTTGGCAATTGGGATCGGCATGCGGGTGTCGAAAGCCCGGCAAGCCGGTAAGAAGCCTTCGTTGGCGTTATCGCTGGCCTGCAAGGTGGCCGACCGGCTGGTGTTCTCCACTATCCGGGAGCGGTTCGGCGGCCGGGTGCGGTTCTTCGTCTCCGCGGCCGCCGCGCTGGACCGTGATATCGCGCAATGGTTCGACGCCGTCGGCATCATCGTGCTAGAAGGCTACGGGCTGACCGAGACTGCGGCAGCGTCATTTATCAACCGCCCCACCGCTTATCGGCTTGGAACGGTCGGCTGGCCGTTCCAAGCCACCGAGGCGAAGATCGCCGACGACGGCGAGATCTTGCTCAGGGGGCCTGGTGTGATGACCGGCTACCACGATCTTCCGGATGCCACCGCCGAGGCAATCGACCAGGACGGCTGGCTCCACACCGGCGACGTCGGTGAGATCGACGCCGACGGCTATCTGCGGATCACCGACCGCAAGAAGGACATGTTCAAGACCTCGCAAGGCAAGTACGTGGCGCCGTCGCCGATCGATGCGAAATTCAAGGGCCTCTGCCCGTATGCGAGCGAACTTCTCGTCTACGGTGAGGCTAAGCCCTACTGCGTGGCGCTGGTAAGCCTCGACAACGAAGCGATCACCGACTGGGCCGGCAAGCACGGTCTGGCGGGCAATTCCTTCGCCGAGATAGCCAGCGATGAGAAAACACAGGAACTGATCGCCGGATACATCGACGAGCTGAACCTGGAACTCAATCGCTGGGAGCAGATCAAAAGGTTCACCATCATCGACCGCGAGCTCTCCATCGANNATGATCTGCTTGGTGAAAGCTCGGCTACTCCTGACCGGGACCTAAGGCCCGCATCTGAGGGCTAACGACTCTCGAGGAGGCATGTTCAACCTTCATACGGTCGGTCGACAGCAAAAATAAGACCAAGCAGTGGAGATGGACGGCATGCGATCAAAACGTCTCAGGTGGCTGGTAAGAGCGGAAGGCCCTTTCGCCTCTGTGTATTTCGACGACTCACATGACACCGCAGATGCCGCCGACGAACTCGATACGAGGTGGCACGATATCCAAAAAGACCTCGTGGCGCGCGGCGCGAATGCGGAACTCGTCGACACGCTCAAGGAAGCCGTGCTGAATCATCACCCGGCCGTGGGTCGGCGGGGTCGCGCGGTGATCGCGACCAGCGGCCAGGTGCTGGTCAACGAGCATCTGATCAGTCCACCGTCGACTACCGTAGTCCGCCTATCGGATTACCCATACATCGTGCCGTTGATCGAACTCGAGATGCAGCGACCGACCTATGTGGTTGCCGTGGTTGATCACGCCGGCGCCGACATCACGCTGTACCAGAATGACACCAGCAGCTCCAGCAGCATCGTAGGTGCCGGGTACCCGGTGCATAAGCCTGCCACTGCCGGCTGGAACGGCTACGGCGACTTCCAGCGCACGACCGAGGAAGCCATCCGCATGAACTTCCGTGCGATCGCCGACCAGCTCACACGAATGGTGGACAAAGCGGAGCCCGAGGTGCTGTTCTTGTGCGGCGAGGTTCGGGCGCGGTCAGATGTGATTTCCGAATTGCCGGAGCGCGTGGCCCAACGAGTGTCGCCATTGCACGCCGGCACCCGCAGGACCGGCATCGATTCCGAGGAGATCGGCCATTTGATGGCTGACGAGTTTGCACGTCGCCGCGACATCGAAATTACTGGCATCGCTGATCGGTTTGAAGCGGAGATCGGACGCGGCTCAGGGCTAGCGGCCGAAGGACTCGCCGCTGTATGCGCGGCGCTGCGTGATGGAGACGTCGACACGCTGATGATCGGTGAGCTGAGCGACGCGACCGTAGTCACCGGCAAAGCGCTGATCACGGTAGCGCCCGATGCCGACGTGCTGTCCGAGCTGGGCGAACCGGTGGAACGTGTGGCAAGGGCCGATGAGGCGTTGCCGTTCACTGCAATCGCGGTTGGCGCCTCGTTGGTTTGGGTGGACAATCGGATCACACCCGCGGAAGGGATCGGTGCGTTGCTGCGATACGCCGCAACCGACAGACTCGCCAGCCAACGAACCTAGATTCGGGGTCAATCATCACAATGCGTCGTACCGTTTTCTGGAAATTCGTCGCCGGACGGCAATTGGCGCCGCGCATGGGCTATTTCCGCGATCAAGGTGTAGTCATGCTCAATTTGCGCGGAAGCGGAGGTTACCTCAAGCGGCTCAGAGACTTCTCTGCGTCGGGGCCAACCATCGCCTCAAGCTGACGGGTCCGCCGTTGGCCTTCTTGCTATTGAGGCCGAAAGTCATCACTCACGTCTCAACGGGGCGCGGGCAGAACTAGTCGCCATTGTCGATGATGTGAACAGCGGCCTCTTCGGCAGACGCTGCTCCCCCGCTGATACCGACGTCCTCGGCCACCAGCTCCGCCTCTGTGTCTTCGCCATACCCCCTGTCCGGCGCGACAAGTCGACCCGCTCGCACCCGCCCAACCTCGCGTCGCTGCGGGAACTCGATTTCACGCTCGGCTTCGTCGGACCGCTGCTGCTCCTCCGCGTCGAGCGGGTTACCGATTCGCGACAGCGGATCTTGCTCTTCCTCTGCAAGCTGCTGGTCGATGCTTTCCGAGGGTCCGTAGACCCCACGTGCGTAGGGTCGCTCGGGCGGCGAATATCCCTCGTCAAGTACGTCATCGACGCCGCGGTCAATCAGCGTGTCCTCTGGCTGAAGCTGGTTGTCGTCCTCCGCGCTGTACTCGCCTGCCGCCGGCCCCAGGCCGTAATTCCGATTGCTCATTAACTCAACTACTCCTTTTCACCGTGAACCGGTGGCAACCTCGAACCATCTCGGCATGCTCAACGTTCCGGCAATCTGGCCTCGGACGTAAGGGCGCAAAGACACCTGGCCGCTGGACAAAGGTCATTGGGTGCGCTGACATACAAGACACCTAGCCCGCCGGGGTGATCAAGCCGTAATGCCCGTCATAGCGGTGATACAACACGCTGGCGCGGCCCTGCGCGGCGTCGATAAAGAACAGGAACGGCTGGCCAAGGAGGCCCAGCCGGTTGACGGCATCCTCTTCGGTCAGACACGGAACCGGGTGCCGGCTAATGTCCACGGGCAGCGCGTACGGGCTCAGCTCGTCGGCTAAAGCGGGCGCTACCAGCGCAAGGCGGTGCCCCGTCGTGCCGATGCGGTACAGGACAGCTGCTGTGCCGGTGCCTTGCTCAGTGAACAGGTGAAAGTCGTAATCGAGAAGATCCATTTCACCGGCGGCCTCGTCGAGGGTGCAGGGCGCCATCGTGAACGACTTGCGACGGATGACACGACGATCATCCGCCGGACGAGGAAAGTAGTTAGGCCGGTGCGTCGGCTCGGAATCGTGCCGCCATTCATGGGAACTGGCCGAGGGCAGCTCGCCGCGGCGCGCCTCCCAATTTTCGGCGGCGCGTTCCAGCTGGCGGCGCAGCCGTGTCGCGAGAAGATCGACCGCTTCTCGCGCGGTCTCTGCCTGGACCTGAGCGCGGACAAGCCGCCCATCGACGTCGAGATTGGCCTGCGCGACCACGGGCCGCTGCACCGCCGGATCGCGATGCCTGGTCAGTTTGACGCGGGCCTGCAGCACCGGTCGGCTNNCTCATCGTGCGTTGTCACGTCAACGTCGATGGTCTGTGGCAACTCTGTTCTGTGGCGCATACTTACCGTGCTACGTCACGGAACTGGTTGCCGGCCAGGGCCAAAGGTCACCGACCTGCGCGAGCACAGCGCCTACTTGCTCTTATCGTGGGTGATGGCCGATTGCACGGCTCCGAACCGCTGTCGCGCACGCTTGTCGGCGTCCGCCTGCTCCGCAGCCGTGACGACGACAGCGTCCGAGCCCGGAAAAAAGGTCGACTCGTGGTCGGTGGCGAGCCACCGCACCACATACGGTGGTACGCCATCTGGTGAGTGAACCTCGGTGATCAGTCCCCGCTGGTCTGACTGATCGATTGTGGTGCCCTTGACGACCAGCCAGTCACCGACCTTTGCCTTCATGCGCTTCCCCTTTCCTTCGGTAGTTCAATCGTGCCCACGTGCAGCGAATCGGCGGGAGGGGATCATGTCACCAAACTGGATGTCCAAAGGCCCTCGCCGCCTCGGTTGGCAGTCCAAGGTGGACGCGTCTTTTAGGAAAGCAGCGGCAACCGCCACAGAGACTGGCCGGGCTCGAGTAGCCACAGCCGGCGGGCGTTCAAGCGCACAAGGCTCAAGGCCCCGGCGATGAGAACGAACGCCAGCGGGACCCCGCCCAGTACCGCGGTTAGCACCGACGCGCGAAGCTCCTCGGGGCTGGCGGTCGTGACGTCGAACCACGCATCACAGAGCAGCAGTATCCCCGTGGTGAAAGCGGGAAGCACAAGCACTTGGCGATGCAGCCAGGTCAGGATCGCCGTCGCGGCCATGAACACGACCAACAAGCTGTCAAAGCCCAACCACGTCAACGGCCAGTCGCGGACGGTGTAGTTCTGGGGCAACGTAAAGCCCAGATAGACAATCCACGGGATCATGAACACCGCGCCGCCAGTCATCAACCCCAGATGTGCTTGTGTCAGCTTCGCTGCATAGCCTTTTGGCCTCAAATCCGCTATTGGCCGCTCGAGACGCTGAATGAGCTCACACCGCTGGGCGGCTGTCAGCGCGGTGATCTGCGCATCGGAGAGAACGTTCTTTGTCATCGTCGGCACACCCTTCAGGTTCTCGCCAGGCCATGTCTCAACCGCCGTTAATGCGGCCGTGTGCTGCGCGATATTTGGGGCGCAATAGATTCGGTGACCTGACTTCGCCATCGTCCTCCTCATCCAGCCGGACCCGCTAACCACACCACATTCGCGGCGGAGCCCCTAGGGCCGAACGCACCGCGTTGTGGGTGCGTTGGTCCCGACTTCCGCGTTCAGAAGGTCCCGAGGCTCTGGTGCGCGTCAGCAAATTCGCAGAGCTGACGGAAGTCCTGAACTTTTCGGGACTTCCGCCCCTACCGCAGGCGGCGCTTAAGCGATCGGATACGCCTCATGGGATGTGAAAACCTCAACGGTGACTGTCAGGTCGCTATCTCGACCAAGAGACGCTCGGCAGACCCGCCGCCGTGAGCTCTTCACGACAAATTCAAGCCGCGACTCGCATGTTCGCCCGTCTGATCGGCGGGAGTGGGCCACACAAAAGGAATTCAGCATGAGCATTGCGTTGTCTACGAACTTGACGACCCGATTCGAAGACGTGGTAGCACGCACTCGAGAAGCGCTGACGCAACAGGGGTTCGGCGTGCTTACCGAAATCGACGTGAAGGCGACACTCAAGGCCAAGCTCGGTGTGGACATGGAGGACTACCTGATCCTCGGTGCGTGTAATCCGGCGTTGGCGCACCGGGCTATCAGCGTAGATCGAGAGATCGGGCTGCTGCTCCCCTGCAACGTAGTGGTGCGCGCCGACCCGGGCGACCCGGACACGGTGATCGTTGAGGCAATGAATCCGGCTATCTTGGTCCAGGTAACTGGAGAACCAGCGCTCATGGCGATCGCCGATGAGGTCACCGCGAAACTGGGCGTTGCGATAGCCTCCCTGGGGCCCAGTTGCCCTTGATTTCGGACGGCGCCACCAACCACCTCCGGAACTGACGACGATGCCTGGGAGATAGCGCGCCGCAGCGGGCGTGGGTAACCGGGCCGACCACGCGATACCCTCGCTCGATCGGCAGAGCGACAAGGCGGTGCAGCTCAGCCATATCTTATAACGCGGCATCAGAGCCTTGACCGTGTCGGCACGTCGACCCACCATCCGCCCATATATGCGCTGTGCATAGGTGCGTCACAGCTGGTTCGTCCGACCACCGTCATCCTCCAAAGATCGGAGTTCACACTCCCATTGAGCATCACGCGCTCGATCAAGCCGTGACCGAACGCAGCTCACGAGCAATGTCATCCCTACGACCACGAGAATCGCTACCGCCTCTGCCACGCCAACCGCGTCGGCAACCGCATGCCAGGTCGGGGTCGGCGGAGCGGCTGGGTTGCCGTCCTGGTCCACCCAGATCTTAACGCGATCGCCCACCTTGGCCGCAGTCGCGAGGAGAGCAACACCGGTGCGCTCGCCGGCCGCGGCCGGCCATCTCGCCTGCACGACAGCCGCATCCAAGCTGTCGATTCCGGCTACTGTTGCCATGACCGCATGACGTTCATGTGCCTCCTGGACGTATCGCCCGTCACGCGCGCCGTAGACCACCGTGCCCACGACACCTGCGACGGATACCCCCATGAGTGCCACAAGTACAGCGATCAACGTGACCAAGGCTTCGATGCGATCGGTGCGGCGAAGCAACGGGTTGCCACCGAAGATGCGGCCGATCCTCCAGAAGCGCGGATCAAACGTGAACGTATCCATCACAACTCCCTTGAACCCCAAGGATTCCAGCGCTTTCAGGCGAAAGACCTAGCAGCCAACGTCCGGCTCGCGATCGGCCATCCATTCGACGAAATCGCCGAGTTCGCGCCGCGGTGTCGACGGCAGAGGGTCCGCGTTGATCGGCGCCCACCCCACCCGCAGCAGCATCTGNNGTTTCGGCGCTCTCCAGCGGTTCGGTGACCGGGCAACTGGCCAGGCCCATCGCTGTCGCGGTCAGCAGGACCAAGCTGGTTGCCTCACCAGCGCGGAGCTGGGCCATCCGATCGTCGCTCCGGGTTCCGAGCGCAAGTACCACGGCGTTGTCGTCGGCTGGCGATGAGCCCGGTGACATGGCCAGGGCTGGACCTGCGAAATACCGACTTGGTATCTTCGCCCTAGGGTCGGACTTTGGCGTATTGCGGGCCGGGACGCCCGCGATCGAAGCGTAGCGCCCGCTCCATTCGGTGAGTTCCGCAAGATAATCGTGGCTCATGTGATCCCAAACAGATTCAGCGACAATCATATGCAGCTTGTTGATGTCATCGACTTGGCACAGGGTCACCCCATTTCGGGCAGCCCGCGCAGCCATCAGCGCGATATCGCCCACCGGTACCGTCCAAGAACTGTAGTGACGCCGATCAGTTCGTCGACGCGGTATCGCCGCGGCGAGCGCTATATCGAGGGAGTCAGCTGTAGAGCGCGACAATTCGATCGTGGCAAGGTGGTTCGGGTCAGCTGGATTGGGCAGACGGGTTACCTTGGCTTGCCATCCAACCGCTGCCAAGGCAACGACGCCGTGATTGAGCGCCGCACCGCAACTCAAGATCAGATCGCGACCATCGGGGTCGATGTTGGGTAGTTGCCGGCTCACATCAGAGTAGAGGTGCAGGCTCTGCGTTCCCACCAGCCACCGCCACGGTTGCGTGTTATGGACCGAGGGGGCTCGAGATGCCAGACTCAGGACCGTCCGGAGCGTACCCGCATCGGGAAAGCGTGGGTTCATGACAGTCGGCCCCTTCCGTAGTACTTGTTATGTCGACGATCGCGCAATTAAACCGGCCGCGCGAGGGTACGACGACCCCTGTCTTGAAGGACTTTCTGCCACGACCGATGTTGTTAATTCAGTGAAGTCCCAGCCCTGAGGGCCCTTCGGCACAGGGATCGCGAGGTCCAAAGGCCCTAGATCGGTGCAGTCATCGCGCTTTATTTTTCGGACCGACACAAAAGTCGAATAGCGCGGCATTACCACCTGTCCCAGGAGCTCTACACTCACGGGCTGCTGACCGACGCTTCAATGTATGACGCACTTCTCGCCAGAGAAGAAACCCAAGCAAACGGCGGGACCAACTGGCCGATCGCGCTGAGCCTGTCGGTTGCCCACCCCGCTACGTGGACTTGTCGGGATTAGCGGGCTTATCGGCATTTGGCGCGGGTTGGCCGCGGGCCGCCAACGTGCCCGCGATCGAAGTGGCGGCGATCGTCAGCAACGCGCCGAGCATCATTGCCGATGCCTCCCCGGTTACCAGCAGGTGCTCCTCGGTACCGATGGTGGCCGCGGCCACCGGCACCCCTAGCTGCGCGGCCGATAGCGCAGCGAGTGTGAGCGGCTGGCCGAATAGTCGTCCCGCGCAATGCGCCAGTACAGCAGCCAAACCCAGGGCTACGCCCAGCAGAATGAGTTTGGGGTGTGAACCTAATTCCCGTACCTGCAGCGAGGCGCCCAGCCACACGAAAAACAGCGGGGCGAAGAACCCTTCGGTGATTCCGAAGAGCTGACGTGCGAGTCGTCGCGGTTCGCCGACCGCACCGATCACCAAACCCAGCGCGAAGCCCGCCAGCATGATCGACACGCGGGTGCTGACGGCGAGCGCCGCCAGTCCGAACAGCACGAGCAGGCTGATCCGCAATTCCAGCGCAAACTCGTGCTTCTCGGAATACGCGTGCAGGCGCTTACGCCAGCCGCGGCGGTCGACCGCGCGCAGCAGCACGAAGAGCACCGCCGCGCAGCCCGCGATCGCCAGCGCACCCAATGCCGCGGCCGGCGCCCTCCGGATATCGATCACTAACGGCAGCAACACAATAGACGCAGCATCCGCGGCAGCGATCTGCGCAGTCACCGAGAGTACCTGTGTCCCCTTCAGCCCCAGCGAATCGATGACTGGTAAGGCCAGCGCCGCCGACGAAGACGCAATCAGAACCGCGTAAAGCGCCGCATGATCAGTACCGAACTCTGCTGACAGCCCGACGCCGAGCGCCGCCGCGACCGCACCGACCAGAACCACCCGCACCAACGCCGGCGGCACCGCGGAGCGCATCCCGCGGTCCCGGATCGGAACGTGGGTACCCACGACAAACATCACCAGCGCGAAGCCGATATTCGCGAGCAACTGAAAAGTGGGGTTGGCGACATCGACCACGCCGAAGCCGGTCCTGCCGAGGACGAGCCCCGCCACCAACTCACCGATGATTACCGGAATCCGCAGGCGCGGAACTGAAGCCAGCAGAGGACCGGCGAAACCTACCGCGGCCAGCAGCGCCAGCGTGTTGAAGCTAAATCCGTGCATGTCAGCCGCGACTTCCCTTCAGTGCGGTCAACGAGAGGCGCCGATCAATGCGGAAGCATCCGCGGTTTCGTCGATGAGGCCGAAACGCCGGAAGGCGGCACGGATCTGGGTTCGGGCTTCGTCAGGCAGCAGGGCTTGTGGCGGCCGCGAATGCGGGTAGTCCCCTATGGGCAGGCCGAGCAGGGATGCCGCATATTTGAAGGAACCGCCCCAGTGCGTGAAATACTCGGGCCGGCCGGGATAGCGCGTGTACCAGCCGCGCATGTCGAGTTCGAGCTGATCGAGTCCGGACGCCTGGGCGTAGTCCATGGCTTCGAGCAATTTGCCGCTCCAGATGAGCTGCCAGTATTCGGAGATGGTCCGTTTCTTTGGCGTCTCGAACAGATACCCGGCGGTCCCGAGCTGGGCGGGACCGACGATGCCCGCTTTGAGCCATCCCGCGCGGTATACGGTGGTGTCGCATTCCCAGATGACGAGCTCGGGCGCGAGTTCGTGCAGCATTCGGCTCTGCGCGGGTCGGAACGAGCCCTCCTTGGTGGCACACACCGCCGGGATTGCCTCGACGATGCGGGCGCTCTCCTGGGCGCTGAGCACGTATCCGGAGCTGGGCGAATTGAACATTCCCAGCGCGATGTCGGTCCGGTCGGCGATATAGCGGAAGAACCGTAGGGCGCCTTCACCGCCGTGCAGCTCCATCATCGGGGTTTGGATGTAGACGATGTCGGCGCCCGACTCCTGGGCGTGCCGCGTCAACTCCAAACAATCTTTCGCCGACGTTGCGGCTGTGCATGACTGGATCACGACATCGGGATTCAGCGCGCGGGCCTCCTCGATTGCGACTTCCAGCAGGCGCTTTCGCTCATCCATTGTGAGCGCCCAGAACTCGGCCAGACCGCTGGTCAGCCAGAGCATAGAGTGCCCGAGTTCGCCGACGCAGTAGCGCACGAGTGTGCGGTACGCGTCCCAGTCGATGTCGTCACCGTCGACGCCGGAAAACGGCGTGTACAGCGAGTCCCCGATTCCGCGCAGCGCGGAGTGCGCCCATGTGCGCGCTTCCTTGGCGTTGGCCACTGTCTGCCTCCTTTGAGTCGTGTACGTCAGCTCAGGACGTCGAAGATCGCGGCGGCCGACGTGATGGGCTTGTCTGCGTTTCCCTCGTCGTGCAGAAGCATCCGCACGCCAACGCGTCCGGCTCCCCCGGCATACGCGGTGCCCTCGACCCGGAACGGACCCACCTTGCCACGTGACATGAACATCACATGCCAGCTCATTACCTGGACCTTCCTGGTCCCGGCGACGCCGGCGGCAAGGTCGATCGCCGCCGTCTCGAGGACGACGTGTTGAGGCCCGATGTGCAGGGCAGCGTCCGGTGATGCGAATTCGAGGCTGAGCTGAGGTAGCACCCAGTGACCGTCCGCACGCTTGCTCGCCCCGAAGGCCTCCCATAGCGGCGGCAGATCCGGGGAGTCCTCGATCACCAGCTCGGTGCCCGAAACATCCATCTTGTCAAGGCCTTCGGGTGGGATGCCGATGATCGCGCCTTGCCCCTCGTTGAAGGCGATCACCCGGTCCGGGTTGTCTGCGTCGACGATCTTGCAGCGCCCGTATCCCATGGTCCGGCCCTGATGGACATTCCCGGACCCGACGATCTCGACCCTGGTGACGTCGTAGCCGGCGTCGACGATCTGCACCGAAGCGATGACGGGATTGGGCACCGCGACCATGTCGGTCTGACACCCCTCCGGTGACGAGATAGCCAGCGGCGCAACCATGATTCCGCCGGCCTCATTGCGCATGTCGCTGCGGATGACGACGGTGTCGTCGGTCTCGCCGAGGTCCATCGACGAGTGCTTGCGACCGATGTAGCGGTAACTGAGCAGACCAGTCCAGCGGCGGAACAGCTCGTCGCGGTAGGCCTCGGAGTCACTGGACAACTCCCGGATGTCGCGCAGCTGGTCGCTCATTGATGTCCTCCTTCGAAGGCCAGTCCGCCTTCCGGGGCGTTGTTCCGACGTACTTGGTTGAACGGCACGCCGCGGTCGGCCGCGTGCTCGCGCGGAAAGTTCAAGACACGCTCGCCGATCACATTGCGCGCCATCTCGGTGGTGCCACCGCCGATGCTGGCGATCTGGCGTCCCAAGTAGCGCGTGCCGATGTCGAGCAACCCCGCGTCGTCCTCCACCACCGCCGCCGAACCCGCGACAACATTAGCGGTGTCGGTATCGACATCATGGGTCTCGGCCATGGACAACCTGATAATCGATCCCCCCGCAGGTGGCAGGGATCCGCTGGCCACCGCATGGAAGACGTGCTCGCTGAGCTGCCCGTGCACCGCGCGGTGGACCAGTGCCCTGCCGACCATCTCCCGGACGCGTTCGCTGTCGTCCTGATCCGTCTTGTCGACCAGCGCCAGCAGATCGACCGAAACATCCTCAGCCTCAGCAATTCCGGGGCCACTGGTGTACTCCGAACCGTCACCCATGGTGCGGCGCTCGTGGTAGAGCTGTCGCGACGCAACGTCCCACCCCTTGCCCGGTTCTCCCACCACGGCGTCGTCACCTAGCTCGACGTCGTCGAAAAACTCTTCGCAAAACTCCGTCGAGCCATTGACCTGGGTGATCCGGTTGATCGTGATTCCGGGGTGGTGAAGAGGTACCAGGAACATCGTGAGCCCATTGTGCTTTGGTGCGTTCCAGTCGGTTCGGGCCAGGCACAAGCCATAGTCGGCGGCGAATGCCCAGGTGCTCCACGTCTTGGCGCCGTTGAGAATCCATCGTCCATCCCGGCGATCGGCGCGGGTGATAACTCCCGCGAGGTCTGAGCCTCCGCTGGGCTCTGACAGCAGCTGGACGAGCACTTCCTCGCCGCTCAGCGCCGCCCTAATATGAGCGCGCTTCTGGTCCTCACTTCCCATGTCGAGGATCGTTGCGCAGCAAATCGCGAAGGACGGGACGTTGAGGAGCAGCGGCGTCTCATAGTCGGCGGCCTCGGCGTCGAACGCCTTTTTGTAGTCGTAGCCGAGTCCGAGCCCGCCATACTCCCGGGGAAAGCAAATTCCGGCGAAACCCCCGTCGTACAAGGTTTTTTGCAGCTCGCGGGCGCGCAGCCAAGACGGCAATTCGTCCCGCTCTAGGAGCGCCGCCTTTTCGCGATCAAACCGCGGCATATTTGCGGCCAACCAGGACCGGGCCCGGCTGCGAAATTCCTCGACGGACTCAGCGGTCACGTCAAGTTCGCCTGCCCATCATCAATGATGGCCTCCCGCTACGACAGTGCTTTACGATCGCCCAGCTAGTGCTGAACGACTGTACAGCAACGCCGAGAGACTCGACCTGTGTTATTGCCGCGGCACAGCGTGATGCGTGCGGTTGGTGCTGCCAGCCCGTCCGAGTATCGGAGTAGCACTTGTGCTACCATCCGTTGTATGGAAGTTATCGGATTGCGCCAGCTACGCCAGAACGCCTCCGATCTCGTCCGGCGCGTCGAGCAGGGCGAAGAAATCACCATCACGGTGGCCGGCCGCCCGAGCGCCCGACTGGTGCCTGCGGCCCCTCGAACCTGGAGACAATGGGCTGACGTTACCGAACTGTTTGGCGGGCCCGCAGATCCAGCGTGGGACGTGGACCGTGATGCGATCGCCCACGAAGTCCGCGACCCGTGGGCGACCAAGTGAGAGCGATTCTCGACACCAGCGTCGTCATCGCGACAGACATCGCACCCCTTGAAGGCGAGCTGGCAATAAGCGCAATCACATTGGCGGAAATGCACTTCGGAGTTCTCGTCGCGAAGCAACGAAACGCCCGGGCCGAGCGACTGCGACGCCTCCTGGTGCTTCAGCGCACCTTCGACGCGCTGCCCCTGGATGAAGCCGTGGCAGCGAGCTACGGTCAGGTGGCGGCAGCCGTCGTCGACGCGGGACGTCAGCCGCGAGCGCGATCGATGGACCTCCTGATCGCGGCCACCGCCCACGCGCATTCGGCCCGCCTTTACACTCGCAACGCCGACGACTTCGACGGCCTCGACGACCTGCTTGAGGTTGTCACCGTCTGACCACGGCATTGCGCTGCGACGTCCCGGGAATACGAGCCGCCGCTTCGGTACGTACGCCCGCAATCACCCATTCGATGAGCCTGGGGAAATTCATCTCGATTTTGGCCGCTTCGGCCGCGGTCTCGACCGAGTGCTTCGGTTCCCGCAGTGAGCGCACCTCGACAATGGAATGGTTGATAGTCATATGCGTCAGCCCACGACAGCACTCGGATGCCAGCGGCTGCGGAATACCCTCCCGCAGAGCCGCTTCGAGCAACGCTTCGACGTAATCGCTGATGGCACTGCGGTCGTCAATGGTCATCAGCTCGGTCAGAAAAGGATGGGCCCGAAGCGCGTCGTGCAGGGCCAGACACCACTGCAGTGCCGTGGACTCCCACGTCTCGTACTCTTTGAAATCGAGCCGCAACCGGGTGAAGTGGCGGGCGACCAACGCCCTGATCAGCGCTTCTCGATTCCCAACCTGCTGATACAGCGTCCGCGGCGAGATCTTCAGGTCCGCCGAGATGCGACGCACGTTCAGGCCCTCTACGCCTTCGGCGTCCAAGAGTTCCAAGGCGTGGCCAAGGATGTCATCGGCCGGGATCAACGGCTTGGCCATCGCGGCCTCCTAGGTCCGAACATCACGGAATGGTGAGTGCGATCTTGCCGACGTGCTCGCCGGCCCGCATTACTTGCAGCGCCTCGTCCAACTTTTCCCAATCGAAGACGTGGCTGATGTGCGGCGTGATGCCGGCAGCGGAAATCAACTCGCATGCCTCACGATGAGCCCGCACGCTGCCGACGGTGATGCCGATGACGCGCAGATTGTTCAGCATCAACTCGGGGATCGGTGTCGGCGCCATCTCGAACCCGCTGAGCACGCCGATGACCGCGACCGTACCGCCCATCCGGGCCGAGCGCAGCGACTGCGCCAGCGTGGCGGGCCCGCCGACCTCGACGACCAGGTCGGCGCCTCGCCCATCGGTCAGCCGCTTTACCTCGGCCGCCCAGTCCGGAGTTGTTCGGTAGTTGATCAGATGCTTTGCGCCCAACTCCGATCCGACCTTGAGCTTGTCGTCGGACGAAGACGTCAAGACCACCATCGCGCCCAGCGCCCGGGCGAGTTGCACGGCGAACAGCGACACCCCGCCGGTTCCCTGGGCGACCACGATGTCGCCTCTACCGATACCGCCCTCCACCAGCGCGCTCCATGCCGTCACGGCGGCGCAAGGAATTGTCGCGGCTTCGATATCGCTGAGGTGATCGGGCGAGCGGACCAGGCCCGCGGCGTCAGCGACGCGGTACTGCTGCAGCCACCCGTCGCCGCTGTCGCCGGGCAGCTCCCGTTTGGCTTGAGGCGTCGGCGGCCCGTCGAGCCACCCCGGATGGAACGCCCCCATGACGCGTTGCCCGACTTGGAGTCCGACTTCGTGCCCGCCTCGGAGTTCATCGGACCCCGGTCCGAGTGCCACCACTTCGCCGGCGCCATCGCTCATCGGCACCCTCGGCAGCGGTCCGGGGATGAGGCCCATCAGGTTGACGTTGTCGTGAAAGTTGAGGCTCGAGGCCTTCACCTTGACCAGCACCTGACCGGGGCCGGGCTGGTCGACCGGCCTTTCCACAGCCTGCACGGCTGCGCCGGGGCCGTCCATCACCATCGCCTGCTGACGGTCCGGAATGCTCATGCGATAACCCGCCTCCTTGCGTGGACCGTGCGCCAAAGTTCCGGCGTGGGGATATTAAAATAACAGCGATTTCGGTAGTGTCGGCTGCACACGAACCCTGGAGATCGCATGTATGACATGAAGATTGTTGGCGGCACGGTAGTCGACGGCACCGGCGCGGATCGGTATCGGGCCGATATCGGGATCAAGGACGGCAAGATCGTCGAAGTACGCCGACGGACCAACGGCGACGACCAGCTTGCCGGGGAGGCCGCCGAGACGATCGACGCGACGGATCGCATCGTCGCCCCCGGTTTCGTGGACATTCACACCCACTACGACGGTCAAGCCACTTGGGACAATCTGCTGGAGCCGTCCAGCGGTCACGGTGTCACGACGATCGTCGCCGGCAACTGCGGTGTCGGCTTCGCCCCGGTACGCCCGGGCAGCGAGGAGTGGCTGATCAAACTGATGGAGGGTGTCGAAGACATCCCGGGTACCGCGCTGACCGAAGGCATGACGTGGGGCTGGGAGACGTACCCGGAGTACCTCGATGTTGTCGAGAAACATCAGTTCGCCGTCGACGTGGGCAGCCAGGTGGCCCACGGCGCGGTCCGCGCCTACGCGATGGGAGAGCGCGGCGCCCGCAACGAGCCCGCGACACCCGACGATATCGCCGCGATGAGCCGCCTGGTTCGCGAGGCGATCGAGGCCGGGGCGCTTGGCTTTTCCACCTCACGAACGATCGCCCACCGGGCCATGGACGGCGAGCCGGTGCCGGGCACCTTTGCCGCCGAAGACGAGGTGTTCGGCCTCGGCCGGGCGATGGCAGCCGGCGGCCAGGCCGTTTTCGAGCTGGCCCCGCAGGGCGCAGCAGGCGAGGACATCGTCGCGCCGAAGAAGGAACTGGAGTGGATGCGACGCCTGGGCGCCGAGATCGAGCGGCCCCTGTCGTTCGCGTTGATCCAAGTCGACGCCGACCCCAACCTCTGGCGCGAACAGCTCGATATTTCCGCGGCCGCCCACGCGGCGGGTAGCCAGTTGTATCCGCAGATCGCGGCGCGGCCGTTCGGGATGTTGCTCGGATTCCCCGGCCATCACGGCTTCACCCACCGGCCGACGTACCGCAAGCTCAAGGCCGAATGCAGCCACGAGGAGCTGGCGCACCGTCTCGCCGAACCGGCGGTGAAGGCCGCAATCCTGTCCGAAGACGACCTACCCATCGACCCGAGCTTGCTGTTCGACGGCATGTTCATGCTCGTCAAGCATTCACTGGACCGGATCTATCACCTGGGCGATCCGCCCGACTACGAACCGACACCCGATTGCACCGTCGCGGCGATCGCCCGCGAACGCGGCGAAGACCCGATGACCACGCTTTACGACCTCATGCTGGAAGCCGACGCAGGCTCGATGCTGATGCTGCCGTTCTTCAATTACGCCGACGGCAACCACGACGCGATCCGGGAGATGTTGACCCACCCGGCAGGAGTGCTGGGGCTCTCCGACGGCGGTGCACACTGCAACCTGATCTGCGACGCCTCCTTCCCCACCTTCCTGCTGACCCACTGGGCCCGCGACCGCCACCGTGGCGAGAAGCTGCCCCTGGAGTACCTGGTGCGCAAGCAATCTCGCGACACCGCCCACCTATTCGGTCTCACCGACCGCGGCACCATCGAGCTCGGCAAGAAGGCCGACATCAACGTCATCGACATGAACGCGCTAAGGCTGCTCCCGGCGCGGATGGCATACGATCTGCCCGCCGGTGGACAGCGACTCGTCCAGGGCGCCAGTGGATACGCCGCAACCATCGTCAGTGGCGCGGTGACGCGTCGCGACGGCGTGGACACCGGAGCCCGCCCCGGGCGCCTGGTGCGCGGAGTTCGCTGAGCCCGATATTGCATCCCTTCGACAAGGCCATTGAGCTCGATACGGTCGACGAATACGTGCGGCGCGGCCGGACCCATCCGGAGTGGGCCAACATGGTCGGCCCGTTCGGCGGAATCACCGCCGCCGCCGTGGTGCGTGCCATCGAAACCCACCCCGAGCGCATCGGTGCGCCGCTGGCGCTGACCATCAATTTCGCCGCACCGATCGCCGACGGCGACTTCGACATCGCGCTGCAGATCGCGCGCACCAACCGCACCAATCAGCACTGGGTCATCGAGCTCAGCCAGGACGGTGAAACCAAGACGACTGCGACCGCCCTGTTTGGGATCCGCCGCGACACGTGGGCCGACACCGAAGCGCGCCCACCGAGCGCGCCGCCGCCAGAACAACTCAGTCCGAGAGGTCTAGGGGCCCCCATCGTGTGGGCAGCCCGCTACGACATGCGGTTCGTCGACGGAGTGGTCCCCGACGCGGACTCGCAGCCGAGCCCCACATCGACGACCACGTTGTGGGCGCGCGACGCTGCGCAGCGCCCCATCGATTACCCGGCGCTCGCCGCACTGTCTGACATTTTCTTCCCACGAGTGTTCCTGCGCCGGGGCGAATACCTTCCGGCCGGCACTATTTCGCTGACCACCTACTTCCATGCCGACCAGGAACAGCTGGATGCCATTGGCGGTGACTACGTCTTGTGCGCCGCCCACGCCAACCGGTTCTCCCGCGGTTACTTCGATCAGAGCGCGCAGCTGTGGTCCCAAGACGGCGCTCTGCTGGCCACCTCACACCAGATCGTCTACTTCAAGGGGTGAGAACCGTTGAGAATGGATTTGCCATGACAGACCATATGAACGACGTCGAATCCATAAAGCAGCTCAAAGCCAGGTACTGCCGCTACCTCGACACCAAGGACTGGGCGGCGTGGCGAACCATCTTCGCCGATGACTTCCTCAGCGACACTTCCGAGGCCGGCGGCAAGGTGATTGCCGGCGCCGACGACTTCGTGGCGTTCACCCGCAAGGCCATCGGACGCCCAACACAGGCCACAGCGCATCAGGTGCACGCGCCGGAGATCGAGCTCACGTCGGCGACGACGGCACGGGGTGTGTGGGCATTGCAAGACGTCGTCCGCTTCGGCCCCGGATTGACCCTGGTCGGTTACGGCCACTACCACGAGACCTACGAGAACATCGCCGGGCAATGGCTCATCAAGAGCTCTAAGCTGACTCGGTTGCGCGAGGACATCGTCACTCCCCTGTTCTCGCTTTACATCTCCGACCGCATGCGGAAGGCCGGCGCCAAGCTCGCCAACCGGCTGTCGGTAACGTAAGCGCCCATGACAGTCGGCACCATCCTTGTCACCGGCGCGTTCGGCCAAGTCGGCAAGCGATGCACCCAGATCCTGCTCGACCGGGGCCGAACCGTCGTCGCGACCGATCTGCGCACCGACGCGACCCTCGCCGTCGAGCAAGAACTGTCGGCCGGCGCGGGGACGCTGATTCCGGCATACATCGATCTGCTGGACGCGGCGGCGGTGCGCGAATTGGTCGTGACCCATCAGCCAGAAGCGATCGTGCACCTCGCCGCGATCGTCTCCCCACCCTCGTACCGCAACCCCGGGCTGGCCAGAAGAGTCAACGTGGGCGGTACCGAGAACCTTCTGACGGCTGCCGTGTCCCTGTCCCAGCCGCCGCTTTTTCTGCTGGCATCCAGCGCCGCGGTGTACGGATCGCGCAATCCCTACCGCTATCCCGAGCGGATCACTGTGGACACCGCAGTGAATCCCATCGATCAGTACGGACAGGACAAGGTGCTCGCGGAGGCCGCCGTGCGGGCCAGCGGCCTGCCGTACGCCTTGTTCCGACTGGGCGGGGTCATGTCGCCCGACACCACATCGAGTATCAACAGCGACTACCTGCTCCTGCTGCGCTCGCTGCCGGGCGACAACCGGATGCACGCGGTGGACGCGCGGGATGTGGCGCTCGCATTCGCTAACGGTGTCGATCGCCAAGCCGCCATCGACGGCAAGGCGCTGCCCATCGCCGGGAATGAGTCCTATGTGTACCTGCAGCACGAGATGGAGGGCGACCTGATGTCCGCCTTCGGTCTGGGCCGGCTGGGCCCGTCGGCCAGCCTGCCCGGCGACCCCGACGACGACCGAGGTTGGAGTTTCACCGGCTGGTTCGACACCACCGAATCCCAAGCGCTACTTGACTTCCAACAACACACCTGGGACCAGACGCTGGCCTGGATCGCCGAATCCCAAGCCCAACTACGCGTCGTGTTGCGCTTACTGGGCCCGATACTGCGACCGGTGTTGCGGACGGCCCTTAAACTGCAGCGCCGCGCCGAGGGACGAGGCCCGTACGCCGACCCCTGGACGCTGATCGAGAACAAATACGGTCCCGCGGCGCTGGCTCAGTCCGATTAGGGCCTAAGCAAGCACGCCGGTAATTGGCGCTCCACCGGGGTTTCCGGAGCCGGCCCACCACTTGAACAGACTGTCGATGTCGGGGGCGCCGCCCACGTCGAGCGTAAGTAGCTGAGAAGTTCGTGTCCACTCGATGTTGGGCGCCCCCTGGAAGGACCCGCAGAGTAGCTGGCCGGCGACCTGGTCGGGCGACTCGGTGTAATTCCAGTTGCTCGGCGAAGCACCCACGCCGGGGCACTGGGAGGGCACCCAGAGCTGGCTACCAACCGCCTGCGTCTGGAATTGGTCATTCATCGTGCCTGCGTCGGGCCAGAGCGTAAAACGCCCCATCGTTGGGCCACCTGCGGCGCTCCCGGTGCATTGCAGACTTGCCACCGCGTCCAGCGGAGGAATGGGATCGCTGGCCGTCTTGCAAAGAGCTGGCGAGAACCCGGCGGGTAATAGATTGGCGATTTTTTGCTCGTCATCGCTGAACTCAACAGCGGCGGCGCGCGGAGCGTGAATGCCGGATAGCACGGCAATTCCGCTGAGCAGCGCCAACACGGCGACGAACCGAGTTGTTCGAGGGAGCACCAGAGGATAGGAACTGTCGCGCATCATTACCTCCTACAAAAGACTGTCTGGGCAGAGTCTAGGCGCGCGAGGCGAACCAGACGGCGGCTTTGCGGATCGAGTCTTCGACGGGTTCGGGTGTCCATCCGAGTTCGCGTTCGGCCTTGCTGTGGTCGAGGGGGGACATCAGTTCGACCATCTGCATGCCGGCATGGGCGAATGGCAGGTCGCGCCTCAGCAGCCGCGCCAGGAAGTCGTTGACGTGTGCGCCCGCACGCAACACCGGCATAGGGATGCCGACACGCGGTGGCCGTCTGCCGACGGCGGCAGCGGCGATCTCGTGCAACTCCCGGACGCTCATGTATCTGTCGGAGATGATGTAACGCTCGCCGTTTCGCCCGTGTTCGGCAGCGAGAAGCATTGCCCTGGAAGCATCTTCGATGCCCACCACTTCGGCCGAGTAGTCCATGTAGAACGGGAAACGGCCGGCGGCAACCTGAGCCAGCATTGAGCCGTGTGGTGTCGGCCCCCAGTCGCGAGGCCCATAAGTGGTGGCTACGCACATGGCCACCGCGGGCAGGCCTTTGTCGTGTGCGTACGACAGCACCATCTCTTCGGCGGCCACCCGCGCTTCGATGTAGGCGCCGCCCTCATCCCAGTTGTGCGGATCATCTTCGGTAACCAGCCGGCTGTCACTAATCGCCAAAGCGCCTATGGTGCTGGTGAATACGAACCTCTTCAGGTTGGCGTCCAGGGCCGCATCCAGAACATGCCGCAACCCCTCCACGTTGGTCCGGAACAGCGGCTCCGGGTCACACAGCCACATCCGGGCATCGACGACGCAGTAATAGACGACGTCGCAGCCGGTCATCGCCGCGCGCAGCGCATCGTCATCAAAGACGTCGCCGTAACAGCGCTCGGCGTCGAGATCGTCGATCCCCTTGGTGGAACTGGTACGGCGCAACATGACTCGAACGTCAGCACCCGCGGCTACCAGCTGCCGCGTGACATGCGAACCGAGGAAGCCGCTGGCCCCGATCACTAGTTTTTTCATGACTTCATGGGTTCCTAGCGGTCGATCCATCCCATTTGCGCTTCGGCGTGGTGGCCACCGACAGCCGGGGTGAGTTGGTCGAGCCTGGCCAGTTGGTCGGGGGTAAGCACGACGGCATCCGCGCCAGCGTTTTCCTCAAGGCGCGCAACGCGTTTTGTTCCGGGAATAGGCACGATGTCGGCACCCTTCGCCAGCAGCCAGGCCAAAGCGACTTGGGCGGGCGTGGCACCGATGTCGGCGCTGATATCGCGCAGCTCGTCTGCGCTGCTGAGGTTGTGCCGGAAGTTCTCGTCGAAGAACCGGGGGTTGGTCTTGCGGTAGTCGTTGTCGGGAAACCCGTTCGCCGACCGGATTGCGCCGGTGAGGAAACCGCGGCCCAGCGGCGAGTACGCGACGAACCCGATTCCCAGTTCACGCAGCAGCGGTAAAACCGCATCTTCCTGATCGCGGGTCCACAACGAATATTCGGATTGCACGGCGGTGATGGGATGTACGGCGTGGGCCCGGCGGATGGTGTTCACGCCGACTTCGGAAAGGCCGATGTGTCGGATCTTCCCGGCTTCGACCAGCTCGGCCAGCGCTCCGATGGTGTCCTCAATCGGGGTGCCGCGATCGAGGCGATGCTGGTAGTAGAGGTCGATATAATCGCTCGCCAGCCTCTTCAACGAACCGTCAACAGCGACCCGGATGCTGGCGGGGCTGCTATCCAGGCCGTCGCGTCCGGTGTGGGAAATCAGTCCGAACTTCGTTGCCAACACCACCTGGTCTCGTCGGCCCCGCAAGGCGCGGGCAAGCAGTTCTTCGTTGACGTAAGGGCCGTAGACCTCGGCGGTGTCGATCAGCGTGACGCCCAGGTCGATGGCGCGGTGAACTGTGCGGATGGATTCGGCGTCGTCAAAGCCGTCTCCGACGTAGGCCACCGACATGCCCATGGCACCCAGGCCGAGGCGGCCGACCTGCAGGCCGCCCAGGTGAGCTTGTTGCATGGTACGGCTCCTTGTTCTGGTTGAGATTCTGCGGCAGGATCCGGTCATCAGATATCAGAACCTGCGGAACCAATAGCTCGCGCTCAAGGACCAATGACCCTGGCGCCGTTTGCCATCCTGTTCCAGGATTGACCTTAGACCGGACCCGGGAGGGTGGATCATGCCGGATGTATTGCTGGACGCCGACGTACTCAGGGCCGCTGTGCAGTTGGCGTGCCGGGCCCCGTCGTTGCACAACAGCCAGCCCTGGCAATGGGTCGCCCAGAGCACCAGACTGCACCTTTACGTCGATCACAGCCGGATTCTGTACTCGACTGACAAGTCGGGGCGGGAGGCCCTTATCAGCTGCGGCGCCGTGCTCGACCATCTACGCGTTGCGATGGCAGCAGCCGGGTGGACAGCGAACATCGACAGATTTCCCGATCCGAAGAACCTCGATCATGTCGCGTCATTTGATTTCAGCCCAATGAGCCTCGTCGCCGATGGCGATCGTCGCCGAGCCGACGCGATCACGCACCGCCGCACCGATCGGCTTCCGTTCGTCGCGCCGAACAATTGGGAGTCTTTGGAACCTGCGCTGCGTAACGCCGTCAACGACGGGACGGTTCACCTCGACGTGATAGCCGACGAGCTGCGCGCGGAACTGGCCAGGGCGTCACGACTCACCGAATCGCTGCGCGAGTACGATTCCTATTATCATACCGAACTAGACTGGTGGACAAATCATTTCGAGAACTCTGATGGGATTCCGAGCAGTTCACTGATATCGGCGGCCGAAAGTGATCAGGTCGACGTCGGACGCCCATTCCCGGATAGCCCGCACAGCCAACGGCGTGCCTACATTGGACACGACCAGTCCACGGTGCTCGTTCTGTCGACCGACGAGGACACCCGGGCCGAGGCCTTGCGCAGTGGCGAAGCGTTGTCCGCGGTGTTGTTGGAGTGCACGTTGGCCGGTATGGCGACGTGCACACTGACCCATCTCACCGAGCTATGGTCCAGCCGCAACCTGATCGGCAACCTGACCGGACGGACCGCTATGCAGCAAGTTCTGATCCGCGTCGGCGAGACCCCTGCGCTTGGCGAGGTACCCCCCATGACGCCGCGGCGGCCACTTGGCGAGGTTCTGACGTTTCATCCCGATACATCTGGGTGAGCGGCTTTACCTGCGGGTCGCG
>PLSK01000220.1 GCA_003165155.1 Mycobacterium sp. | reverse complement strand
CCAACACCTTCCACCACCCCGAAAACCTGTTCCGCCAAGACGACGAAGACGAGGAAAACGACGGCGACGCCGCGTAGCTCGACCGTGCTCGCGGCACGGTCGAGTGACTCAGTCGTCCCTCGGACGGCGGGGCTGGTCCAACGGCGCGAACCACAAAGAAGCGATGCGCTGCCTGAAGCGACAACGGTCTAAGGCAGACCCGGGAGGACACTCGGGGGCGGCTCTATCGTCTCGCGCGGCCGGCTAGCACCCCGGTTACCGGCACTTCAGACAAGTCACTTCCCGGGCCTGCTTAACCAAACCTACAACGNNTCGGACGGCGTCGTGAAGCGGTACTCGTACAGCTGCGCCCGCACATAGCGGGGCGCCGCTTCGGGGAAGGGGTTGTGCCGCAACAGACGTAGCGCCGCCCGATCGTTACGTAGCAGCCGCTCCAACAACGGGCCCAGCCATTCCTGTGCGTAGGCGGGCGAGATCGCGGCGAACCACATCAACCAATCCAGCCGCAGGTGATAGGGCGCCCATTGCCGGGGCAGCCGGCGCACCGCACCGGGCTTGCCCTTGAATTCGTATTCCTTCCATACGGTCTGCAGGCTGAGCCTCTCGTCCTCGGTTCCTTGGATCACCACCTCGCGGCGGACACGGCCGATGACGCCAAATGCCCCGTAAGTGTTCATCAGATGAAATGAATTGAATGACATATTCATTCGCTGCTGCGACGACAGCATATTGCGCAGCGGCCAGTAGCTCAGGAACAGCATCGCGACGGTGACCGCGATAACCGCGACTGCGAACCACAAAGGCGCCACCGCCCCTGTAGAGGGCGCCGATATCGGCAACACCAAAGCGAACCACGACTGGTCAATGGCGCTGAACGCCAGCATGATCGTCAGCCAATTGAGCCACGCGAAGTTGCCCGATGCCACCAGCCACAGCTGAGTAACCACGATGATCACCGCGGCAACACCGGCTACCGGCTGCGGCGCGAACAGACCGAACGGCACGATGAGCTGGGCGAAATGGTTGCCCGCGACCTCAATCCGGTGCAGCGGTTTGGGCAGGTGGTGGAAGAACCAGCTCAACGGCCCCGGCATGGGCTGCGTCTCGTGGTGGTAGTACAGGCAGGTCAGGTTGCGCCAGCACGGGTCGCCGCGCATCTTGATTAGCCCGGCACCGAACTCGACCCGAAACAGCAGCAATCGCGTCAACCACAGCGTCAACACCGGGGAAGCGACGCGGTCGTTGCCGAGGAAGATCATCAGGAAGCCGGTTTCCAAGAGCAACGATTCCCAGCCGAACGCGTACCAGGCCTGCCCGACGTTGACGATCGAAAGGTAGAGCACCCACAGCGTCAGCCACATCAGCATCGCGGCCCACAACGGCGCCAGGTCAGCCGCGCCGGCGACGATGGCCGCCGCCAGCGTCGCACCGAACCAGGAGACGCCGGCGAACAACCGGTCCGAATAGCGGAGATGAAAGACGCTGGGAGATCTCCAGAAAGACTGCATAGCTAAAAATCTTGGTACCGGCAGTATTCCGCGCTCTCCGATAAGCGCCCGGAACTGTAGCGCGGCCGCGACGAACGCGATCAGGTAGATGGCTGCTACGCCGCGCTCGAGCACCAGCCGGCCCAGCCAGTAATCGGGTGCCCAAAACCATCCCATGGCGGAAAAATTACTCGTCCCGGGGCCGGTGTGTCCGATCGGGCATGCTGACTACCGAAGCCGCCACCACGGCAAGCGAAATCAGTGCCAGGAGTTGCACATACGCGGAATGGCCGGCATAGCCGTCGGCCGAACGCCACGGATGCCGCGACAACGCCGCCCCGGCCAGAATCAGCCCGCCGGCGCTGAGCCCGACGGTGATCGGATCGCGCCACCGCGGCCGGTCGCGCAACGCGTACCGCAGGCCGAAGGCGGCGCCGGCCACCAGGAGCCCGCCCACGCCCGCGATCAATGCCGTGGCCACCAGCACCCCGACCGCTGCCCAGGGCCCGGGCGACCATGGTTGCGCGGGTGGGTCATCGGAGCGCCGTTGGTGGCCGCGCCAGAAGGCCAGCAGCGCCAACAGCGGCAGCAATGACAGGCCCACCGCCAAGCCCGCCCGGTACAGCGAATTGGACCCGAACATCAGCGTGATGGTGCCGGAACTTCCCGCGGGCAGCACAAATCCTTGTTGCCACCCATTGACGGCGACGGGAGTCAATCGGACACCGGCGCTGGTGCGCGCCACCCAACCGGGGTTGATGCTTTCGGGGATGACCAGCACACGGGATGTCGACGAGGCGGGGGCCTGCACCACGCGGCGGCTCGGACCCCACGCGCCGGTCGCGGCGGGAGTCGGCGGCGGCGTGCTGGAGGGGGGCAGCTCGGCGACGTCCGGCGTGAGCAGCTGCGCTCCGTCGACGACGAACGCGGCGCCCGGGCTGATCAGCAACTCCTCTTGCCCGGCCGGCAGTGCGATGGGGTTGCGGTCGCAGGCCTGTGCCGGAATAGGTTGGCCGTCCAGCAGTGCGCCCACCGTCGTCCGGATCGAGGTGTGCACGAACCGGCCCGCGACAGCGATGACGGGTCCGCGGTCGCAGTCGACGGTGATCTCCCGGACGCGGTTGCGGGCGGCGTCGCCGGGGGCGATCGCGTTGCCGTCGGCGCCGAGCACCGCGACTTCGGCCAGCCCCGGCGGCTTGAGCTGGTCGAAGCCCAGCGCATTGCGGTCGATGATGTCTTCCCAGTCGAGCAGGCTCACGGTGACGGTATCGGTGACGCGAGGTGTCAGCGGCAAGGTCTGCGAATCTCCCGGCTTCAGTTCCCGCACCTGTGGGCCGTCACCGAGGTTGACGGCAACCACCGTCGGGTGGGCGGGCAGCGTCGACCGGCTGAGGACCAGGCGCAGCCCGGCGACCTCGGTGGGCCGCGGCAGGGTCAGCGTCAGCGAGGGTGCGGTCTTGTGTTGCACCACCCGCTGCGGTGCCGTCCATGCCGTGGCCGGGTCGCCATCGGTGGCCGCATACGCCGAGCCCAGGACGTCCAGCGGGTCGGAATCACCGCCGGCCCTGGTGGTATTCGGTTCGGCGATCAGGTCCGCCAGCTTGGGGCCCTGCCGTGGTCGCACCCACACCAGTGGGGTCACGGGAACCGGCTTGGGAACGGTCAGCGTGCGGCTGAAGTTGACCGGTTCTTCGGGGGCCAGCGCCATCGACGCGGCGCAGCGGATGCTGTCGGGCGCCTGAGCGCACCCCGGTCGGCCGAGCAGTTCCGACCCCAGATCCCAGCCCGCGATTGACGAACCCGGCGGTGGTCCGGGAACCAGCGCGGTGTGCCGCAGGTCGACCGGGTGGGCGAAGCCGGACGCGTCGTACTGGGTGATCGACAGGTCGGTGATGCCGAATTGCACACCCGCGGAGCCGTCGTCGGTGCCGGTGGCGGTGATCCGCACCCACGGGGTTTCGCCATACGGCAACGCCGCGGACAGTGGCTTGCCGGCTTCGTCGAACCTCAAAGTGGTGCTGCCGGTTGCGGTCTCGATCTGCATCCGGCGGACCTGGGCGCCGACGGCTGTCGCGCTGGGTGTGATGGTGATCGCGGCGTTGGTCACCGGGTGATCGAAATCCACGCGCAGCCACTGCCCGACGGCCGCCTGCAGTGCGTTGGACACCCACGCGGTCGCCGGGTCGCTGTCGATGGCCGCCGCGGGTGAAGCGGCCGGCGCGACGTCGGGCATCGCGGTGGAATCCGACGACGAGCTCGATACCGTGATCCGGCCGCCGGCCCAGCCGCCGGACACGGTGTCGGCTCCGGGCACCGGGTAATCGGGCACGCGATTAAATGTGTGCCGGGCGTCGCCGACGGCGCCGATCGCCGACGAATGCTCGTCCACCCGGCCGTAGTCGGTCTCGCGGGCCACCGGCGTATCGGTCGCCGTCACGACCGGGGCCGGCAGGCCCGCGCTGCGGGCATCGGCGCTCATCAGCACCGGACCCAGCCCCGAGTGGCCCAATAGCCGTCGCCGTTCGTCGAGACGGAGCAGCGCTTCGGGGCCGCCGTCGACACGGGGCAGTTGGTCGGTGTCGGCGAAGTACGGCGCGCCGGGATCGGCGACCCAATCGTCAAGAGGGCCGACCCGGTAAATCTCTATGGCCGGGTAGCGCGGGCGCAGTCCGCTATCGGCGATGAAGCCGGCCAGGGTGCCGGGGCCTACCGGTGCACCGAATTGTGCGACCCGCGCCAACCCCGGCGACCCGGCGATGGCGCGGTGCACCAGGATCGGGCGCGCCGAACGCGACGTCTCGGGATCCAGGTCGTTGCGCAACACCAGATAGGAAATGCCCTGGCGGGCAAGAGTATCGGCAAGTCCGGCGGATGGGCGCCCGGCGGCGAACAGGCGTTGCACCGAATCCAGCGCCCGGATGGTTTGCGGTGGTGTCAGCGGGATGGAGTCGCGCACTCCCCACGGGGCGGAACCGAGTACTTGGAGCGGCTCGTCGTGGCTAGTGCCCCACATCTGGGTGGCGAACGGCGCACCGGGAACCACCAGCACGCGTCCGGGAACCGGTGTCCCAGTGTCATGTTCGCTGAGCCAGTCGGCCGCTTCATGCCAGTACTGGGGTATCGCGGCGAACGTGCCCGGCGGAGTCAGCCGGCCCGTCCACGCCAGCGACGTGCTGACCGCCAGTGCCGTCAGCACGACAACACCCGCCGCGACTCGTTTGTCACGCTCGGGATGGGCAAATGCATTCAGCCACAACGACGCCGGTGCGCTCCCGGGCCCCCAGCCGGGCAGCGGTATCCGGCCCAGCAGTTGCGTGACGCCCAACACCAACGGGATCCGTATCACCGGCCCCAGTTTGTGCACGTTGCGCAGCGGCGCACCGGAGCCGTCCAGGAACGCCTGCACCTGGTGGGCCACCGGGGAGCCCAGGCCACCGCTGTAGCCGGCGGCCATCAGGACCGCGCCGATCAGCAGCATCGTGACCAGTCGTCCCCGCGCGGGCATATCCCGGCTGGCCAGCCCGGCCAGCCCGGCCGCCGCGACCAGGCAGGTGCCCAGGACGGCCGCGGACCCGGTGACCAGCGGCGCCCCGGCGGTAGCGGTCGGTGCCACGAACGGGGTCCAGCCGTCGGTCCCGCGCAGCATCTCGACCAATGACGACCATTGCGTTGTCACGCCAGAGGATTCGATGAAGTCGAGGAAGGGTGGGCTGATGGCCCGCAACAGCACCAGCGCCACCACCCACCACAGCATTGCCAGGATCAGGGCCAGCGCCCACCACGCGGTGTAGCGCCACCACAACCGGTTCGGTCGGTGACAGGCCCACCAGATCACCGCCGGCAGGCAAGCGGCCAGCGTTGCGATCGCGTTGACCGCGCCCATCAACGCGACCGCCAGGCCGGCCTGCGCGGCGAGCGTTCGAACCGACCTGCCTGAGGCTCCGCGCAACGCGAGGATCGTGGGCAACAGCACCCACGGCGCCAGCATCATCGGCAGGGTTTCCGACGAGATCGATCCGATTGTGCTCAGCACCCGCGGCGAGAGCGCGAACGCCACCGCGCCCACCAGGCGGGACGTCGGACTGCCGATTCCCAGCGTCTCGGCGACTCGTAACAACCCCCAAAAACCCGCCATGAGCAGCACCGCCCACCACACCCGCTGAGTCATCCACCCCGGCACACCCAGCATGTGGCCGGCCAGAAAGAACGCGCCGTGCGGAAACAGGTAGCCGTAGGCCTGATTCTGCGCCTGGCCGAACGGCAGATCGCTATTCCACAGGTTGGTCGCGCGGGCCAGGAAACGCAGCGGGTTCGCCGTGAGGTCGAGTTTCGTGTCGGAGGATATCTGCCCCGGGGACTGCGCGAACGTCAGTGCCAGCGCGACCGATCCGACCAGCAGCAACCAGCGGCGGGAGAGCGCTGACTCTGCCGTCGGGCTAGCTACGGTTGCCGTACTCGACCCGGTTCAGCACCGACGAGGATGGATCGCCTCCGGGCAGCTGCGGCTTGGTGTCCTGCTGCACCATCAGAGTGACCCCGAAGATCGCGGCCGCGCCCAGCAACAGACCAACCACCACGCTCGCGGCGGCGGGCGCAATGATCCGGTTCATCGATGGCTCCTTGGAGGGTTCGATCGAGGCGTCTGACTTCGATCTTGGCTTCTGACGACGTGGCTGCTACCAAGATAGTCACGATCTAGCGACAACGCGCCCGGGCCCGGGTCGGAGCACCGCTACCAACGCTGGTCGTGGCAACATGGCCCCGTGGATGAGGTTGACTTCGGACGCTATCGGCTGATCGAGCTGATCGGCGAGGGCGGCATGGGACGGGTGTTCAAAGCCCACGACACCCAGCTGCTCCGGGATGTGGCGATCAAGGTGTTGCCGCCGGAGTTCACTACCGAGCCCGGCTATCGAGAACAGTTCCTGCGCGAGGCGGAGACGTCGGCGCAGCTGACGGAGCCGCACATCATCCCGATACAGGATGCTGGGGAGATCGACGGTCAGCTCTATCTGGTGATGCCACTCGTCGATGGCATCGACCTGGCGAGCTTGCTGGAACGGGACGGGCCGATGAGCCCGCAGCAGGCGGTCAAGGTGATTGAACAGCTGGCCGCCGCGCTGGACGCGGCGCATGCCGCCGGTCTGGTGCATCGCGACGTCAAACCGTCCAACGTCTTGATCACCGGGCCGGGCTTCGTGTGTTTGACCGGTCTCGGGATCGCCCACGGCTCTACGGCGACCAAGCTGAACAGCACCGGAGCCATCGTCGGCACCTACGCGTATATGGCACCCGAACGATTCAGCTCGGGACCCGTCGATGCCCGTTCCGACGTCTATGCGTTGACGTGCGTGTTGCATGAATGCCTGACGGGCGAGCACCCCTTTCCGGGGGACAGCATGGAACAACAGATCGCCGGCCACCTGACGTTGGACCCGCCGCAACCCAGTGCGGATCGACCTGCGGTGCCGCCGGAGTTGGACGAAATCATTGCCCGCGGCATGGCTAAAGACCCCGACGAGCGCTACCAGACGGCGCTGGACCTTGCCGTCGCCGCTCGGCAGGCGGTCCCTGAGGCCGTCGCTGAGACAGCCCCCGTCTCGGTTCCCGCTCCCTTTACCGCGCCGGCCCCCGCGCAACCACCGCCCGAGGCCGGTTCGCGGGCGAAGTCCCGGCGCGCGCCGTGGATCATCGCCGCTGTGGCGGTGGCCCTTGCCGTGCTCATCGCCGCGGCCATCGGGGTTCGCTTCATCGTCAAACACCACACATCCCCCCAAGCTGCTTCGACGCCGCAGAGCACGACCAACAAGCCTGCGGTCGCTCCCGCACCACCGGCATGCGCTGACCCGACGGCCATGCCGGATGCGGTGCCCGACCTGCGCGACAAGCTGGCCCAGCTGCTCATGGTCGGCGTGAAGAACGCAGACGACGCCCGGGCGGTCGTGAACGACTACCACGTCGGCGGCATATTCATCGGCAGCTGGACGGACTTTGCGATCTTCAACGGCCCGCTGGCCGACATCGCCGCCAACGCCGGGCCGCTGCCGCTTTCAGTCAGCGTCGACGAAGAGGGTGGCCGGGTATCGCGGCTGAAGTCGCTGATCGGGACGTCGCCGTCGCCCAAGGAGCTGGCCCAGACCCAAACGACCCAACAGGTCCACGACTTGGCGTTGCAGCGCGGCCAGGCGATGAAAAAACTCGGCATCACCATCGACTTCGCCCCGGTGGTCGACGTCACCGATGCCCCGGACGACAGCGTGATCGGGGACCGGTCGTTCGGCTCAGACCCCAAAGTGGTGACCGCCTACGCCGGCGCGTACGCGCAGGGTCTGCGAGATGCCGGCCTGCTGCCGGTGCTCAAGCATTTCCCCGGCCATGGCCACGGCTCTGGCGATTCGCACAAGGGCGGAGTCGTCACGCCGCCGCTGAGCCAGCTGCAGACCAACGACCTGTTGCCCTACCAGACGCTGGTCACCGAGGGCCCGGTCGCCGTCATGGTCGGCCACCTGCAGGTTCCCGGTTTGACCGCCGGTGACGACCCGGCGAGCCTGAGCCGCGAGGCGGTGCAGTTGCTGCGCACCGGCACCGGCTACGGGGGACCGCCCTTCAACGGCCCGATATTCAGTGACGACCTGTCGAGCATGGCCGCGATCTCGGACCGGTTCGGCGTCGCCGAGGCCGTGCTGCGCGCCCTGCAAGCCGGTACCGACGTCGCGCTGTGGGTCACCACCGATCAGGTGCCCGCGGTCCTGACGCGCCTGCAGAACGCCGTGGCCGCGGGCGATTTGCCGATCTCGTCGGTGAACGAATCGCTCGTTCGGGTGGCAGCGATGAAGGGTCAAAGCCCGAAGTGCGGGCACTAAAAGCGGATGAGGCGCCTCCGGATTGCTTACTCTGGAGTCAGATAGACCAGGCCCGAAGGGCTCACGGGGCTTGAAAGGGTAAAGCGATGGCGGGTGGCACTAAACGGCTACCGCGCGCTGTCCGGGAGCAGCAGATGCTCGATGCCGCCGTGCAGATGTTCTCGGTCAACGGCTACCACGAGACCTCGATGGACACTATCGCCGCCGCCGCCGAGATCTCCAAGCCGATGCTGTACCTGTATTACGGCTCGAAAGAGGACCTGTTCGGCGCCTGCCTGAACCGCGAGATGAGCCGGTTCATCGGCGTGGTGCGCGACGATATCGACTTCGAGCAGAGCCCGAAGGACATGTTGCGCAACATCATCGTGTCGTTCCTGCGCTTCATCGATGCCAACCGGGCGTCCTGGATCGTGATGTACACCCAGGCCACCAGCTCGCAGGCGTTCGCCCCGACCGTGCGCGAGGGACGCGAAAAGATCATCCAGATGGTGGCTGCCCTGGTGCGGGCCGGCAGTCGCGCCCAGCGCCCGGACTCCGAGCACGAGATGATGGCCGTGGCGCTGGTGGGCGCGGGCGAAGCGATGGCGACCCGCGTCAGCACCGGCGACATCGACGTCGACGAGGCCACCAAGCTGATGATCGGCTTCTTCTGGCATGGCCTCAAAGGCGCACCAGATGAGCGCGAACACCCCGCCGAGGCGGACGGCCCGAGCGTCGCTGCCGGCTAGCGCCGTCGGGCGCCGACGTGCCGAGTGGCATACATTCGTGCCGTGGCTCGCCGCAACATTGATTTCTTCTGTGCGGTCGTCATCGTCGGCCTGCTGGCGGGGATCGCCGGGTTGTCGACGACGTTTGTGCTGCGATTCGTCCAGCACCTGACGTACCACTACGCGTTCGGGAGCTTTCTCGTCGGGATCGCCGGCGCCAGTCCGGTCCGCCGTGTCCTGGGGCCGATGGTGGGCGGCGCGCTGGCGGGAGCCGGTTGGTGGATCCTGCGACGCCGAGCCGAGGTGCCGGCCCTCGCGCAGACCATTGCGCGTCATGCGCGGATACCGCGACTGGTATGGAGCATCGACGCGGCGCTGCAGGTGCTGCTGGTGGGCTCCGGAGCCTCGCTCGGCCGAGA
>PLSK01000209.1 GCA_003165155.1 Mycobacterium sp. | reverse complement strand
TCGAGAAGGGTCAAGCCCAAGAGGCTGCCCAGCAGCAGCGCCAGCGTCATCCCCGCGCGCTGGACAGGCAAGACGAAAATCAGGACAACCCCGACGATTGCCAACGTCAGCGGCAGGAAGTCGTTCATTTCTTCATTTTGGACCATTCACGCGATTGCCACTCGAGAAGCAGCACATCGGTCACCGACCCTGCCAGAGCAGGACACAATGGGTGTGAATCGAGAAACCAGACCAAGACCCGTTAAGGACGGTGGACGATGGTAGGCAACCAAGAGGGCATCGGCACGTTGAAGCTCGAATGCCCGCAAAACCATCCGGTTGGCAGGATCCTCAAGGACGTCCCGCATCAGATGACTCAGTACGACCCCGGAGTCGCTGTCGGACCACGCCGTTTCTGGCCCGGGGAAGACGAGCACCAGCAGTTCAAAACGGTCTGTAGGCATTGCGACAAGCCGGTAGGCGAGGTCACGGCAACGCTGCGAAGCAAATTCAGCGCTCTGGCCGACAGCATGTCCGAGTCGGTAGATGTCATCACGCTGCAATACGTATAAGTCGGGCGGCGGGCGCCGACGACACCTGGGCGTCCAGCCAGAAATACTGTAAGCGTTACGGTAGAGGCGCCGAAGCGAAAAGGAGCCCCGTGACGCTCGCCCGATTGGGTGCACCCGGAGCTCCGCACCGAGGGACGTCTCTGGGCCCGCTCAGTCCAGGTTGATCCAGTCGCCGTGGGGCGCGACCCGCAGCAGCCTCTTGATGCCTGCAGCGTCGAACGCTGCTTCGAGTTGGTCGACGCCCTCGCTGAAATGGGCCCAGCCGTCGACGTGGGCCGGTATCACCACCTTGGCGCCCAGCACTTCGGCGGCCGCGGCCGCGCGCGCCGAAGTCAGCGTCAGCGGGCGCCCACGATCCTTGGCCGGCACGCTCGCAGCGCCCGCGAACAACACGGCAACCTCGATGTCGCCGACGCGATCGGCCACCTCGGTGACCGCGCTCAGCGAGGCGTTGTCCCCGCTCAGGTAAATGTTGGGTAGCCCGGGTCCGTACAAAACGAAGCCCGTCACCTCGCAGTTCACGTTGCCGTTCATGTCGCGTCGGCCGTCGGCGGGGCCGTGCACGGCCGGAACAGCTTGCACGGCAAGGCGNNGCGGGCCCACCGGGCAGGTAATAGGACTGCCAGGGCTGCAACCCGACCGCCGGAGGCCCCAACCGGCCGGCGGCGCCCGGATTGGTGACGATCAACGGAGCGGCCTGCGCAAACTTGCGGCCGCTGTCGTCCAGATTGTCGGGGTGCTCGTCGTGGCTGATCAGCACCACATCCACCGAGCCGAGCGCCTCAGCGCTCACCGCGGGACCGGCGGTCTTGGTCAGGTAGTCGTGCTCCCCGGGCGGATCGAAGGTCGGATCTATCACAATCCTGCGGCCGGCGATGTCGATGACGGTCGTCGGGCCACCCAGCACGCTGATCGCGCGACTGCGGCGCTCCGCCCCTACTTGCTCACTCATGGTGGTCACACATTTCGGTCGCGGTCTTTCCAATACGGTTGACGTAGCTCGGTTTTGAGGATTTTTCCGCTCGCGTTGCGGGGCAGCTCCGCCGTGAAGTCCACGGTCCTGGGGCATTTGTAGCTGGCCAGTTGCCGACGGCAGAATGCGATGACGTCGTCGGCATCGACGTGGGTGCTGGTTACCACGATCGCCTTCACGGATTCGCCCCAGTAGTCGTCGGGCACGCCGATCACCGCGGCGTCGGCGATGTCCGGATGCTCGAGGAGCACGCTTTCCACCTCCGGCCCGTACACGTTTTCACCGCCGGTGATGATCATGTCCTTCAGCCGGTCCTCGATATAGACGTAGCCGTCGGCGTCGAGACGCCCGATGTCACCGGTGCGCACCCAGTCGTCACCGGTAATCGTGTCGGCAGTGGCGTCGGGCCGATTGAGGTAGCCGGTCATGTTCTGGTTGCTTCGCACCCATACCTCGCCCGCCTCCCCGGCAGGTAACTGATCACCCGATTCGGGGTCAACGATCCGGATTTCGCAGCCCAGCACCGTCTTTCCGGCCGACAGCTGCAAATCGGGCCGAGCGGCATCGCGGTGATCAGCGTTACTCAGCGCCGTGACCGCGCCACACAATTCCGTCTGTCCATACACCTGAACAAAATTCGTCTCCGGCCAGGTTGCGAGCGCCCGGTGCAGCAAGGGCAGCGGCATGGGTGCGGCTCCGTACACGATGTGGCGCAAGTCGGAGATCGCGGTGCACGCCGCCTCGCCGGCATCAAGGAACCGGGCGATCACCGGCGGCACAAAGAACGCATGGGTCGCACCGGCCTGCACGGCCCCGATCAGCGCCGCGGCGTCGGGTTCGCGGGTGATGAACGTCGTCACCCCTGCCCTGATGCCGAACAGCGCGTAGCCGATGCCGCCGACGTGAAACAGCGGCATTGCCACCAGGTTCGCGTCGCCGTCGCCGAACGGAAACGCCGGAGCGAGATTCGCCGAGTGATTCACCAGCGCCCGCTGGCTCAGCAAGACGCCCTTCGGGCGCCCTGTGGTGCCTGAGCTGTAGATCACCAACGCGGTCTCGCTGTCGGCGACGTCAGAGTCCGTCTCTGCGGGTGACGCCGCGGTAAGCAAGGACTCGTACTCGTCATCGTCTCCTCCAAGCACGACGATGCGGTCGAGACCGGGCGCGCGCGCCACGGTCCCCTCGACCGAGGCATACAGTTCGGCGCCGACGAACAGCAACCGGGCGCCGCTGTCATCGAGCACGTGCAGGAGTTCGTCGCCGATCATGCGCCAATTCACGATGGTGGTCACCACGCCAATTGACGCGGCGGCGAACAGGATTTCCAGGCAGGCCGGGTGATTCTTTTCCAGGATGGCGACGCACTGGCCACGCTGCACGCCGGCGGCTCGAAGCGCCCCGGCGGTGCGGCGAATCCGCGACGCCCAATCGGCCCAGGACCACTGCACGTCGCCGTAGTGAATCGCGATGCCGTCGGGCTTGTGCTGTGCGTGCCTGTCGACGAAGCCGGCGAGCGTCTCCGTCGTGAAGGTCGTCGCGTCGACTGGTGGCATAGCCCCTCCGGTGAATTCCCTGACTCGGTTCTCCGTCGATTGGTTCTACTCTGTGATACGCGGTCGCGTCGCCGTACGCTACGGCGGCCCGCAGTTCTGGAAGGACCTCAACATGGTGAACGCCCATCGTGCCCGCTCGCGCACCTTCATCGTGACGGGCGCGGCATCGGGCATCGGCCTGGCTACCGCGCAGCGCCTGCTGGCCGAAGGCGGCAACGTCGTCGGCGCCGATCTCGCCTCCCCACCAGACCTCGGCCCCGACTTCCACTTCGTGACGGCCGACATCACCGACGAAGCGGCCATCGCCGCGGTGTTGGCCGCCGTGCCGGACCGCCTCGACGGTGTCTTCCACGCGGCCGGGGTAGCCGGGGGCGGCCCAGTTCATCTGCTCGATCGGGCCGAATGGGACAGGGTGATCGGGATCAACCTCACCGGAACGTTTCTGGTGGCCAAGGCGGCTCTGGCCAGAATGATCGAGCAAGAACGGGTCGACGGCGAACGCGGCTCAATCGTGACCGTCGCCAGCGTCGAGGGCCTCGAAGGCACGGCGGGCGGCAGCTCGTACAACGCCGCCAAGGGTGGCGTGGTTCTGCTCACCAAGAATATTGCGCTCGACTACGGGCCGAGCGGCATCCGCGCAAACGCAGTCTGCCCCGGTTTCATCGAAACGCCAATGGCCACCGACGTCTTCGGCTTGCCGGGAATGGAGGGTCCGCTGGCCTCCATCACCAAGGAGCATGCACTGCAAAGGCTCGGCCAGCCAAAAGAAGTCGCGGCCATGGCGGCCTTCCTGTTGTCGCCGGACGCCTCCTTCGTCAGCGGGCAGGCCATTGCCGTCGACGGTGGCTACACCGCGGGTCGCGATCACGGTGTGGTTCAACTGTTCGGCTTTCCCAACTGATGCGCCTAGGATTCGTCCATGGGCGGTTCAGTTTCTCCTGACGACGCGTTGGCAGCGATCCGAAGCACCGGGGGAGCGCAGCCGGGCTGTCGGGCGTTGCACGCCAAAGGCGCCCTCTACCACGGCCGGTTCACGGCGACCACCGAGGCGGCCCGCCTTTCCCGCGCAAAACACCTCGACGGTTCGCCGGTCCCGGCGCTCTTCCGCTTCTCGAATGGATCGGGCGACCCCGCACAGCGTGATGGCCTACCGGGGGTGCGGGGACTGGCGGTGAAGCTCACGCTGCCCGACGGGTCCACCACCGACATCTCGACGCAGACGGCCCGGCTGTTCGTCTCGAGCACACCGGACGGATTCATCGACCTGCTCAAGGCGATGCGGCCCGGACCGGCCAAGCCGCTGCGGATGGCCAAATACGTTGCAACCCATCCCGGACTGCTCGGCGCGCTCCCGGTACTGCGCGACGCCAACCGAGTTCCGGCGAGCTACGTCACGACCGAATACCACGGGCTGCACGCCTTCCGTTGGGTCGCCGCCGACGGCAGCGCCCGATTCGTGCGCTACCACCTGCACCCCGTAGCGGGCGAGGAATTCCTATCGGGCCCGGCTGCCAAGGGCAAGGGAGCCGACTTTCTCCTGCACGAACTGAACCACCGACTCGCGGGCGGCCCCGTGCTGTTTTACCTCCGCGTCCAGATCGCCGGACCGAACGATTCGACGGTCGATCCGTCAGCGTCGTGGCACGGCACCGAGACGGTCAACGTCGGCACGCTGGAGATCACCGGCCTCGACACTGAGCGCGAGCACGGCGACGACATCGTCGTGTTCGACCCGATGCGCGTCACCGATGGCATCGAACCCTCCGACGACCCCGTGCTCCGATTCCGCACCCTCGCCTACTCGGCGTCGGTCAAGCTGCGCACCGGCGTCGACCGCGGTCCCGAGGCGCCTCAGGCCTGACGCCGCGGCGAACTAAGGTTGCGCCAGTGGTGGTTTCCCACTTGCTGTTAATCGGGTTGGCCGGGTTCGGTGCCGGCGCAATCAATGCGCTCGTCGGCTCCGGCACCCTGATCACGTTCCCCACGCTTGTCGCACTCGGCTATCCGCCGGTTACCGCCACCATGTCGAACGCGGTCGGCCTGGTGGCGGGCAGTGTGTCGGGTACCTGGGGATATCGCGCTGAGCTGAGCGGTCAGTGGGATCGGTTGCGCTGGCAGCTTCCGGCATCGCTGGCGGGTGCTGTGGTGGGCGCCTTTTTGTTGCTGCACCTGCCCGAGAAGGTGTTCATCCGGATCGTGCCGGTGCTGTTGGTACTGGCCCTGATGCTGGTCGTGGCTGGTCCGCGGATCCAGTCCTGGGCGCGCCGCCGTGCCGCGGACGCCGGGCGGTCGCCGGAACACGTCACGCCGGCACGGATGGCGGTGCTGGTGATCGGCACGTTTGCCGTCGGTGTCTACGGCGGCTACTTCACCGCCGCGCAGGGCATCCTGCTGGTCGGCGTGATGGGTGCATTGCTGCCGGAGTCGGTGCAGCGGATGAACGCGGCGAAGAACCTCATGACTCTGGTGGTGAATGTCGTTGCGGCGGTCAGCTATACGCTGGTGGCCTTCGACCGGATCAGTTGGCCGGCGGCCGGGGTGATCGCGGTGGGATCGCTGGTCGGGGGATGGCTCGGGGCCCGTTATGGGCGTCGGCTTTCTCCGAATGCGTTGCGTGCCACGATCGTGGTGGTTGGGCTGATCGGGCTGTATCGCCTGCTCGCCCTGTAGCGCCGGCGGCGCGCCGCGGCGGCTACGCGGCTGTCGCGAGCGCGGCGTCCGTGGTCGAGTAAACCGGCAGCACGCCGCTCAGTCCACAAGCTCTGACGATCCGCGCGACGATCGGCTGGCGGCTCACCAGGCGGAGTTCGACGCCACGCTGCCGGCACCGTTCGGCTGCCTCGGCAAGTACGGCGAACGCGCAGCATGCCATGAAATCAACCCCGGTGACGTCGATGATGAATGGCCCGGGTGCGGTGGCAAGGTGGGCCGCCTCGTTCACCAGCTGGCGCCAGATGTCCTCGTTGCAGGCATCGATTTCGCCGCCCGCATGGATCAGCACCGCCGCTCCGTTGCGATCGGTGGTTGCCCGCAGCGTGCTGTGCTCATGGCCAAGGTCGGAGACCAGTCGCGTGCTCAGCATCACGTGGGGACTGGACATGGATGAAATGACTTCAGCGGTGACGGCGCTCATCTGGACTCCCTAATCGACTGGTGCAGATGCACCAGGATGGATGCCCGTCCTGTTGTCTAAAGACAGACTTTCTCGCTTCCAAAAAGGAATGCGGAATCTCAATATCATAACAAGACAGGGCGGTCTGTCTACCCGAGGAGTCTTAAGAGTATCGTAAGGTCGGACATGGTAAGCCTCGACGTCGCGACGACTCCGTCGGCACGCGAACGGATTCTCTGCGCTGCCTACGAGCTGTTCGGGCGGCGAGGAATTCGCGCGGTAGGCACCGACGAGGTGATCGCGCGCGCCGGCGTCGCCAAGGCCACGCTCTACCGGCATTTCGCTACGAAAAACGACCTGGTGCTGGCCGTCTTGGAGCGTCGGGAACAACTCTGGACACACGGTTTGATCGAGGAGCAGTCAGGACTACTCGGCGATACTCCCGAGGAGAAGCTGCTGGCGATCTTTGACGTCATGCACGAGTGGTTCCAAAGCCGCGACGGTTACGAGGGCTGCTCGTTCATCAACGTGCTGCTCGAATTGGGGGCGGAGCATCCCGCCGGACGTGCCAGCGTCGCTCACATAGACAACGTCCGCGACATCGTGCGCCAACGCGCTCTGGCGGCCGGGCTGACTGACGTCGAGGATTTTGCGTCGTCCTGGCACATCCTGATGAAGGGCGCCATCATTCTCGCGGCCGTCGGTGACCTGGAGGCGGCCCACCGTGCCCAGAAGATGGCCCGCAGTCTCATCCAACAGCACAAGCCGGCAGCCGATTAGCCGGCCCGTACGGGATTTCAAACGGCGTCGGCCGCGGTGTCCGCGTCGCGTTGGTGCTCAGCCTCGAGTTCGGTAATTGCGCGAGATGTGCGTTCGCGCAGCAAGATTGCCGCCGTGATACCGACGACGACGGCGATCACCAGCGCGATCCAGGAAAACCGCTGCAGCCAGCGTTCGGCGGCCATTCCGGCGAAGTAGACGAGCGCGGTAGTGCCGCCCGCCCAGCAGATGGCGCCCGACACGTTGGCCGCCAGGAAGCGCGGGTAATGCATTTTCAAGGCGCCGGCCAGCGGCCCGGCGAATATCCGCAGCAGGGCGATGAAGCGGCCGAAGAACACCGCCCGAACTCCCCAGCGGCTGAATAATCGTTCGGCCAGCGCCACGTGCCCGGGACCGAAGTGCTTAGGGAGCCGGCGGCCCAACCGGTCGAAGAGCGGCAGGCCGAACCGGCGACCGATGGAGTAGCCGATCGAGTCGCCGACCACCGCGCCGATCACGGCGGCCGCGCCCACCCCCACCGGGTTGACGGCCAGGTCGTGGTGCGACGACATCAGCGCCGCGCTGACCAAGACGATCTCGCCGGGAAGGGGAACGCCCAGGCTCTCGATCCCGACCACACCGCCGACCAACAAGTAGACCGCGAGCGGCGGGATCGACTGCAGCAGAGCCTCCACATTCATGAGTTAAAGGATGCCTGACAGATATTGGATTCGTGCCAAGTCGCCTGCAAACTTTGTGTAGCGTGGCCTCCGCGTCCGGCCGATAGGTCGGTCTCAGGAAAGCCAAAGGAATTCAACGTGGAATTCAACATCGCCGAAGTGTTCGCGGCGGTGGCGGCGGCGAACCCCGACCGGGACTGCATCGTGTTCGGGGACCAGCGATTCACCTACGCGCAGACCGACGAACGGGCGCGCCGATTCGCTCGTGCGCTGCATGGCTGGGGACTCGGCGCCCATCGTGAACGCTCGCAGCTGGCCGCCCACGAATCGGGTCAAAGCCATCTCGGGTTGTATATGGCCAACTGCAACGAGTTCATCGAGGCGATGCTCGGTGCGTACAAGGCCCGGGTCGCCCCGTTCAACGTCAACTACCGCTACGTCGCGGACGAGCTGGTGTATCTGCTGGACAATGCCCACGCGGACGCGGTCATGTATCACGCGCGGTTCGCCCCGACGCTGTCCCAGGCGTTGGAGAAAGGCGCACTGCCGTCGATCCCGCTGATCCACGTCGACGACGGTTCAGGAAACGATCCGCTGCCCGGTGCGGTCCGCTACGAGGACCTGCTGGCGTCGGTGTCCGACGAGCCACTGGACATCGCGTTGTCGCCCGACGATCTCTATGTGCTTTACACCGGCGGAACCACCGGGATGCCGAAGGCGGTGCTGTGGCGCCAGCACGACATCTACGTGAACGCCATGGGTGGACGGGCCCTCGGCACCGGCGAGATGGTGACGAGCCTCGAGGAAATTGTCGAGCGATCGCGTGCCGAGGGGCCGGGTTCCATGACTGTCGCACCGCTGATGCACGGCGCGGCGCAGTGGGCGGCGTTCCTCAGCCTGTGCAGCGGCCGGCCGTTCGTGATGCCGCCCACTACCACGCACCTCGATGCGGCCGAAGCGTTGAGGCTGGCCAGCCGCGAACGTGTGATGACCTTGTCGATGGTCGGTGACGCGTTCGGCCGGCCGTTGGTCAATGAGCTCGAGTCCGGCGATTACGACCTCTCCGGGTTGCTGATCTTGATCACCGGCGGGGCTGCGCTCAGTACTCCGCTCAAGCAGCGATTCGTCGAGTTGCTGCCACAGCTGACGATCCTGGACGCGGGCGGTTCGTCGGAGTCCGGGTCACAGATGGTCCAGGCTTCCAATAGCCTGCAGGGCGCGTCTGGCCGATTCGCGCCGAACCCGGGTGCGGTGGTGGTCAATGCGGACATGACGCGAACCTTGTCGCCGGGCGACGAGGAGATCGGCTGGCTGGCACAGCAGGGCCTGATTCCGCTGGGATACTTCGGCGATCCGGCGAAGACGGGACGGACTTTCCCGGTCATCGAAGGGATCCGGCATTCGATTCCGGGGGATCGGGCCCGCTGGGACGCCGACGGTCAGATCGAGCTGCTGGGCCGGGATTCGGTGACTATCAACTCCGGCGGCGAGAAGATTTTCGCCGAAGAGGTCGAGGCTGCAATTGCCGCGCACCCCGCGGTCTACGACGTCGTGGTGACGGGGCGGCCCAGCACGCGGTGGGGGAACGAAGTCGTCGCGGTGGTCCAGTTGGCTGAGGGCCACGACGCCTTGCGAGAGGAGTTGGCGGACAGCATCATCGCTGAGGCTGCCCGCCACATTGCGCGTTATAAATTACCGAAAGATGTTGTCTTCCGTAGCCGGGTGCAACGTTCACCATCCGGCAAAGCTGACTACCGGTGGGCGAAAGTGCAAGTAGCACAGAGCGTATCGATTGATTGAGCCCGCGGACGACTTCCGTGCCGTGGACCCGTTCTTCCGGATCATCGAGCAAGGCCTGGCGGAATTGGTCGGTGGCGAGCACTTCTTCGACTTGCTGGCCGACGATGTCGAGGTCGTCGCGACCGGCTATCCGTATGGCAACAGATATATCTCCGTCATCACGATCGAGGACCGCAAGGTCAGCCAGTGGCGCGACTATCTCGACCCGCTGCGGGTATTCGCCGCACTGGAAGGCTGCCCGTTCTTTGAACCGGACGCTCCATCTGCGTCGTAGATGCTGGCCATCCAGATGTGGACCAACGTGTCGATGACCCGCTCTTGGGGAATCGCGGATTCCTCGGCGGTAAATGTCGCAGCCATCACCCGCTCGTTCAACATGTTCAGCGCGATCGACAAATCCGCGGCCGGGACGGTGTGGGGTGCGGCACCCCGCTCGCGCTCCGTTTGAATAGCGGCCGTCGTGTAGCTGATCCACTTTTGCATGAGCGTCGACCACAGTTGCCGAACCTCGGGGTTGGTGGCTTTGGCCGCCGCGCCGGCCACCGCCACCGCGCGGTGTGCTCCCGACACTGCGAAGAAGGCCTCGATACGGTCTCGCCAGACCGTCGCGCGGTTGCCCGGTAGTTTGCTGCCGAGCGCCTTGAGCGCCGCGTGCGCCTTGCCGTTCATTTGATCCAGCAGCGAGAGCAGGACCGCGTTCTTGGAATGAAAATAGAAGTAGAAGGTGGGGCGGGAGATGCCGGCACCCTTTGCCAGGTCGTCGACGGAGAAGTCTGCCAGGGGGCGCTCCTGCAAGAGACGCTCGGCCGTGGCCAGGATCGCCTGTTCGCGGTCGTCACCCGAGTGGTGCGCCGAACGGCGGCCTCGAGAGGCATGCGCGTAGTCAGTCTGCGTCGGTAGCTCAGACACGGCACTTACCTTAGGCAAACGTAGCTGTACCGAACAGAACCGTCGGTGAAGTCGACTCAGCGTTGATTCGCTCGACGGTCTGACGAAATGCTTGCGTCACGTGCTGGACACATTGATGCCTGTGCGGACCGTCATGAGGTGTTTCGGGTGTTGCGGGCGTCGTCCGATCCAATGAGCACAGGAGCGGTTGCGGTCGCCTTCGTCTCGCTGGGAATGGTGCTGCCCATCTCGTTTCTGGAAGCGCCGCTGAAGTTCCGGATGCCCAACGTGACGTTGCAGATCGGGCGCGGCATCGGGCGCCTCGTTTTCCGTGCGCTCAACACCGTGGAGGTGGGTTTCGCACTGGTCCTGCTGGCCGTCATTTCGGCAGTCGGTGTGGCCGGCGGCACGCCGTTGTCAACGGCGGGGATACTGCTACCAACCGGCTGAAAGGTCTCATCCATGGAATCCATTTCGCTGACCAGCCTGGCAGCCGAAAAGCTCGCCGAGGCCAAAAAATTGAACAGCGGCCGGGCCGCACACACCATCCACGGCGGTCGCACACACGAACTGCGGCAGACCGTGCTCGCACTGCTCGCCGGCCACGAACTGTCCGAACACGACAGCCAAGGCGAGGCCACACTGCAGGTGCTGCAGGGTCACGTGCGCCTTACCACCGGCGACGACGCTTGGGAGGGCAAGACCGGCGACTACGTCGCTGTCCCGCGGGAACGGCACGCCCTGCGCGCGGCCGAGGATTCGGTGATCCTGCTGACCGTACTGAAGAGCATCGCCGCAGATCAGTAGCCGGATGTTATCGACGGCCTGGTCAAGAAGCTTCGGGTTGCGGCTACCCATCGTCAACGCGCCGATGGGCGGTGTCGCGGGTGGTCGGCTGGCCGCTGCCGTCACCGCGGCCGGCGGCCTGGGCATGGTGGGTATGGGCAGTGTCGCGACAAGGGAGTTGCTCCGGACCCAGCTGGAGCAGGTGCACGGAACGTTCGGAATCGGCTTGGTGGACTGGGTGATGCGCAACGAGGCGGGCCTGCTGGAGGATGCGCTGGCCGCACGGCCCGCCCTGCTGTCGGTCGGGCGCGGAGAAATTGCTCGCGGGCTGGGGGCCTTAACGGCGGGTCAGACTGCGCGCAGGTAACGGTTGGCGATGA
>PLSK01000325.1 GCA_003165155.1 Mycobacterium sp. | reverse complement strand
GAGGGACGCCATCGCTACTGGGCGGGGAGCGGCTGGCCAGGCTGCTCGATATGGTGCGGCAGCACTTCGAGCTGGCACCGGATGCCGAGGTCACCACCGAGGCCAATCCCGAGTCGACCTGGCCGGAGTTCTTTGCCGCGATCCGCGCGGCGGGTTACACGCGGGTGTCGCTGGGCATGCAGTCGGTCGCGCCACGGGTCCTGACCACCCTCGACCGGTTTCACTCGCCGGGCCGGTCGTCGGCCGCGGCGCGTGAGGCAATGGACGAGGGTTTCGAACACGTCAGCCTCGACCTGATCTATGGAACCCCGGGGGAGTCCGACGACGACCTGCTGCGCTCGGTCGACGCGGCGGTCGAAACCGGCGTCGATCACGTGTCGGCGTATGCCCTGGTTGTGGAGGAGGGCACCGCACTGGCCCGGCGGGTCCGCCGCGGCGAGCTGGCCGCACCCGACGACGACGTGCTGGCTCACCGCTACGAGTTGGTCGACGAACGGTTATCCGCGGCCGGGTTGACCTGGTATGAGGTGTCCAACTGGTCGCGCCCGGGCGGGGAGTGCCGGCACAACCTCGGTTATTGGGACGGCGGGCAGTGGTGGGGCGCCGGACCGGGTGCGCACGGTTACGTCGGCGCCACGCGCTGGTGGAATGTCAAGCACCCCAACGCCTACGCCGAGGTGCTGGCTAGTGCCGCGTTGCCGGTCGCGGGCTTCGAGCAACTCGACGCCGGTGCCCTGCATACCGAAGACGTGCTGCTGAAAACTCGGCTGCGCCAAGGGCTTCCACTCGACCGGCTGGGTGTCGCCGAACGCGAACGCGCCGAGGAAGTGGTCGCCGACGGATTGTTGGTATCCGACGGCGACCGACTCATCCTCACCCCCCGCGGACGGCTACTGGCCGACGCGGTTGTGCGAACGCTACTGGGGTAGTCCCTTTTCGAGCGTCAAAACCAATGTGTGAATAGGCGGTTGAGCTCGATATAGAGCGGGATTCCGATCGTGACGTTATACGAGAACGTCAAACCCAGCGAGGCGGCCAACGGCAGGGTTGGGCTGGCTTCGGGGATAGCCAGCCGTTGCACCGCCGGAACGGCGATGTAGGACGCCGCGCCGCAGAGTACCGCGAATAGCACGTAGGTACCCGGTTTGAAGTCGGTGTGCGTCAGGGAGGCGTAGGCGTGGGCGACGATTATCCCAAGCGGTGCAAAGATATTCGGCGCCAGCAGAGCGAAGAAGATGAAACCGGGGCCCGCCGTGCGAAGGTCTTTCAGCTTGCGGGACGCCGTCATGCCCATCTCGAGCAGGAACAGGCAGAGCACGCCCTGGAACGCCAACACGAAGAACCTGTCGTCGTCTGCAACGACCTTCTGGCCCTGCAGGCCACTGATGAGGCCGATGATGATGCCGCCGAAGAGCAGGACGAGCCCAGGGTTCAGGAAGACTTCCTGCAGGAGCTCACGAGAGAAAATGGGCATCCTCTTGGCCTTACCGATAGCTGGAACATGGTCGGGCTCCCAGTTCGGATGTTCCAGCTTCTCCAGCGAGAGCTCCATCTCCTGCTCGACACCGCGATCGTGCTCGCTCTCGAGGCTTCCGCCGTTTGGAGGCTTTGCTGCCGTGCCGGGACCGACCCCAACCTTGACCGGCGGGACGTAGCCGTCCTCGTCGGGCATGTAGCCGGCTTCGCTAAGCCCGCGGTGCCGCAGTCGCGCCACCAGGTACAACGCCACCAAGCACCCCGGAACCTCCATGACGGCCAGCATCACCGGCATATAGGCGTTGGCCGCGAGGTTAATGGCGGCCAGGACGGCCACGCAGGTGGCAAAGGTTCCTGCGGAGTCTGACCCGTAATACCCGGCGACCGTTGCCCGGTCGATTCTTCGAAGGCTCGTCAGCCAACTCAGCAGAAGATAAGCGAGGCCGCCGATCAGGAAGTTGAGCACGAAGCCCAACGCCATGAATCCCACGATGTTAGCGATGCTGGATGGCGGGATCTTGGCCAGCTCTTCGCCGCCGTGCCAGCCGATGGCCAGCAGCAGGTACATGGTCAAGCCTTGATAGAGCACATACGGGAACTCGAACCGCACCTTCAGGATCGGGATGAGGAACCCGAAGTAAAAGAACAGCAGGAGCGGCTTGAACAGGTTGTGGGTGAAGTTGTGCCAGAACTCTTGGAGCATCGGAGCCTCTCTTAGGACTGGGGCGGTGGTCAGGGGGAAGCACCGTCCGCATTGGGGGACCACGAACAACCCGACGACCGTGCAGAAATTTAAACCCCGCTGATGCCAAACCGCTAGTCGGCTGTAGCGTCAAAAGACCAGGGCTGTGGAAGACCCACAGGAATGGCTGGAATCTGGCAAAATCAACGGTCACAGCCGCGCATATTGCGCCTGGTGGGGCATGTTGAGCAGCGATCCTTTGTGAATTAACTGTACGTTTACTGTGGATTTAGTGCCGTATCCAATGTGTGGAGAAAATTAGCGAGAGTCCAACTGTGGCCCGCCGATTGCGATGTCGCACCGACTTCCGTTCCGACGGCGAGTAATGCGCCGTGATTTACCCAAATCACCCGACCCGCCAAATCGAAAGCGTGCCGGGCTATTTCGTTGATTTTGAGCTCGTCGCCGTCGGATGCCTGAGCTCTTCCGCCGGCCATAGGGAGACCGCGACGACGATATTTCGCTTCGGCGATGGCGTTGTGGAGTGACAACCGGCAGTTAGCTGGGGAGCCTAGACCGGTCGCATTAAAGTTGTGTTACACATTTCGTCCGACACGCCAACGGGGCCTGTGACACGACCCCCGAGGCCTCCGGAACGCGCCACCGTTCGCTTCATCGGCGGGCCGGCGCGAGAGCGTTTCGCGCACCTTCATAGGTTAGGCTACATTTACTAACCGTGACCGAGGCCAGCGTCGAAACAAGTCCCGCGGGCGCCACATCATTCTCGAAATCACTCTCGAAGGCCCTGTCGATTCCGCTCCCCGGCTACATCGATCCGGCCGACCTGGCAGGCGAGTTGGCGGCGCTGCTGCCCGAACGAGACGGCGAGGAATATCTGCTCTACGAGCACGATGGTCAGTTGGTGCTGGCCAGTGGTGTTCAGGCGATGGTCGAGCTGGACTCCGACGAACTGCGCGTGATCCGCGACGGGGTCACTCAGCGGCAACTATGGGCGGGGCGTCCGGCATCGGTGCTTGGCGAAGCGATCGACCGGCTGCTGTTGGAAACCGACCAACTTTTCGGCTGGATCGCCTTCGAATTCGGTCTCTACCGTTACGGGCTGCAGCAGCGGCTGGCGCCGCGAACCCCGCTGGCAAGGATGTTTTGGCCCCGGGCACGCATAGTGATCACCCAAGACGAGGTTCGGCTGTTCGGCGCGGCGGCCGGCCACCGCGACGCGGTACTCGCGTTACTTGCTGACGGTTTTCCCGAAATGGGCGAAGCCCGCGCGGTCGACATAACCGCCGATCCGTCGGGCTACCGCGATCGGGTGGCGTCGGCCGTCGATGAGATCGCCGCCGGTCGCTACAAAAAGGTGATTCTATCCCGTTGTGTCGAAGTGCCTTTTGCGCTCGACTTCCCGTCCAGCTACCGGCTGGGCCGACGGCACAACACCCCGGTGCGGTCTTTTTTGTTGCGGCTGGGTGGTATTCGCGCGTTCGGCTACAGTCCGGAGCTGGTCGCCGCCGTCCACCGGGACGGCACCGTGGTGACCGAACCGCTGGCCGGTACCCGGGCGCTCGGACGCGGCGCGGCTCGTGATCGTCAGGCTCGTGAAGACTTGGAATCGAATTCCAAAGAAATTGTTGAGCACGCTATTTCGGTACGAAGCTCGCTTCACGAGATCAACGAGATCGCCGAGCCGGGCACCGCCGCCATTACCGACTTCATGACCGTGCGGGAGCGGGGGAGTGTGCAGCACCTCGGTTCCACGATCAGCGCGCGTCTGGACCCGTCGAGCGATCGGATGGACGCGCTGGAGGCGCTGTTTCCGGCGGTCACCGCGTCGGGCATCCCGAAAGCCGATGGCGTCGAAGCCATCCTGCGCCTCGACGAAGGCCGCCGCGGGCTGTATTCCGGAGCGGTCGTGATGGTTTCGGCAGACGGCGGGTTGGACGCCGCGCTGACGCTGCGGGCGGCCTATGAGAGCGACGGCAAGACGTGGTTGCGGGCCGGTGCCGGAATCATCGAAGACTCCGAACCCGAGCGGGAGTTCGAGGAGACCTGCGAGAAGCTGTCTACGCTTGCGCCGTATTTGGTTGCGCGTCAGTAGCTTACGGTTGCTACTCCGGGCTCCGAGGGTTGCTCTGCCCGCACGTGTTCCACGGTTAATGGCGTAGCGGTGATGACTTAGCCGGTTCCGCCGGTTCCGCCGGTT